>DASTML010000074.1:0-26588 GCA_035714175.1 Bryobacteraceae bacterium | reverse complement strand
TCAATACCTGATGGGACTCCGCGCTCCAGAGGAAGTGCCCCCGTCTTTCCTGGTCCAAAACGCGACCACTGCCTTGGAGGCGCCCCGTGTCGGTGTCGGCTTCAATGGCGTGCGCCGCGACATCGACATTTCAGAAATCATCTCCGCGGAGGGCAGACGCGTCCCGGACCATACGGTGGAACAGCGCCGTTACCGCCTCGCCATGGTCCTCATTGTCCCGCCAGGCCAGTCTGCCTCCCCGCAGACGCTAGCCATTCTGGAACGCTACCGGAATGCGCTCGAATCCGCCTTCCCCCGCTACACCTCGAACCGCGCGGTTATGGATGCGTCACTCCGCCGCGCCGTTCGCCTCTCCATCGAGCCCGCCGCGGGAATGATTGTCGGCCGGGAAATCACCGCATCGGTATTCCTGGCCCAACCCGCTGCAACACCTGTCACCATTGGGCTGCTTCCTTCGAATGGCCTCGTGGAAGCGCCGGCCTCCATAACCATTCCAGCCGGGTCAACTTCAGCCGCCGCCGTCCTAAAGGCGCTCCGCTCAGGAGTCGAGGTACTGCGCGCCGAGCCTCTCGGGAATTCCGCCTACATGACGGCCGAGGCCAGGCTCAGCATCGCGGCCGCACCCGCCGGTTTGACGCTGCGTGTCCTCTCTGGCGATCGTCAGACGGCCGTAGCTGGCCAACCGCTTCCGAATCCCATCGTGCTTCGGCTTACCGACGCGAACGACCTTCCCTACCCGAATGTGCGCATTTCGGCCAATGGAGCCGTCGTCACGCCGGAGATGGCCGTTACCGACGCATCGGGACAGGCGGCATTCCGTTGGACTCCGGCCGCCGCAAACAACCTACTGGAGTTCCGCATCGAAGGAAACTCCGCGCCGAGCGCTCGGGTTATCGCCCTCGGTAAACCGGCTTTTGAAAGCGGCGCCGTAGTCAACGCCGCCTCGTTCCGTCCTGGAATTGTACCTGGTGGAATCGCAACCATATTCGGATCCAATTTAGCGGATGCGCAGGTTTCGGTGGACGGAAACAGCGCGCAGGTCTTCTATAGCGGCATTTCACAGATTAACTTCGCCGTTCCCGCCAGCGTCCACACCGCCGCCACCGCCAGTGTACGGGTAGAGACCGGCCAGGGTTCTGTCTCGGCATCCGTCCCCCGCCTTGCCGTACAGCCAGGCATCTTCTTCGACACGGCTACCGGCCGGGCCGCCGCCATCGACCGTGGCTCTCGAATCTTTGAACTCTATGCCACCGGCTTCGGCGCGGCATCCGTCACCGCACAAGCCGGGGGCCAGCCCGCCGAAATTCTTTTCAGTGGACTGGCCCCTGGATTTATTGGATTGAATCAAGTGAACATCCGGGTTTCCTCGAATGTTCCGGCAGGCGATCAGCCAGTTTCGATCACAGCGGACGGAGTGACCAGCAATGAACCGAAACTGACCCTGGCGCCATAAACTACTTCACGGCAATCGTAGTCAAAATAACTCCACCCGTTTCGGGCTGGTTGGAAGGAATACCGTCGGCCAAAACAACGACCTGCGTCGCCGAACTGGGAGGTACCGCCATCGGAACCCGGACGTTAATCTGCCAAACACCGACCAATCCAGGTGCCAACCCCGAATACTCGATGGCTTCCTGCGACACCTCAGTGCTGCCAATAATTACGCGCGGTTTGCGAGGCGTGCTGATCGCGCCCGACGGCGGTTCACCGTCCGCGGGAGCGCCGGGTACTTTACCCTGGCCAGTCGCGAACAACTGAATCACCTGGCCGCGAGCCACACCGTTCGTATTGGTGTTGATCGAGTTGTCTTCATTGAGAGCCGCTACTTGCCCACGGCCGTTCTGCGTCGTTGTGAACAAGGCGGGAGTCGCCGTGCCAATATCCAGAACTCCGCTGGCGAGGATCTGGTTGGTCGACTTCCGCTGCACGATCACCGTCGTCCTTCCGCCTGGCTCCAGTCGCATCGGCACGTAAAAATTGATCTGTCCCGGCGAGACGAAATAAAGGGGAGCCGGCGTTTCATCCACCAGGACCTGCACGTCGGAAAGGTCAGTCGGCAAGGGGTAGGCCGACGCCACGACGGTGTCATCGCCGTACCGAATGCCCAAGGGATAGAGCGCCGCCACCATGCCCGGTGAAATCCGGCGATTCAGGAAATGCGCCGCGCTGATAGCCGCCAATCCCGGATAGTGGAAGGCAACCCGGTTGGCCCCTTCTACAACCAGCAGGTTGTCAAAGAGGTCAATGGACACCGCCATCGGCTGATAGGAGCTCAGCAGATAATCCGAAGCGGGCGAAGAAACCAGACGGTCGAAACGTGGATACCGGACTACCCGATTATTGCCGGCATCGGAAACCCAGATCTCGCCCGTGCGAGGACTGACATTGATCCCCTGTACAGGTCCCAATGCCTCCTGCCGGCCGGAGTTGAGATCCGCCGTGAATGTGGTGAGAACGATCGCCGGAGCGGCAAAATTAGGAGCCGCCAGCGCACGGTCAAAAATTGCGACCCGCCGGTTGCCAGCGTCGCAAACATAGAGGCGATCGTCCGTATCCGTGGCGATGTGCATCGGGCCGTTGAATTGCGACTGCGTGTTGCCGCCCGAAGCCGTCAGGAAGTCGCGTTGGCCGAAGACAACCGAAGCCGGCTGCCCATTAGAAAAATCGCCAGAAGTAGCCTTGCGGAACAGGAGCACGCGGTTATGAGCGAGATCCGAAACCAACAAGTGACCTTCCACGGTGAGCGCCACGCCATAAGGGCGCGACATATTTCGCTGGGTCGGATCGGTGATCTTGATGTTGAATCCGGTCTGGCCGATTACTAGATTGGCGCGTTGCGCCGTGCGCTGCGCTTGATCGAATGGACGGGGGAATCGGAGAACTCGGCCGTTGCCGGCGTCGGCTACGTAGAGATCACCCTTGGAATCCACAGCGATCCCGCTCGGTTGCTGCAATCCCTGGTCGGTCAATTGGTCCACGTCCGCCGTGGGGGAATTCACCCGGGCCTCGTATTCGTTAGTCTGTCCAATGATCAGGTCCGCCGCATCGCCTGGCTTCACGAGGCGGGCGTCCGAATAACCGAGGATCCGGTTGTTATAGGTATCAGCGATGTAGAGACGTGGAGGATTGGACGTTCGGTCCATCACCACCGCGCCTCCCGGCAGCACATTTCCGCCGCTGTTGGGGAGGCTGACGGCGCCATTGGCAACAAACATGCCGCGCGCGTCGACGAGGTTGACGCCGCGATAGCTGAAGCCTAGCTGCCCTTGCACGCGAGTGGCGGAGCCAAGATTTGCCCCATTCAACTGGAGGACTAATAACCGGTTGTTGCCGCTGTCGGTCAGGTACACTTCGTTATCCACGGCGGCCACGCCGGTCGGTTGCAGGAGAGAGCCCTCACTCGGCTGCGACAGGCCACGGTTGCCGCGGAAGCTGTTAAAGTCGGGTTGGCCAAATACGGACTTGGCGGCAGGCGACGGTAAAGCCTGCGTCTCATCGGGCCACTGGTCCACCGGATCAAAACGCAAGATACGATGTGTCGCCGAATCCATCACAAAAACGCCGGAAGCTGTGGCAAACACCGCATTCGGAGCCCGCAGGGTATATTGATTGATCGCCGGCAGCGCCGGCTGTCCTTGTACGGAAACAACCAGTCCCGCATAGCGGGCCGCGGACATGCCGGTCTGGAAGGGGGGTGCGTAAACCATCAGCCGGTTTGCGGTATCCGTAACTAGCAAGCGCCCAGCCGGATCAAAGGCAACGCCCATCGGCTGGAGAATGGCGCTCTTTAACAATCGGCTCTCGGACCGGCCCCAATCCACAGTCTGCAGGCTCGTGAAATTGGACTGGCCGATCACCAGGTCCGCCTCGGGCGCATTCGTAGCTGAGTCGCCCAGTGCCGCTGCCGGATACCGTAGAACCCGGGAGTTCACCGGATCGCTCACCCACAAGTTTCCGTTGGAGTCGAAGCCGAGCGAAGACGTGTACAAAGTGGAACCAGACGTGAACGCCAGCGTGCGGGCGGTTGGGCTCGTATTTCCCTGATTCGGCTCCCGCGCGGAAAACGAAGTCTGACCGATCACCAGATTCGGCTGAATCAAGTCGGCCTGCTGTTCAGTAACCCGCGCATATCGCAAAATCCGGTTGTTGCCGGCGTCCACGACATAGAGGTTGCCGCGACTGTCGACGGCAATCCCCGTCGGACTCCGCATACCGACCGAATTCGTGGTCCCCGGTCCCAACGGAACCGTCGTAAAAAAGTCGTTCTGCCCTATCACAAGGTCGGCTTTGCTTCCATTGCTCGCCTTTGCATTTCTCCAAACCAGAACGCGGTTATTGCCGGTATCGGTTACATAGAGAATCGGAGTCGACTGGGTGGCGTCGACTGCTACGCCGATGGGAGCATTTAACTCCCGTCCTTCCACCAGGTTGGGAGCAGCGGTCAACCGCTGCAACGTTGCTTGCCCAACCGCGCGGGACGGCACAGGGTTTAACTGGACTGGAGTCTGCCCGAATCCAATCGTCGTCAGCGCAGTCAACAATAGAAAAGTCTTTATTCTCATCATGAATTTCTAGCCGAATAGCTTCCGATTTCTTCTTGGAGAGCCCCCGTTTTGCGCACGGGAGACATTCTCTGCAACCTTAGCATCCGCACAAAGGGCCTGTCTACCCGGCCCCACACCCGGCTCATCGGCTGTAACTCGCTAAAGCTGTAGTACTTCTTCGCTTTTCTCGTCTTGCATTTGTTTACGCGCGGCACTTCGCTCCCACTAAGCTAAACTGAGAAGAAGGGCTCCCCTTTTTTCCAATGCACTCTGACCTCGCCCGCCCCCGCGTCGCCGTTATTTCCTACTTGAATACCGTCCCTCTTATTTGGGGCCTCGAAAACGGTCCCCGGCGGCATCCGTTTCGGCTCGACTATTGTCTTCCCTCCGAGGGCGCGGACCGCGTCCAGGCCGGCCTCGCCGATATCGGACTCCTCCCCGTGATTGAAATGGCCCGCCAGGGACTGTCCCACTGCCCGGGCATCGGCATCGCCTGCGACGGCCCGGTTCGGTCTATCTCTTTGATTTCCAAAGTTCATCCTTCGGAAATCCGCACTCTCGCCGTCGACCGCTCTTCCCGCTCTTCCGTCATGCTCGCCCGCGTCATCCTCGCCCAGAAATTTGACGCCTTCCCCGTCCTCACCGTCTCCGAACCTGCTCTGGACGCCATGCTCGCCGCCAACGACGCCGCGCTCATCATCGGAGACCCCGCCTTATCCCTCGATCCGGATACGCTCCCGTTCCGCACTCTCGACCTCGGCCACGAGTGGAAGGAACTCACCGGGCTTCCCATGGTCTTTGCCGTCTGGTGCGGTCAACCCGCCTTCATTACCGAAGCCAACACCCGGCATTTCACTGATTCTCTGGCCTACGGCGAACGCCACATCGCCACCATCGTCGCCGGTCAATCGGCGCAACGCGGTCTGCCCCCGGACCTCGTTCATACCTATCTCACTCATCACATTCGCTTCCGTCTCGGCGAAAACGAATACAAAGGCATGCGGACCTATTTGGAATTTGCCGCGGCTCTGGAACCCGCTCTGGAGGTTAAATAATGATCACCCCCCAACAGGCTCTCGATATGTTTCGCTCCCACGACCTCATCGGCATCGGCATGGAAGCGGACCAACTCCGCCGCAAATATCACCCCCACAACATCGCCAGCTATATCATTGATCGCAATCTGAACTACACCAACGTCTGCACCGAGTACTGCTCATTCTGCGCCTTCTACCGGCCGAAGGGCCACGACGAAGCGTACGTGCATCCCAAGGAAGTCATTTTTCAAAAGATCCAGGAGACGATCGACGTAGGCGGTACGGGCGTTCTCATGCAGGGCGGCCTCCACCCCGACCTCCCCATCGAGTGGTACGAAGACCTCTTCCGTTCCATCAAAGAACGCTTCACCATTCAACTCCACGTCCTTTCCGCTCCCGAAATCCTCAACATCGCGGAAATTTCCAACCTGTCGGTCTCTGACACCATCGCCCGCCTCCGGGATGCGGGGCTCGATTCCATCCCCGGCGCCGGAGCCGAAATCCTCCACGACGAGGTCCGCCAACGCATCGCGCGCTTGAAGTGCAACACCGAAGAGTGGCTAAGCGTTCATCGCGCAGCCCATAAACTCGGGGTCCGCACAACCGCCACCATGATGTGGGGCTGCGGAGAAACCATCGAGCATCGGATCCACCACCTCCAAGTACTGCGCGATCTCCAGGAAGAAACCGGCGGTTTCACCGCGTTCATCCCTTGGAGCTTCCAGCGGGACAACACCTCCCTCGGCCGCTTCGTCAAGGAGGAGGCCACCTCTGTCGAGTTTCTGAAAACACTCGCCATTTGCCGCCTCTACCTCGACAACATCGTCAATATTCAGACCTCTTGGGTCACCCAAGGCCTGAAAGTCTGTCAGGTCGGCCTTCGTTTCGGAGGCAATGACGTCGGAAGCGTCATGATTGAAGAAAATGTCGTCTCACAGGCCGGAGCGCAGTTCTCGGCGACCGAAGAAGACCTCCGCCGCATGATCCGCGACGCCGGTTTTATCCCCAAGCAGCGGGACACGCTCTACCGCACCTACTTCCTGAACTAGTCCAACCCGCTCGTCGGGCCAGCCGCCGACACGCTCCGCGCTCCGCAGGCATTGGCCGCGTGCGCCGCTTCTTGCGGAGACGCACCCGCCAGCATCGCCGCCAGAAATCCTCCGCAGAAGCAGTCTCCTGCGCCGGTTGAGTCCACGGCTCGCGATGGGATGCCCGGTATATGTACCTCACCCACCGTACAGCCGTCCGCGCCTAGTTTGACAACAACCCCGCCAGCGAAGCCGCGCAAATCCACCTCGGCCCGTTCGGCCGCATTCGCAAGCAACCAATCGCAGTGCGGCAGGCACGGTCCCACCACCTGCATCCATTCCCCTAGCCGGTCCCAACCCAGATCCATCGACGTCGTCCAACCCGCTTCTTTCGCTTCCCGCAGGTAATCCGCCGCCCGCCGCCGAAGCCCCGGAACCGCGAACGGATTGGCCACATGCAGCCACCGGATTCCGCTGCCGTAGGGTTGCAGCGACGGCACGGCGGCAAATAGTTCCGTCAATACGCCGGGACGGTGAATCAGCGCCCTCGCGCCGTCGGGCCGGAAAAGGCCCATTGTCATCGCGGTGCCGCCCGCCAGTCCTGGCAGATAAACCGTTTCTACGCCCGCCTCGCGCAACCGGCGATCCAGAATCAATCCGTGCTCATCCTCGCCCCGCCCGGTCACCAGCCGTACGCGCGCTCCCTGCCGCGCCGCCGCATAGGCCGTCGTTCCGCCGTTGCCCCCCAGCCCGGCCGAAAACTCTGCCGGCCAGGTGGTCTGGTCCCAGGCCAATTCCGTGACCGGACCGGCCACCCAGTCATAGACTAGGTTGCCTGCAACCAATAACATAACCGTCTATAACCCGCCGCCGGCCAGCTTCTGCAGAAATCCCAGCGAGAGCGGCCAGCGGCCCGTCACTTCCGTCCCTTTGGAGGCAAACTGTCCCGCCAACAGCAATCCGCTCAGGTCGTCGGAACGGGCCTGCTGGCCCAAGCGGTCGAAATAGGCCTTGAACTCCCTCGTGACGCCTTCCAGCTGTGCCTTTACATTCTCCGCGCACGCCGTATCGCGGCAAAAGGCACGCATGCGCAGTTCCATGCCGCTGGGGGAAATCGCTGCGGTGAAGTTGGTTCGTTCCGTCTCCGATAGTACTTTGCCGAACAACCGGCCGCCGGCCGGAAGGGAGGGTTCGCCCGCCAGCACGCCTCCGTTCAGCGAAATCCAGATCGGCCCCTCCGGCGTGCCGCCCGTCCATGCCTGCCCTGACTTTTTCTTCACGTTATAGACAGCCCAGGGCGCCGGAGAACTGGCCAACACTAATACCCGGCCCGAAAGAGGAAAGAACGAAACCCGTTTGCCCACGGTCGCGCCGGGGGCGTCGCAAATGCCGTTCCGGCATTCGCCGCCCCGGCTCAGCGCGTACTGCCGCAGTTTATCCATTTCGAACCGGCCGCGTGCAAAAAAGTACCAGTGCGGCCCTTGTTTACAGGCTGTCACCGCTTCCAGATCCGTTTTCCAGTCGAATCCGCTTTCGGTCACAAAGCGCCGGTATTCTGGCTCTTCGGTCACAGGGGAGTTTTCCAGCAACGCCCCCAGTCCCGCGCCGCGCAGCGCTGCGACGTTCACATGCACGGTCGCCGCGTCACGATCCGGAAGGCGCTGCAGGATATCGGCCAAGGTGGGATCGGAAACCAGACGGCTCCAAACCAGAACACCGTAAATGATTGCCGCCCCGCCCGCCGCCAGCAGGACTAGGAGCCACGAATTGCCTCTCAGTTTCATGGATGCCCTTTCCTGCCGGGTAGCTGGTGAATCTCGCGGCTAGGCCAGTACCGCTTCCTGCAAGCGCGAAGCCTTCCACAACGCGATGTACGGAGCCAAGTCTTTCATCATCTTGCGGAACTGTTCCAGCGTCAAAGATTGGGCGCCGTCGCTCCACGCCTTCTCCGGACAGGGATGCGTTTCCACGATCATGCCATCGGCGCCGATTGCCACGCCCGCCCGGGCCAGCGGCGGTACTAGGCTGCGTTTGCCCACCGCGTGGCTGGGGTCCAGAATCACAGGCAAGTGAGTCAAGGCGTTCAGAACCGGCACGGCGCTGATGTCGCAGGTGTTCCGTGTTTCGGTCTCAAACGTGCGGATGCCGCGTTCGCACAGCATGACGTTCGGATTGCCGTGCGCCACAATATACTCCGCCGACATCAGCAATTCTTTGATCGTCGCGCTCAAACCGCGTTTCAACATAATCGGCCGGCCGCACTGCCCCAGGCTCTTCAACAACGCGAAATTCTGCATATTCCGCGCGCCCACCTGCATGATGTCGGTATATTCCGCCACCAGGTCCACGTCCTTGTCAGCCATGATCTCGGTCACCACGGCCAATCCGGTGGCTTCGCGCGCCTTCGCCAACAGCTTCAGACCTTCCGCCTCTAAGCCTTGGAAATCGTAGGGCGAGGTCCGGGGCTTGAAAGCGCCGCCGCGCAGCACCTTGCCGCCCGTCTCCGCCACCAGTTCGGCAGACTCCATGATCTGCTTTTCGCTCTCCACCGAGCACGGTCCCGCCATCATCACAAAGTCGTCGCCGCCGATTTCAATCGTGCCCGTCTTCGTTTTCAACGAGATAACGGTCCGCGATTTCTTGAATTCTTTGCTGACGAACTTGTACGGCGCCGAAATCCGCACCGCTTTTTCCACCGCGGGCATCGCTTCCAGGCTCTCCAGGCAGGCTGTCACATCGCCCATCCCCACAGCGCCGATCACTACCCGCTCTTCCCCTTCGATGGCGTGGATTTTGTATCCAAACTCACGAATACGCTCGCAAACCGCTTCCACTTCTTGCTTGCTGCTATGCAATTTCATCGAAATAATCATGTTTCGTTTCGCCTCGCCGATAAGCCCGGAAGAGAGGTACGCCTCCTAAAACACAGAAACCCACTCTTCACGAGTGGGCTTAGCTTCGTTACCGAGTTAATATTCCCGTATCCGAGTCCCACTCACGCGATTGCGTCGAGCCGCCAAAATCGATAGGCAAAGCTGTGGGAGTAGTACGGCATGAAATTGCAGTGTACCGGGGATTGGGGGGGAGAATCAAGCAAGCGCACAAAAAAATGCAAGAAAAACACTGCCGCTGGGTGACTAGCCACTTTAGACGCCAAAAGCGCTATTCCTTCGATCAGCCACCAACTAAAAGTGTATACAAGTCTCTCACTCCGCCCCACGCCAGCCGTTGCGCACTTTCTACCGGCCTTGTACGAATGGCCATGGAAATTCCTACAGCGGCGCCCTGGCGGCTCCCGTATATCCGCCTCCCTACATTGCACAAAATGCAGGAGTTATGAGCTTTTTCGCTCCAGTTCCCCCGAATGGCGCCTGACGTGCTCCCGAGGTAGCTCCGCTCCTTGTTGTAGAGTGTCTGTGCGCGGCTCGAGTTTCAACCAAGTAAAAAATTTTTCTCAGCCCACTGTCCGGCATTCCGCTTCCCGGTTCTCGCCAAGGAACTGGCTTCATTAACAGTCGCAAGAAGGAAACTTAAGAAGTAGATGTACCCGTCGCAGCTCCCCAGTGCCCGGTTCTCCACCAGCCGCCAAACTTTGCTCGTTCCCCAGGATTGTTCCGCCAACCCGCTCGGCCGCCGCACAGCGGCATCGGCGAATCGGCACAGGGAACTACTCGACAACCTCCAGCGCTTCCGCGCCCAGTCTTACCTGCAGGATGGGGCCATCCACCCCTCCGAGGTCACGGCTGACGGCCGCCATGAGCAACCCGCTGACCGCGAAAGCTGGCACCTTCTCACCCACAATGACGAGGGCGAACTCGTCGCCTGCGCCCGCTACCATCCCCTGAAAAATCCTTCATTCCCAGCCACCACCGCCGCCCGCTCCCCTCTCGCCCACTCCTCCCTCTGGCGCCGCAAGCTCCAGACCGCCGTCGAACATTCCATCGAGGCCGCCGCCGCCCGCCGCGCCAGTTTTGCCGAACTCGGCGGTTGGTGCGTGGCGCCCCAGGCCCGCCACACCCCCGTCGCCCTGCACTCCGTGCTCTACATGTTCGCCCTCGGTGAAGTCCTCGGAGGTACTATCGGTCTTAGTACCGCCACGCGCCGTCATGCCTCCGCGTCCATCCTCCAACGCCTCGGAGCGCGTCAAATTGCCCTACCCTGTGGGGAAATTCTCCCCGCCTACTTCGACCCCCGCTTCAACTGCGACATGGAGCTCCTCGTCTTCGACTCCCTCCGCCCCGCGCCCCGCTACGCGGCTAAAATCGCCGCCCTCCGCGATCACATCGAGACGCAAATCCCCGTCCTAGCACCGGATTCGCCCTCTCCAACCACCAGTACACTGGCCAATTTGCTCCATTCCCTGCAGAGCGAGGGCTCTTCCCCCTTCGATTGGTCACCGGCTGGACAGGGCGCCTGAATCGAGCAAGAAACACTATCCCCTCAGATTTTTTCCCGGTAGCATTTACCACTCTTGTGGCTATAGAAAATGTTTCTTAGGCGAAAGAAACGATTTTCTAAGGTGGACCACCAATTGCTCACTAGTACTTTGCACGGTCTCGCCTTCCCTAAAAAGGTTGATACCTGGCTCCTAAGGATTTAGACTTTGTGTATTCCCTTTTCATTTTGTGTATTAAGGCAATCCATATTTTTTCGTTACACGCTTAAACTGGGTAGCCTTGGTCACGGCAAGATGATTCGGGCAGCATCGTCATCGGAGGGGGCAGCTGAGTCTACTAGGCATAGTAGCCCCACAAGCCGGCACCTAGGGTGCTTGGACAATCTGCCAAGGAAGGCAACATTCAACACACTACCAAGGAGGGCATTCAATGAAAAAGTGGTCAGCGGCAACGCTGCTTCTTACGTCCTTATCGATCGCGACTGCCGTACAGTCCGCCCCAATTACCGGCGTCGTTAACCTCACAGGATCTGCCGGAGTTTCAGCAACCGCCGTCGATTTCTTCGGAAATAGCACGGCCGGCTGCGGGGATCCCGCTCTGGGAACTCCCGGTTGCTTCCTCATCAATGCGCCGCGGGAAGGTGATTTCCTCACCCTGCCTGTCGGCCAACCTGGTGGAACCATTCAGGATCTCCAGGGCCCACCGATCAGCGGAAGCATCAGCTTACCGTCGTTCATGACCTTTAACAATGGCATCGTTTTCGACCTAACCCGGGTCGTCGCCGGCGGCGCGCCCGATTGCGCTACAGTGAATGGCAGCGCTGCCAATGCTACCTGCACGCCGGTAATCAACGGTCAGGTTTCGCCGTTTGTTCTCACCAATTCGTCGAATGGTGCCAACGCGTCCGTTTTCTTTAATGTCGAAGTCAATGCCTACTTGGGCAGCTCGGCTACCGGCTTTAGCCAATACATCGGTGCCTTCAACACCCCCTCGGCCGGCAAGAATATTGCCGGGATCTTGGCCGATATCGCCAACGGGAAAACCATTTCCGCTGCCTACTCTGCCAATTTCGTCGGGACGAATGCGGATGTGCCCGAACCTGACTCCATCGCCCTCTTCGCAATCGGTCTCATCGGTATCGTTGCCGGTAGCCTGCGCAGCAAGCGAGCGAGCAACAACTAACCAACCCTGATCCTTCTCAGCCGCCGGTCCGCCAGCAGCGGCGCCAATCCCGAACACCCACACAATGGACGTTACAGCTTGGCAAAATGCTCTGCAGGCCTGGATCGAAGCCATCGGCAGCCGCCACGTAGAAACTGGCGCTGCCGCTTTGGCGGCGGCTGAGAAGGCTACATTTGCTACCAATCAACGGATCCCCGTTATTCTTCGTCCAGGCTCCCGCGACGAAGTGGCTCATTGTCTTCGGATTGCCAACTCGTTCCGGTGCCCTGTCTATCCGGTCAGCACCGGCAAAAATTGGGGCTACGGCTCCCGAGTTCCTGCTCGTACCCAAACCGCCCTCCTCGATCTCTCCCGCCTCAACCGTATCGTCGAATATAACGAAGAACTCGCCTTCGTCACTGTCGAACCCGGCGTCACACAACGTCAGCTCTCCGCCTACCTGGCCGAACGCAAATCCTCGCTTTGGATGGACGCCACCGGTTCCTCTCCGGACGCCAGTCTAATCGGCAACACGCTCGAACGCGGCTTCGGCCACACCCCCTACGGCGAACACTTCAACCATGCCGCCGCTCTGGAGGTCGTTCTTCCCAACGGAGATTGCATCGCCACCGGCTTCGCCCGCTTTCCCAATGCCAATACCGGGCCCCTGTTCCGCTGGGGCGTTGGGCCCTCCCTCGATGGCCTGTTCTCGCAATCCGGCTTCGGCATCGTCACCAGAATGAGCATCCAGCTCATGCCGGCCCCCGAATATTTTCAGGCCTTCTTCTTCCGCTGCGATAGCTATGACCAATTGGGGGCAGTCCTAGAAGTCCTCCGCCCGCTTCGCCTCAACGGCACTCTCCCTTCTTCTGTTCACATCGCCAACGATTACCGCATCCTCTCCGGTCTCCGGCAGTTCCCCTGGGAGTTGACGAACGGCCAAACGCCGCTCCTCCCGGCTGCCCTTCCCGCGCTCCGCCGCTCCCTCAATATTGGGGCCTGGAACGCATCCGGAGGTCTCTACGGATCCAAAGAGCAGGTCGCCGTAGCGCGCCGCCTGCTCCGTCATGCCCTGCGTGGGAAGGTCAGCCGTCTTACGTTTCTGGATGACCGCGCCCTCCGTCTCACCATCCAATACGCCCGCCCACTGCAATTCTTCACCTCCTGGGACCTCTCCCGCGCGGCCGAAATGCTGCCCCCCGTCTACGGGCTACTCAAGGGCATCCCTACCGCCCACGCCCTTCGCGGAGCCTACTGGCGCAAAAAGTCCTATCCCGCCGTCCTCGATCCGGACCTCGACCACTGCGGGCTACTCTGGCATGCACCTATTCTCCCCGCTACGCCGGAAGACGCCGCACGCCTCCACGACACCGCCTCCCGAATCCTCCTCGAAGACGGCTTCGAGCCCATGATGACGCTTAGCCTCGTCAACGGCCGCGCTTTTGCCGCCGTCATATCCATCTGCTATGACCGGGACGTACCGGACGAGGACGCCCGCGCCATGGCCTGCTACCGCCGTCTGGTCGACAGCTGCCGGGATCTGGGCTACTATTCTTACCGCCTCGGCGTCCAGTCCAGCGCCGAAATGGATGGTCCGCCCGCCTATGCCGATCTCCTGCGCCGCCTGAAAGCCGCCGTCGATCCCAACCACATCCTCGCCCCCGGCCGCTACCAACCGCCCGCTTCGGCTTCTCCCCCCGCGCGCGGCTAGACGTTCTTTGCAAACAGCGCGTCTACCGCCCTGCCCTTGCCGTCCTTGGTCGCATACACCGGCCGTTGCTCCACTTCGTAGGCCGTATCCGGAGCAATACCCAAAGCCGTGAACAGCGTCGCATGCAGATCTTCGATCTTCACCGGATTTTCCAGAATGCGGCATGGCCGCTCCTCGGCCGTCTTCCCATACACCAGCCCCTTCTGGAATCCGCCGCCGAACACCGCCACGCTCACCGCCTCCGTAAAATGCCGATGCATCCCGTAGTGTTTCGGCTCGGTCATGATATCCGGCTGTTTCACCTGGTCTTTCACCGTCTGGTCCGGCTTGCCCTCGGTCATCATGTCCCGCCCGAATTCGGTCGCAATCACCACCAGCGTCCGGTCTAGCAATCCCCGCTCTTCCAGGTCCCGGATCAACTGTGCCACCGGCGCGTCAATCGTCGCCTTCATGTCCGCAGCCCGCTTGTGCCCATTTTCATGCGAATCCCAGAATCGGAATGGGATGTACTCCGTGGTCACTTCCACAAACCGGGTCCCGGCTTCCACCGCCCGCCGCGCCAGCAGGCAGCCCAGTCCGAACCGTGACGTGTTGTATTTTGCGTAGCTCTTCTCCGGTTCCAGCGAAAGATCGAACGCCTTCGCCGCGGGCGAAGTCAACAGCCGGTGCGCATTCTCCAGGGACCGCAGATAGCTTTCTTTCTGATAGTCGCTGCCGTTCTTCGCCAACGGCGACGCCGCCAGCATCTTCTGGTACAACGCCCGCCGGTTCTCAAACCGGCTCCGGCCTACAAATTCCGACGGCCGTGTCACCGATACCGCGTCGCGCGGGTCCATGATTTGAAACGGTCCAAACTCCGACCCCAAAAATCCCGCCGTGTGAAACGCCTTCAGCGCATCGCTTTCCGCGCCGATCTCCATGTTCTGCCCGATATCCAGGAAGGCAGGGATATCCGGATTCCGCGAACCCAGCGTCCGCGCCACAAACGAACCAATATGCGGCACCGCCACCGACTGCGGCGGCGCATACCCCGTGTGCCAATGGAACTGGTGCCGCGAATGGAGAATGAATCCCAAATCGCCCACCCGGTGGGAACGGATTAATGTCCCACGGTCCAGCACGCTCCCAATCTGTTCCAGCCCCTTCGAAAGCCGTACGCCATCCAAAACGGTCGGAATCGAAGGAAACGTCGACAGCACTTTTTCCGACGCCAACCCCGTCTCATACGGCGTGTACCGCTTCGGATCGAACGTCTCCGTCTGCGCCATGCCCCCCGCCATCCACAGCAGGATCATCGAGTCGGCGCGCGGCGTAATCTTTGCGCCGGCCCGCAACCGCGGCGCCGCCCCGGCCAACGCCGCCAGCAGGACTTCCCTTCGAGAAAGACGATCAATCGACATACTGAAACTCCGGATGCAACAACAGCGTCCACAGCAAATCTTCCAGCTCTACGCCCTCGGCCAACTTCTTCTCCGCTGCGGTCGGGCCGCGCCCCAGCATTTGCAGAAACAGCCGTTCCGTCATCCGCGCGCGATTCTTTTCGATCCCGGGGGCCGGCGCCGGCAGCGGTTCGGTCACCTTCGTCAGCAGATTTCTGTCCGGCGGCCGCGGGAAAATGTAGAACCGCACCGCGCTATTTACATCGCTCAACCGCCCCACATCATCCACCACCAGTTGGCCCGTCAGCCGCCGCGCGCCCTCCGGCACCGTCAGTAAAACGGCCTTCCCGAACGGAGCAACCACCGTATCCGCATAGGCCGATTTCTCTACCTCGACGGTCCGCGGCTGCGTCCCCTGCAGCGGCCGCGTGGCGACGCCGTCGAACGCCAATCCAGCCCAACCGGCCACCGTCCGCTCCGGGTCATAGCTCCCCGCGTCTTCCACCAGCAGCCAGGCCTCTTTCAGTCCCGTCACGTCCACAGTCAGCGGCGTGGCCCCGCGTTTGACGGTCTTGGAATCGAATACCGCAGCCGGAGCCTCCGGCAACGTCCCCGTCAGACGCTGGGCCCCGCGCCGGAGCGCCAACGCCAACGTCGTCCCATTCACCAGTTCCAGCGCCTGCAGCGTGCTCGCCTCCGCCGGCCGCGTCGTGTAAACCTGGTCCCGGATCGGCCGGCCCATCGCCCGGCTCAGCGCCGTCGACTTGAACTCCCACTCGCGCGCCATCCGCGCGCCTTTTTCGTTTTGCTGCACGCGCCATTCGCCCGTAAGCGAGGACAACGTATCCACAAACTGTTCCGCGGTCAGCCGCCGCGGCAGCGGCCCCCGGAACTTCATGTCCGTCTGCGGCAGCGCGGGCTGCTGCCAGGTCTTCGACGTCATCACCAATCGCAACAAGCGGTTGATGTCATAGCCGTGGGTCGCAAAATCGTTCGCCAGCCAGTCCAGCAAATCGGCGTTGAATGGCTCGGCGTCCATATCGTCCACCGGCTCCACGATCGCCCGCCCAAACAGCCGGCCCCAAATGCGATTCACAAACGTCCGCGCCAGCCGTCCGTTCTTCGGCGAGGTAAATAGCGCCGCGGCCGCCGCCCGCCGCTCGGCCAGCGTCCCATCCTGGGGAATCGAACCCAGCGCCGGAAACAGGAACTGCGGACCCTGCTTCATGCCCGTCTTCACATCGCAGCGGACAAGTTCCAGCTGCGGCGTTTCCGCGTAGATTGCCGCCATCCCATAGCTCTCCCGCAGCTTGTACTTATTTACGAAGGAGTCATGGCACGACGCGCACTTTAAGTTCACGCCCAGAAACACCTGCGCCGTATTCTGCGCCGCCTGCATGTGCGGTAATTGCGACGCATTCACGTCGCCGCGCCAATTCACGCCCACCAGAAACCCCGCCGGCGCCCCGGGTCCAACCGGATTCACCAACTGCCGCACCATCTCGTCATACGGCATGTTCTGCCGGAGAGCGTCCAGCAGCCACGGCGTATATGGCTTCGTGGACTCGCCATGATAGGCCCGCAGATCGTTCCGCAGCATATCGTTCCAAAAGCTCATCCAGTGCCCGGCGAACATCGACCGGTCAGCGAGCAGTTGGTCCACCAGCTTTCCCCGGTCCATCCCTCGGGCAGCCGCTAACTGTTCCGGCGTCGGCGCAATGCCCCACAGGTCAAAATAGACCCGCCGCGCAAATACCGCGTCGGAAACCGCGGGACGGAAGGGACCGCCCGTCAACACGTCAATCGGATTCCCCTCCCCGCGCAGCGTCACCGCCCGCGGCTCCAGCGGAGCTATCCATTTTGCCGCGCCCTTGGCCTTCGTGTCGGTCCACGGCAGGTCCGCCGCCACCCACCGCTCCAGAATCGCAATCTCGGCTTCGGTCAGCGGAGCACCGCTCGGCGGCATCCGCATCCCTTCCGTACCTCGCACCTTCCCAATCAACTTCGCGCGAACCCGCACGAACCCGGCCCGGTCATCCACCCGGAGCCCGGCCTGTGCCGACTCGCCCGTATGGCACGCCGCACACCGTGCTGCCAGGATCGGATGAACCTGGCTGGCAAAATCCACCTGTCCAAAGGCGGCAACCGATCCTAACAGCAACAGTAGCGGCAGCACTAGAACTTAACCTTTACCCAGCCCTTCTTCTTGGCGCTCTCGACGACCTTTTCCAGCAACACCATGCCCCGCCGTCCGTCTTCAAACGTCGGGTAGTCCACCGGTGCCGACGGGTCCGCCACGCGCCGGTAGAAGCGCTTGTAGAGCTGCTTGTGCGCATCGTCGTACCCTTCGCTGTGCCCGCCCGGCAGGTCTGCGAATCCGGACGCCGGTCCAAGCAACATCGAGGGGTCTTTAATCAAGATGCGGTTCGGCTCGTTCCGGTTCCCGATCCATAGTTCGTCCGGCCGTTCCTGATTCCAGCTCACGCCGCTCTTCGTGCCATAGATCTCAAACGCAAACCGGTTCTTGTTGCCGGCCGCCACCTGCGAAGCCGTAAACGCGCCGCGCGCATTTTCGCCCAGGTGCAGCAGCACGCCGCCATAGTCTTCCGTCGTGATCTTCACTTCGTCATAGTCGGAAGGCTTCAATTTCTTGCCGGCAAACGTCTGGATCGACCCCTTCGGCTTCTTCCGCGTCTTGTGGAACGTCGCCAGGTCCGCGCAGAGCGCCGTGATCGGCAGCGCCGTCAAGTGCTGGATCATGTCCATCCAGTGCGACCCGATGTCGCCCACAGCGCGCAACGCTCCGTTGTCTTTCGTCTCAATCCGCCAGTTGAAATCCGTGTCGTACAGCAGCCAGTCCTGCGAATACGTGCCCTGCACGTGGAGAACATCGCCCAGTTCGCCGGAGGCGATGTACTGCCGGATATGCTGCACCAGCGGGTAGTAGCGCAAGTTGTGATTCACGGCGTGCGCCAGCCCCTTTTTCTCGGCCAGCTTCAACATGTTGGTCGCTTCTTTCGCCGTCACCGACAGCGGCTTCTCGCACAACACCGCTTTGCCCGCGTTCAACGCGTCCATCGACATCGGGTAGTGCAGGGCGTTCGGCGTCAGTACATGCACCGCCTGGATCCCCGGATCGGCCAAAATTTCCTTGTAGTTCGCCGTCGTCCGTTCAATCCCCATCGCTTGCCCAAAGGCAGCCGCATCGGCTTCATTCGCGCCGGCCACCGCCGCTATGTCGACAAACCCCAGCCGCCGGATCTGTTCCGCGTGAACCCGGCCCATAAATCCGGTGCCGATAATCGCCGTTGAAACACGTGCCATAGTCTTCTTGCTCAATCCTTTCGTGGAGGGAAAAACGCTCTCTCTGGTTTACTCTATATCAACTGCTGGATTTCGCCCCACCGCCCCGCCGTAAGACTATGCCAATTCCGCCCGGCACGCCCTCGCCCGCCCCACGGCACTCAGTATTTTCCGGGACAATACCCGCATGCCCCGCCTGGCTGCCCTTGCTATAATGAGGCCGATGTTCCCGTCCCGGTTTGCGGGCTTCCACGCCAGCGATTGGCAGGAGGTCTGCTTCTCCCCCACACCCAGGACACCCGTAACGCTTCCGTCCGGAGACTGCCCCCCGGACCGTTTTACGCTGCGCAGGGTCCCATGAAGGTCAAACTCCGCGTCGGCGCCGGCTCTCGCGTTCGCCGCGAAGGTATTCGCAACCGCCAGGCCGCCGTCACCGCTGCCGCTCTCATCACCCCGTTCTCCGTCCTCGCCTTTGCCCTCGGAGGCTGGCGCCTCGCCGCCGATCTCCAGTGGACCAGCCGTTTTGCCATTGACGCCGGTCCTCTTTCCCACTGGCAAGTCTGGATTGCGCTGTCCTTCCTTCTCCAGGTCGGCGCCGCCCTTCTCAATCGCTACGCCGAAACCAGCGAAGAATGAGCATATTTTTGCTTCGATTTCGCGATAAGTAGGGAAGGGTGTGGGTTCGCAACCAAAAGTGGTCTTGGTGCATCCATACCGGTAGAAGGATTAGTCAAACAATGTGGAATCGACTGGCGACTCGTAACGTAGCAATCCTGGCTAAGGCCGGTGAAGAGCTCACCCCCGCCTTCGCCGCTTTCCTCTCCCCGATGGCAGCCATGGCGCTCGCTCTCGGACTCTGGGCGTTCGCCGCTCAGATCGCTCTCACTGCCCAGTTTCCCATCTCCGGCGGCGCGCTCTCCGATTGGCGCGTCTGGATGTTGATCGCCGGCGGTTTGGAGTTGGCCTCTCTCCGCTTCCGTTCCCAAAACACCGACCGGTAAGTTAGACTCGGGAAAGAGAGAGGGCGGTGCTGTCACAGGATGAGCTCTTCGTTTCGCAACCCATCGTTTGGTTCCTCGTCCGGCATGTTGCCCACGGGCGTGAAGTGGCTGCTCATCGTCACCACGGCGGCGTTTTTGCTGCAATTCGTCCTTTATAGAGCCGCCGGCCTCCCCCTAAACTTCCTCAAACTCATCCCCCTCCAGACGGTAAACGGTTTCCTCTGGCAGCCGTTTACCTATCTGTTCCTCCACGACGTGCACGGTTCCGGGCACATCCTTTGGAACATGATTTCGCTCTTCTTCACCGGCCCCATGCTCGAATATCACTGGGGTACCGCCCGTTTCTTGAAGTACTACTTCTTGTGCGGAATTGGGGCTGGCTTCTGCGTGATCGTCGCCAGTTTTATCGCGGGTACGCCGGGCATTGCCACGATCGGTTGCAGCGGTGCGCTCTTCGGCGTCCTGGCCGCTTACGGCGTCCTGTTTCCTGACGTTTTGTTCTTCGGCCTTATTAAGGCCAAGTGGTTCGTGGTGATCATCGGCGCGGTGAATCTCATTGACGGCTTTGCCAATAGCAATGGCGGGGTAAGTTACGTCGCCCATCTGGGCGGTATGGCGATAGGGTTCTTCCTCATACGCTTCGGCTTCCTCAGCGGCGCTTCCCGCAACTCCTGGGATCCTGTATCCTGGGTCAGCGCCCGGTATCGGAGTTGGAAACTGGCCCGCAACCGCAAGAAGTTCGAAGTCTACATGAAGAACCAGTCCCGTCATTGAGCTCCCTCACCTCTCGCCTCCCTGCCATCGACGCGCTTCGCGGTCTCGTCATGATCATCATGGCGCTCGACCACACGCGCGAATTCTTCCACATCGGCGCCCAGACCTTTAATCCAGAAGATCTCACCAAAACCACCGCCGCCCTGTTCTTCACCAGGTGGATCACCCATCTCTGCGCGCCGACGTTTTTCTTCACCGCCGGACTCGGAGCCGCATTCTGGCTCAAGCCCGGCCGCACCAAGGGCCAGCTCAGCGCCTATCTCGCCAAACGTGGCCTCTGGTTGATTCTTCTCGAACTTACCGTCCTCCGCTTCGCTCTCTTCTTCCGGCTCGATTTCGGCCCCATCCTGCTCTCCATCCTCTGGGCGCTCGGCTTGGCGATGATCACGCTCGCCGCGCTCATCCACTTGCCGCCGCGTATTCTCGCCATCCTCAGTTGCGCCGTCATTGCTCTGCACAACCTCGCCGATCCCATCCGCCTCTCCGGCCCGGCCCAGATTCTCCATCAACTCGGCTTCTTCCAGCTCGCCGGCGTCCCCTTCGTCAGCGTGTACCCCTGGGCGCCCTGGTTCGCCGTTATGGCTCTGGGCTATACCTTCGCCCCGCTCGTCCAGGACCGCAAAAAGCTCATCCAGCTCGGCCTCACCGCCATCGCGGCGTTCGTCGCCCTGCGCTTCCTGAACGTCTATGGGGACCCCGTGCCCTGGGACGGCAGCTTCCTCTCCTTCTTTCGCTGCAACAAGTACCCGCCCTCGCTCGACTACTTGTTGATGACGCTCGGGCCCGCGCTCCTGCTACTGGCAGCCTTCCAGAAACGCCAGCACCCCATCCTGCTCACCTACGGCCGCGCGCCGCTCTTCTATTTCCTGGTGCACTTCTTCGTGCTCCATCTGCTGACGTTCCCTCTGGGCTATCTCCGCTATGGGAGAATAGACTTCCTTTGGACACCCTCGCCGGTCTTCGGCGGTCCGCCCAACGTCTATCCGCCGAACTACGGCTACTCGCTCGGCGAAACCTACCTAATCTGGATTGTCGTGGTAATCATCATGTATCCGCTCTGCCGCCTCTATACGCGGCGGAGAAAAAATGCATCTACCCTCGCCGCCTCAGCAGCCGGGTTGCATTAGACACCATTAGACGATATCAATTCCATCGCGCATACCCACAATCTACCACATCCCCCCACCCTAATCCACCAAATTCCACACCACCTTCACCAGGTGCTGCAACGGCGGCTGCTTCACCTTCAACTCATATCGTCGTTCAAACTCGTCATATTTAGCCGCAATCGCAAAATCCGCCAGCGGCAGCGACTGCCCGCCCTGCCAGATCTCCGTCCGTGGGCGCTGCCCCGCCGGCAGCGTTTCCGGCAACTGCACCACAATCTCCAGCACATCGTACGTGGATAGCACGCTGACGCCGACAAACTCCGCCGCCTCTTCCGCCGGCTTCGTGTACCGCTGCACGAACTCCTGCCGGTTCATCGCCGCCCCCGCCTTCACCGTGTAGGAGTAGGACAGAAACGCTGGCGGAGAACCCGCCGCAATCGGGCGCCGGAAGAACCACGATCCCTCAATCAGCGACTTTGTGTTCGTCTCCACCTTCGCCACCGCGTGCGTCTCATCCGGCAAAAACTTCGTAATCTCGGAAAGAGCGCTCGCCGTCGAAATCCGGATTGGAAACTGCGAGATCCGCCGTTTCGGATCATCCACCCGCAGCCCCTCCAGCCGGATCTTGGTCTCCGTAGTCCCGTCGGCCGATACCGTCGTTACCTTCCGCGCCACCCGCGCGCTGAAACCCAGCGGCACAATCCGGAACAGCTTGTACGCATCGTCCGCCGTCGGCACGGGCCGGAACTCTCCCTGCACATTCGCCTGGTACCGCGTCACCCGGAAGCGATTCTGCTCCGCCTCCACATCCAGCACGTTGAAGTTGTTCCCATGCCCATGTTGCTCTTCCACAATCGGACAAGTCGCCGTACCCGCCCCCACAACGGTCAAAAAGCTCCCATCGCTCCTGGTCTGGGAAAAGGTGTGCGGAAAGTGTTTGTGTCCATGCAGCACCAATTGAAAACGAAACTCATTCAGCATCTGCAAAAGCTCACCCGCATCGACCAGTTGCATGAACAGTTCGCCTTTGCCGCCCGCCCCCGCGATAGGAATGATGTGGTGATGCAACACCGCGATCCGCGTATAGTCTTCGCCAGCCGGGCCAAGTTGCTCCAATACTCGCGTCAACTTCCGCCGCAGCCACGCCAACTGGCTCCGGCCAATCTCGCCTTCCGCCAGCGGAAACCGGATCTTCAGCGTGGAATCCAGGCAAACGAACAGCAATTTGCGCTCCGTGTCGACGCGCACATACCGCACCCGCCGGTTCTCCACGTCGGTCTCCTCAAACAGCGCCCGTAGAAACTCCCGGTACTCGCGCAGCCGCTTCCAGTCTTCGGGATTCTTCTTCGGCATCATGGAAGCGTCATGATTGCCTGGCACAATCAGCAACCGTTCCCGGAAATCAAAATTCGCCTTGGAAAACAGCGAGTGCAGATAGGTCACCTGCTGCCGGTAGATCTTCCGCGCCGGCTTATTCACGACGTCGCCGGAAAGAATGACATAGTCCGGCTTCAACTCCCGCAGCGCCGCCGCCAACCCCTCCGTCACTGCCGCGCTCGCCTGCTGTCGCCAGCTTCGCAGTCCCGTCAGTGACCGCCACACCAGGTCATTTCCCAGGTGCAAATCCGAAAGGTGAACCAACCGTACGCCCATCGTCGTTATGGGCGGCAGTGTATCACGCCCCCTTCAAAATCCGTACCGCTTCCCCCAACGCCCCGTTAAACCGCTCCAACGCCGCCGCCAACTCCTTCGATTGCGCCGTCGCCTCCTCCCACTTCCCCAACTCCAACGCCTCCCGCACGCCCGGCAACGTCTTCGCCCCATACCCCGTATACTGCCCCGGCGCCGTCAACGCGTTCCGGTACCACGGCCGTCCCGGCAACCCCGCCGGCAACTGCAACGCCCGCTCGGTCAAATACACGGCCCGCGCCGCGCCCGCACACGGCTTACACGTTCCATACACCTTCTCAAACTTCCCCGCCAACTCCTTCATCCGTGCCAGCGCCGGTTCCAACGGCGTCAACGCCACTTTCTTCTCCGCCGCCAGCGCGCTCACCTCCTTCCAATACCCCTCCACCGCCGACACCACCCGCGTGAACTCAAACGGAGGCACATCCGCGTCGCTCATCCGCGCCATCACCACCGCCATATACGTTGCCAGCGCCTTCCCATGCACAAACGTCCCATCGGAAAATCGCTTGTACCAAGCCACGGAATCGAAAATCGAGTGGTAGATCCCCCCCTGATCCTCGCCGGAAAACGCCATATTCGCCGACGCAATCCCCGTGTGGTGCATAAACCCGACGTAATCGGAGCCCGATCCCAATGCTCCCATCCGCCAATCCGCTGGACGCTTCACATCCAAATCCCGCGCCGCCTCTTCCAAAAACACCGATAACGACGGCGACGCCCCGCCGCCCAGACGCCCCTTCCCGTTCATATCGCTGTTGAAGTACACCACGCCCTTCTCTTTCAACTCGTCGTAGTGCTTTTCCACCCACTCCGTCGACCCGATCAGCCCAAACTCCTCGGCATCCCACAATGCAAACAGAATCGTCCGCCGCGGCCGCCAGCCGCCCCGGTACGCCGCGCCTAACGTCCGCGCCGTCTCCAGCAGCGCCGCCGCCCCGCTCACAGGGTCATGCGCCCCATTCACCCACGCGTCGTGATGATTCCCATACATCACCCACTGACCCGGAAACTCCGCCCCCCGCAGCACTGCGATCACGTCATGCACCGGCCGCGTCTGGTTATCGAATGTCAGCCGCACCCGTACCTTCGCCGGCCCCGGCCCGAACTTGTAAGCCACCGGCAGAGCCCCACGCCAAGCCTCCGGTACCGTCGCCCCGCCCAGCGCCTCCAACAGCGGTTTCGCATCCCCATAGGAGATCGGCTGCACCGGAATCGGCATCAGCGTCTTCGCCTCGGCAAAGGGCAACCGCTTCGCCCCCTTCTCCGACGCCCACCCCGGAGTCAACGGATCGCCGACGTAAATCGACATATCCATTACGCTGCCCCGCTGCACCCCGTGATCGCACCGGAACGGCCCCTCCGGATACACCGCCCCTCGCGCAAACCCATCTTCCTTCGGATCGGAATAGATCAGGCACGCAATCGCCCCGTGCTCGGCGGCTACTTTCGGCTTCACCCCCCGCCAACTCTGCCCATACCGCGCCAGCACCACCTTCCCCCGGACGTCAATTCCCTTCTCTTTCAGAACCTTATAATCGGCCGGTACGCCATAATTGACATAGACTAACTCCCCCGTAACATCGCCCGCCGCCGAATACGCATTGTAAGTCGGCAGTTGATTCTTATCTTTCGAATCCGGGTCTTCCGCAAAGTTAGGCTCCGCCAGCCGCAACTTATAGGAAGTCGGTCCCACCAATTCCACCGTCCGCTCTTTCGGATACGGCAGCAGCACCTCAAACGTCTCAATCCGCGCGTCAAACCCGAACTTCTTAAACAGCCCCAGCGCATAATGCGCCACATTCCGCCCCGCCGTCGACCCCGCGTGATGCGGTTCCGCCGCCATGTGCTTCATGTACTGTTCAATCCGCGACGCATCCGGAGTGGCTCGCAGCTTGGCTTCCAGCGCCTTTTGCCGCTCCCAGGCCGCGCCCCGGAACCCGCGAGCCCCGCTCGCCGTCCCGCCGCGCAGTCCCAGCCCCGCGGCCCCAGCCAATATCTCCCGTCTGCGTATCATCTTCCTCTGGCCTTATCCCTTCAAAAACCGCAAAAACTCTTCGGCGTCGCGTGTCAAACCAGGAAACGCGCGCAGCGTCTTGCCCTCCGCATCCAGGATCACGTAATAAGGAATCGCCACCGTCTTATGCGTCGTTTCCTGTAACTGCTGGTTCTTTTCCGACTCCGGATCTAACCCGTCCGTGTACAACTCCACCAATTCGAACTTCGCCATTTCCGCCGCAATCTCCGGCCGCGGAAACATATTCGCCTTCATCAACTTACAATTCGTACACGTATATCCCGTAAAGTTCAGAAACACCAGCTTGTTCCCCGCCTTCGCCCGTTCCAGCGCTCCCGGCAGGTCATTCTTCGCAAAATGGACACCGCCGCCCGCCGCCGGTCCCGCCGCCCGCGTCGAAGCCGGCACATAGGCGTCAATATCGCCCAGCGGCGCCCCAAACATCCCCGCCAGCAGGTAAAACGCAAACGACAGGAACCCGATCCCCACCAGCAGCCGCGAAATCGAAACCGGTTCGTCTTTCCCAATCCCCTCAAATCGCAGCCATCCCAGCAAATACAACCCCGGCATCGCCGTCAGCACCACCCAAAGCGCCAGCATCCTCTCCCGCGACAGCAGTTCCCAATGCAGCACCTGGTCCACATTGCTCACATACTTCACAAACATCGCAAATACAAAGAACGCCAACACCACCTTCACCCGCATCAGCCACCCGCCGTTTTTCGGCAGCTTCTTCAGCCACGCCGGAAACAGCGCCAGCAGGAAAAACGGGCTCGCCAACCCAGTCGCAAACGCAGCCATCCCCATCGCCGGCTGCAACTTGTCCCCCGTCACCGAAGCCGCCAGTAGGGACCCCATGAACGGCCCCACGCAGGCAAACGAAGTCAACGAAAACGTCAGCCCCATCAGCAGCGCGCCCACATACCCGCCCCCCTCGGAAGCCGCCGTCATCTTCGTCAACAGCCCCGATGGCAGCGTAATTTCAAACGCTCCCAACATGCTCAACCCGAACGCGAAAAACACCACCGCAATAACGCCGTTCACCCACGGATTCGCCGACAGCGACTGCGCCCCGGACGCTCCCAGCGCCACCGTCGCCGTCAATCCGATCGCCGTAAACAGCACAATAATCCCCAGGCAGAACACCACCGCCTGCCGCAATCCCTCGCCCCGTCCCCCTTCGCCCCGATTCAGGAAGTAGGAGAGCGTAAAAGGAATCATCGGAAACACGCACGGCGTAAAAATCGCCGCCAGCCCGAACCCAAACGCCCCGGCCAAAAACGCGAGCAAACTCTGGTCCGCCGGAGCAGAGACCGGAGCAGGTGCGGTCGCAGCAATCGGAACCGGAGCCGCCCCACCCTTCTTCACCACCGCCTCCACCGTCCCCGCCGGCCCATCGCCCAACGCCGTCTCCGCCGCCCCCGGATCGGGCACAATC
>DASTML010000073.1:0-11740 GCA_035714175.1 Bryobacteraceae bacterium | reverse complement strand
CGGACGGCCTATGTTCACAAACGAGGGCAGATTCCGGTTCGCGGATCCGAGGGCGTAGGTTACCCAACTCCCCAGACACGGATGCTCGAACTGCCGCAGCGCCTTGCCTGTCGTATGTTCGATCACGGCCGGGAAATGATTCGTTTGGTGACAATACATGGACCGGACAACGGCCACCTCATCGATCACGCCGCCCACATGCGGAAACCAGTCCGATACGGGAATCCCGGATTGGCCGTAGCGTTTGTAAGTCCGCAGTATGGGAATGACAGGCCGCTTCATCGCAGCGTTGTTGTCGCCGAAACCAATGGCGTCCATCATTGTTCCCGCGTATTTGTTGTCCTTGGGATCGAAGGTATCGATGTGACTGAAACCGCCGCATAGAAACAGATAAATAACGGACTTGGCCCGCGGTTCCCCGGCCAGAACGGCGCCGGGCATCCGGTTATCGGCAGCCCACAAAGCGCCGACGGCGCTGCCTAGAAAGCCATTCGCCATCCCATGTAAAAAATGTCGCCGTTTCACCATGCGTTCACTTCACAAATAAGAACTCATCCAAGTTGTACAGCAGCCATGCGATGTTCTTGAGCTGTGCGGGATCGCCGCCCGCCTGGCTCAACGCGCGGTCGAGTTCCGCCGGACTGGGAGGACGCCCAATCGTCTCACGAAACGCCCGGCGTACCGCCGCCGGCAGATCCGGTTCCCCGCTGACTCGCGCCGCCAGCTTCTCCGCCGCGCGATCGACCATCGCATCGTTCATGGTGAACAACGCCTGGGGCGCGGTCACGGTCTGCGTTCGGACGGGGCATGGCGTGCGGCCGTCGTCCACGTCAAATGTTTGCAAAAAATGAGCCATCACTTCCGTGCTCGGAATGTACCCACGCGTCATGTAGGCGGCGCGCCGTTTCGATTCCTCAGAAAACGTGCCGTCTTTCGGAAGAAATATGCTCTGTTTCTTGTCTGGATTCACAATTTGGAAAGACTTGCCGCCCACTGTCATATCCAACTCGCCGGCACTGGCCAACAGCGCATCCCATAACGGCTCGGCCTCTAATCGCCGGAGAGGAAACCTCCAGAGATATGTATTCGCCGGGTCCGATCGCAAATTTGCCGCCTCCGGCACGGACGACATTTTGTAGGCATCCGAAAGGAGTATCTGCCGGTGAAGCCAACGCATGCTGAACCCGTGCGCCGTAAACTCCGCCGCCAGATACTCCAAGAGTTTGGGATGACTGGGCCGCCCGCCCAGGAGACCGAAATCGCTGGGATTCTTTTGAAGGCCCTGTCCAAAATGCCACTGCCAGATCCGGTTCACCGCCACACGTGCGAACAACGGATTCTCGGCGTCGGTCAACCAACTGACGAAGCTCTCACGCAGTCCATCCCGGAAATCGAAATCAGGAGGTTGGAAAGGGAAACCAGGCTTCACCGGCTTATCCTTTTCCGGCCGGTCCGGCTCGCCCGAAGTGAGAATGTAGCTGGTCTGCTGCCGCCTCTGGCTGTCTTCTTCCACCACCCAATGTGCCGGCAGATCGGCGGGCCTGCGTAGGGCGCCTTGCTTCTTCAGCAGCGCATCGTAGGCCGCCACCTGCTCCTTTGGCATGATCTCTTTGATCTTCGGCGGGTCGATGCGCAATACCGGAAAATAGTCGTCAGCAGTTTTCTGCTCCGCCGCGGTTCGTTTCCTTTCGGGCTTGAGAACAATTTCCCGCACGTCCGGCGGCAGCATCGCCACCCGCTCGTCATACAACTTCTGATGATAGGGCTGCGCGAGAGCGGCAATTTCCCGTTCAAGCGGCTCCTTTTCCCGCCGGTAGGCTTCCAACGCCGCGCTATAGGCGTAGATTTCCTGCGGCGTCGCAAGGTCCTTGCGACGTACCGTCAGCGGATCAAAGATCGCTTTCATCGCATAGTAGTCAGACTGTTTAATCGGATCGAATCGATGGTCATGACACTTGGCACAACCCACCGTCATCCCCATAAAAGCGGACGAGATGGTCTCCACGGCACTGATGGCCACTTCCTGCTGCCGGTCGCCGCCGGTCAGCGCGCTCCGTGCCAAAAAGCCAAGCGCAAACTGATCCGCCGGATTCGCCTCCGGGCGCGTCCGCGTCCCAAAAACGCTCAGCCCCGGCCGGCCTCCATACCGGTTTCCCAGGATCTGCGCGCTGACGAACTGGTCGTACGGCATGTCCTGGTTGAGGGCGTGAATCATCCAATCCCGCCACCGCCAGATACCGGGGGCCGCGGGCATGACTGATCCATCCAAACCGTCCAGATCGGCATAGCGCAGCACGTCCAGCCAGTGCCGGGCCCACCGCACGCCGTGCTGCTCATTCATCAGAAGCCGGTCCACCAGCTTTTCGTAGGCGTCGGGCGAGGCATCGGCCAGAAACGCGTCCTGCTCCGCGGGCGTGGGAGGCAGCCCCGTCACGTCGAAGGTTACCCTCCGTAGAAGCGTCAGCCGGTCCGCGGCGCCGTTGGCGCGCAGGCCTTTGGCCACACGCTCCGCGGCTAGAAAAGCATCGATCGGATTCTTCCAGGCTCCGCCGGTCGGGACTTCGGGCTTTTGTACCGCCTGTAGAGACCACAATTTCAGCTTCGGCGGCTGCGCGGACAACAACGCGCCCGCGAACAAAACAAGGTACTTGGCTACGCGCATTCCGGTTCCATCATTATCTGCTTTCCCGCTGCGCCGCGCATCCGGCGCCAGCCTTTAGGGAGCAACGGCCGCTACCACCATTTCCAGAAGCCGGCGAACGCCGTCGTCCCCGCCAATGGGTCCATCTTCGAACTGTGTATGCGGGCGCGGTTTCCAGGCATCGCGGGAATGGTCAACCGTATAGGTGGGGGGAATCCGAGTTAATGCGGGGTCAAACTGAGCGGTGCTGCCAGCCATTTTGTAGATCACCAGGTCCAGCGAGGGCACAACATAGATGGCGGATCCGCCGGCGCCGGATTTGAAGTACGCGTCGCGCGGCGCGCCCGGAACATGACCATCGGCATTTGACTCCAGCATCAAGCCGAATGGCGAATGCGGATTGTACTTCGACGGACGCGCGCATAGGGCCACATAGGACGCCGGCACGAGTTGCTTGTTGCCCCAGCGGCCATTCTGCAGAAGGAGATAGGCAAAACGTAGCGCATCAGTAGCTCGCACCGCGATACTCCCCCCGCCCGGCGTGTGCGGCAAAGTTCCATTCGGCCGGTGTAGGGCGTAGCCCCACGGACCCCAGCCCATCGGTTTCCCCAACTTCTCGTCCAGATATTGCTGCAACTCCATGCCTGCCAGGCGGCGTAGCACCATGGACGCCAGGTGGGTGGAAGAAGACGAGTAGCTATATCCGCCGCCGGGCTCCGTCCACAGCGGAACGCGGACGGCGTTGCCATCGATGTCGAGAGGGTCTTTCGCGGGCTCCATGGGCTCCAGCTTCGACGGCACGCCGTGGACCATGCCAGGGTTCGCTCCGTCGCCGTGCATCCCGGAACTCATCGAAAGCAAATGGCCCAGCTTGATGCCCGCTTTGCGCGGGTCAGCCAAAGGCATCGCCTCGGGCAGGTACTTTTCCGTGAATACTTTCTGGTCCAGCCCGTCAGGAATCAGGTCCTTTTTTTCGTGAATCACAATGCCGCAGGCGATGCTGGCATAGGCCTTCCCGATGGATGCCATATCCGGATGAGCCTCCCGGTGGCCCTGTCCGAAGTATTTTTCGTAAACCAGATATCCATGGCGAGCTACCAGTAAGCCGCCGTGCGCACTGGTCAACTGCGCATACTGGAACGCATTGTCGAGGCGGCCCAGATCCATGCCCGCCGTCTTCCGGACCGCGACTGCGCTACCCAACGTCCGCCATCCTCCCGCTGCATCCGGCGGCGGAAAATAGGTCTGCCCAGTCAGCAACCCGGCTACGAGAGGAAAGAGGAGAAAGCGCATCCCCTCTACTCTAATTCCAACGGCGCGCCAGTACCCAACCTATGCCTATGTGGCCCTTACGCGCCACGCATCGTCCGTCCATCGGCAGGCTCCCCTCCCGCCCGGAGTGGCCATCATAGCCCGCGCCCATGTGCTATCCTCACGCCAAACCACAGGACCGGTACAACATGGAACGCAAAACAGCCGCTGACTTCCCCCAGGAATTACTGAATCTCTTCGATAAGTACGTGCACGGCGATATCGAACGCCGCGACTTCCTTGAAGGAGCCAAGCGTTATTCGACCGCCGGCGTCACAGCCGCCATGCTCCTCGAGGCATTGCGGCCCAATTATGCCTGGGCGCAGCAAGTCCCCAAGGACGATGCGAGGATCAAAACCGGGTACGAAACCGTTTCCTCGCCCCAAGGCAACGGCTCCATTAAGGGATATCTTGTCCGCCCCGCGGCCGCCGCCAAAGCCCCTGGCGTGATTGTCGTCCACGAAAACCGCGGCCTGAATCCCTATATTGAGGACGTCGCCCGCCGTCTCGGAACGGCTGGATTCGTCGCCTTCGCGCCAGACGGGCTTACCAGCGTCGGCGGGTACCCGGGCAATGACGAGGCCGGCGGCAAACTATTCCAAACCGTCGATCGAGCCAAGATGGCCGAAGATTTCATTGCCGCCGCACGCTGGTTGAAGGCGCGGCCGGATTGCACCGGCAAAATCGGCGCTGTCGGCTTCTGCTTCGGCGGCGGCGTTTCGAACATGCTCGCTGTTCGTCTCGGCTCGGAGCTGTCCGCGGCGGTGCCTTTTTACGGAGCGCAGGCCACCGCCGCGGACGCGGCCAAAATCAAAGCGCCGCTGCTGCTGCAGTACGCGGGCCTCGACGCGCGCATCAACGCCGGGTGGCCCGCCTACGAGGAAGCGCTAAAGGCAAACAAAATCACCTATTCCGCCTACATCTACGACAACTGCAACCACGGCTTTCACAACGACACCACGCCTCGTTACGATGAAGCGGCCGCCAAGCTCGCCTGGAGCCGCACCATCGATTTTTTCAACACGCACCTGAAGGGCTAAACGTTCTCCGGTACCACGTAGGGAGCGCGATAGCGGCGAGTGAGCAGTTCATTCGCCGCCGGGTCTGCCGTAAACTTCATCGTCTCCGGATTGAATTTCAATTCCCTCCCAAGCCGGTGCGAAATATTCCCGACGTGACAAAGCGCCGTCGAAAGAAAGGTCTCTTCGATTTCGGCGTGAAGCAGCTTCGGATTCCGCGCCCGCACCGCGTCGGCAAAATTTGCAAAGTGATCTAGATTCGCCGGCGATTCAACCGTCGGCTCGTCCACCTTGCTGCGCCCCATGCGAATCGTAAATTGCCCATCCGCCTTCATGTGCATGTGGCCCTTCGTGCCGAAGAAATCCCACGACATCGGCTCCGCCGTATACAAACCGCGCAATTGGCCAACCATCGATGAGCCATCCGCGAATGTCCAGGTCACGTTTTGCGTATTCGGCGTCTGCGCTTGGTCTTTATAGCCGAACCGGCCGCCCGTCGAACGCACGCTCACCGGCATCTTCTTCTTCATCGCCCAGCGCAAAACATCAATCATATGGATGCCGTTATTGCCCAACTCGCCATTGCCGAAATTCCAGAACCAGTGCCAGTTATAGTGCACTAAGTTGGCATGATAGGGCTCCATCTGGGCGGGCCCCAACCAACGGTCCCAGTTCAGGTTGGCGGGCGGCTCGGTAACCGGTTTGAATCCAATTGAATCCCGATTGCCGGGGAAGAAAAAATTGCCCTGATACACGTCGCCGATCGCGCCGCCGTGAATCAACTCCACCGCCTTCCGGAATCGCCCCCACCACCGCCGCTGCGTTCCGCCGGCCGCCACACGCTTGTATTTTCTGGCTGTCTCGACTAACTTCTGTCCCTCAAAGATATTATGGGAAACTGGTTTCTCGACATACACATCCTTGCCCGCCTGCATCGCCCAAATACCCGACAACGCGTGCCAATGATTCGTAGTCGCCACCGTGATCGCGTCGATCGACTTGTCGTCAAACACCCGCCGCATGTCCGATTCGATCACAGGCCGCTTCCCGGTCTTCTGGAAGATCACCTGCGACGCCGCTTCGGCCCGCGCGCCGTCCACCTCTACCAAAGCCGCGATCTCCACGTTCGGAACCGGCAAAATTTCTTTGATGTGCGCCGACCCGCGCGATCCTACGCCTACAATCGCCAACCGCAGCCGGTCGTTGGCCTGTGCGGCAAAAGAAGCTTGCGCGGCCGTGGACGCGGCAAGCAGAAACGAACGTCGACCAAGGGTACCCATGATGAAGTTAAGTTTACGATACCCGCACCAAACCGGCGCGCAACGCCCACTTCATCGCCTCGGACACCGCCACAACGCTGCTTGCCACTGTGGCCGCCCGCAGCCAATCCGCGGCCGAAAGCGGAACGGTCTGGAACGCCGTCTGCAACAAGGGGACGTAGACCACGGCAATCTGCGCGGCAACCGACAACCCAGCCGCGGCCAATAGCCATCGATTTTCGCCGAGCCCGGAAAATACGCTTCGCTCATCGGACCGGCAATTGAATGCGTTTAGAATCTGGAACAGCACCAGAGTCGTGAACGCCATCGTCCGTCCGTAGGCCAACGTTCCCGCGCCCTCCACAAATCCGCCCGGCATCGACGCATCCATTACCCAAAGCGTACCCGCCGCCATCACCGCTCCGATAATGCCGATGCCATATGACATCCGCGCGTTGATCACGCCCTCTTCCCGTTTCCGGGGAGGCCGCCGCATCAGCCCGGGGCTCGCCGGATCTGCTCCCAGCGCCAGCGCCGGCGCGCCGTCGGTCACCAGATTGATCCAAAGAATCTGCGTCGCCAACAATGGCAGGACAAATCCGGCGCCCACGTTCAACCCCAGCGGCCCTTCCAGCACCACGCCGAAAAAGATAGTGAGCACTTCGCCAATATTGGACGACAGCAAATACCGCAGGAACTTCCGGATATTGTCAAACACCGCCCGGCCCTCCTCCACGGCGGCCACAATCGTGGCAAAGTTGTCGTCCGTCAACACCAGGTCCGCCGCCTCTTTCGAAACGTCCGTCCCTGTAATACCCATCGCCACCCCGATGTCGGCGGCTTTCAACGCGGGAGCGTCGTTCACGCCGTCGCCGGTCATCGCAACAATCGCGCCCTGCTGCTGCAGCGCCTGTACAATGCGCAGCTTGTGTTCCGGATTCACCCGCGCAAACACATCGACATCGGTATGTTCCAGCCGGTCCAGGTCCGCCCCCGTCATCACCCGTGGAGCCTCCGCAATCCCCACTTCCCGCGCGATCGCCTTGGCGGTCGCCGGATGGTCGCCGGTAATCATGATCGGCCGCAGACCAGCCGCGCGTGCCGTCGCCACCGCCGCGGCGGCCTCCTGGCGCGGTGGGTCAATCAGCCCCACCAGTCCCAACAACGTTAAGTTCTCTTCCTTGTCGCCGTCGCCCATCGCTACCGCCAACGTCCGCAACGCCTGGCCTGCCAGCGTCTCCACTTCTTGCAGTACGGCGGCCCGGCGTTCCCCGGTCAACGGAGCCGCTCCGTACCGCGTGCACAAAGGGATCACCGAACCCGGCGCGCCTTTCAGATACAGAACCCGCCCCCCGGGTCCTTCATGCACGGTACTCATCCGCTTGCGCTCGGAGGTAAATGGCGCTTCTCCCACGCGTCGATATTCCGCTCGCAACGCCCCGGCCGAAAGTCCGGCCTCGGCCGCGGCTACAAGCAGAGCCGTCTCCGTCGGATCCCCATGCTTTTTGCCGTCCGCGAGTTCCGCATTGTTCGCCAACGCCGCCGCCGTCAATAGCAGGCGCCTCTCCTCCTCGCTCTGTCCGGCTGTCACCACCGCCCGGACCGTCATCTCATTCTTCGTCAACGTGCCGGTCTTGTCCGAAGCAATCACGGTCGCCGCCCCAAGCGTCTCCACGGCCGGCAGCTTCCGCACAATCGCCCCCCGCCCAGCCATCCGCGTCACTCCCATCGACAACACAACCGTCACCACCGCCGCCAACCCCTCGGGAGCCGCCGCCACCGCCAACGCCACGCCGAACAACAACACATCCACCACTTGGTGCACGTTCTGAATGCCTTCCAACGCCAATAGCGTTGCCGTCACCACCGCCGCAATGGCCAGAACCACCAGCCCCAACTGCTTTCCCGTCCGGTCCAGATCCTTCTGCAACGGCGTCAGTTGCGTCTCGGTCTCTTCCAGCATTCCCGCAATCTTGCCCAACTCGGTTCGCATCCCCGTCGCCGTAACCACGGCCCGCCCGTGCCCGGTACTCACGGCGGTTCCCGAAAATAGCATGCTGTGCCGGTCGCCCAAACGGGCCTCCGTACGCACGGGCTCTGTGGACTTTTCCACCGGCAGGCTCTCCCCGGTCAGCGCCGCTTCCAGCGTATGCAGCCCCGCTGTTTCAATCAGCCGGGCATCGGCCGCTACCGCATCCCCCTCCGCCACAAGCATCACATCTCCCGGCACGACCTCCCGGCTCGGAACCCGTATCAACTTGCCGTCGCGCGTCAGCGTCACTTCCGGAGCCGACATCGCCCGCAACGCCGCCAAAGCCTCTTCCGCCCGGCCCTCCTGGTACAGGCTAAGCATAGAGTTCAAAATCACAATCGTCAGAATCGCCAGCGCTTCGAACGGCGCGGACGATTCCCGTTCCACGTACCAAACGGCCGCCGATACCACGGCGGCCGCCACCAAAAGAACGACCAACGCATCGGCAAATTGCGCCGCGATCCGCCGCCACAAAGGCACGCGGCGCGCGGCCCGGAGTTCATTCCATCCGTATTCCTTCCGCCGTCGCGCAACCTCTTCGGCGCCCAGCCCGGCCGTTGCGTTCGTCGCAAGAACGGCAATCGCTTCGTCCGCCGGAATCGAATGCGCTGTATCCGTGTCCATTTAATACGGCCACTTCCAATCACGGACCTCCGGCAGATCGTCGCCAACCCGCACGATGTACTCCTTGTGAGCCGCCAGCCGGTCGCGTAGCCACTGCTTCACATGGCCCGCCCGGTTGCCCAGCCGCGCCACCCTGTCAATGACATCTCCGGCCAGGTGAAAACGATCCAGATCGTTCAAAACGGTCATGTCAAACGGTGTCGTGGTAGTCCCTTCCTCTTTGTAGCCCCGTACATGGAAGTTCGCATGGTTCTTCCTCCGGTACGTCAACCGGTGGATCAACGTGGGATAACCATGGAAGGCGAAGATAACCGGCTTATCCGTCGTAAAGATGGAATCGAACTCCCTATCGCCGAGTCCGTGCGGATGTTCGGAGGACGGCTGCAGCGTCATCAGATCCACCACATTGACTACCCGGATTCGCAGGTCCGGCAGTTTCTGCCGCAGAATATCCACCGCCGCCAGCGTCTCTAGCGTCGGCACATCGCCGGCACAGGCCAACACGGCGTCGGGCTCTTCTCCGGCGTCATTGCTCGCCCACGTCCAAATGCCTACGCCCGCCTCGCAGTGCCGCGTCGCCGCCTCCATATCCAGCCACTGCAACTGCGGTTGCTTCCCCGCCACGATCACATTGACATAGTTCCGGCTACGTAGACAGTGGTCAGTTACCGAAAGCAGCGTGTTGGCATCCGGCGGCAGATACACCCGCACAACATCGGCCTTTTTATTCACCACATGGTCAATGAATCCGGGGTCCTGATGGCTAAATCCGTTGTGGTCCTGCCGCCACACATGCGAAGTCAGCAGGTAGTTTAAGGAGGCAATCGGCCGCCGCCAAGGAATGTGGTTGCACACCTTCAACCATTTCGCATGCTGGTTGAACATCGAGTCCACGATATGGATAAAGGCCTCGTAGCAGGAAAACAACCCGTGCCTGCCCGTAAGCAGGTAGCCTTCCAGCCACCCTTGGCACATGTGTTCGCTCAGCACCTCCATCACGCGTCCTTCCGGCGACACATGGTCGTCGTCCGGCTCCTGCTTAGCCATCCAGTTCCGGTCCGTCACTTCGAATACGGCCTGCAGGCGGTTGGACGAAGTCTCGTCCGGCCCAAACACCCGGAAATTGGCGGCCGCCGCATTCAGCTTCGCCACATCCCGGATAAAGCGGCCCATCTCCCGCGTCGACTCGGCCACAGTTCGCCCCGGCGCGTCCATCTTCACGGCATACTCCCGGAAGTCCGGCAACAGCAGATCCCGCAGCAGCGTGCCGCCGTTGGCGTGCGGATTGGACCCCATGCGGCGTTGCCCCTTCGGGGCCAACGCGGCCAGTTCGGCCCGCAACCGTCCTTCCGCATCGAACAACTTCTCCGGTTCGTAGCTCCGCAGCCACTCTTCCAACTGCCGCAAGTGCGCCGGGTTCTCCGCCAGTCCGGAAAGGGGAACCTGATGCGATCGGAAGCTCCCCTCCGTTCGTTTACCGTCAACTTCTTTCGGACCCGTCCACCCTTTGGGCGTCCGGAGCACGATCATCGGCCAACGCGGCCGTGCTGTGGAACCCTCTTCCCGTGCCTGTCGCTGCGCCTCGCGAATCTCCGCCACCACAGTCTCCAGCGTTGACGCCATCAGCCGGTGCATCTTCTCCGGGTCATCGCCCTCTACAAAGTGCGGCTTATACCCGTAGCCATGAAAGAGTTGAACCAGTTCATCGTGTTCCAGCCGCGCCAGCACGGTCGGCCCCGCGATCTTGTATCCGTTCAGATGAAGGACCGGCAGAACGGCGCCGTCTCGCTTCGGATTCAGAAACTTGTTGGAGTGCCAACTGGTAGCTAGCGGCCCCGTTTCCGCCTCGCCGTCCCCCACCACACAGCATGCGATCAGGTCGGGATTATCGAACACGGCGCCGTAAGCATGTACCAACGCGTACCCCAACTCGCCGCCCTCGTGAATCGAGCCGGGCGTCTCCGGAGCCACATGGCTAGGTATCCCTCCGGGAAACGAAAACTGCCGGAATAACTTCCGCATGCCGTCTTCGTCCTGGCAGATATCCGGATAGAAGTCGCTGTAACTGCCCTCCAGATACGTATTGGCGACTAACCCAGGCCCGCCATGCCCCGGCCCGGTAACGTAAATCATGTTTAGATCATGTTGCTGAATCAACCGGTTCAAATGAACGTAAATGAAGTTCAATCCCGGCGTGGTTCCCCAGTGGCCCAATAGGCGCGGCTTCACATGTGCCGTTGTCAGCGGCTCCCGCAGTAGCGGGTTGGCGTACAGATAGATCTGTCCTACCGACAAGTAGTTCGCGGCACGCCAGTAGGCGTCCATGCGCTCCAGAACTTCGGATGGAATAGCTTCGTGCGTCAACCAGCACCTCCCACTCCCACCCTAACGCCTTCCCCCCGGTCTGACAACCCGGCGTCAAGCGCCGCCGGATTTGCGAAAACGAAGCCACGCGAGCTTGCCCCATAGCGTCAGCCGATACCGGAGCCGTTCAAACGGCTGCGGTAGCCGCTGCAGCGCCGCGGTCCATTGCTCGCGCAGCGGTGCGATAAACACAGGAGCCAAATCGTACTCCTGCGCCCCATCCGTCAGGAGCCACAACAGGTAGGCGGCGGCGTCCCGTTTCTCCGGCTCGGGGAACGTCCGTTGCAGATCCGGCCGGGAGGAATGAATAGCGGCCGCCAGGTAGGTCAGGCCGGCCGGCTTCTCCGCTCCCGTCATCCGGTTGAGCCCCGCGGCCTCAATCGGTTCGTGTGTCACCGTCAGTTCCCTAGCCTTCAAAACCGCCTGGGTAATCCGGTTATTCAAAATAGCTGGAGCAACCGCATGTCCCTTCCCTTCACTCTCCCGCAGC
>DASTML010000072.1:0-49942 GCA_035714175.1 Bryobacteraceae bacterium | reverse complement strand
CAAATTCCTGAAATCCGGGATATGTGCATGCCTGCCGAGGGAATTTTCCACAATCTGATGTTGGTGTCGATCCGGAAGAGCTACCCGATGCAGGGACGCAAGGTGATGCATGCGGTATGGGGATTGGGCCAAGCCATGTTTACCAAGTGCATTGTTGTGGTGGACGAAGATGTCGATGTGCAGAACTACAGTGAAGTCGCCTGGAAGGTGCTGAACAACATCGATCCGCAACGGGACATTGAGTTTGCGATGGGACCCATTGATTCGCTCGATCATTCGAGCCGGATGGCGAACTGGGGGTCCAAGTTCGGCATTGACGGGACGAAGAAGTGGAAAGAAGAAGGCTTTACCCGTCCATGGCCGGACGTACTCACCATGCCGGCGGATGTGAAGAGCCGTGTGGCCGAACTCTGGAAAAAGGCAGGTCTGTAAATGCTTTCCTGGAATGCGCCGGAGACGCTTGCCTTGGCGGCGGGCGGTCTCTGGTTGGCGGGAGCGGTTCATGGCCGCGCCCGCTTCCTGGATCGTTGGAATATTCCGCGCCCGGTGACGGGAGGATTGTTATTGGCAGGGGGCGTGGCGGCGGCGCGCGGAACTGGCTATCCGATGGAGTTTGATACGTCGCTGCGGGATCTCTTTACTTTGGTGTTTTTCACCACGGTCGGGTTGCGGGCCAGTGCCGGTCTTCTACGGCGGGAAGGAGGGATGGTGTTGGTTTGCCTGGCGTTGGCGGTCGCGGGGGCGGAGTTACAGAATGCTGTGGGTATTACGGGCGCCAAGTTGCTGGGATTGAATCCGTTGTTGGGAATTATTGCGGGAGCGACCACGCTAGCGGGAGGGCCTGCGACGGCGTTGGCTTTTGGAAAGACGTTCGAGGAGTTGGGCGTGGCGGACGCGCAGACGGTGGGAGTGGCATCGGCGGTATTTGGGATTCTTGCCGCGGGCCTGATTAGCGGGGCGGTGGGCGGATGGCTGATCCGGAGGCATGGACTGGTTGGACGCGGCAGTGTTCTGCCGTCTGTTGCGGACAGGCAACGGGGAGAATGGCTTTTGACATTGGGGGCTATTGCCGGAGCGATGGGTCTGGGGTCCCTGGTGAGCCGCGGGATTGCGGCCGGCGGAGTGACGCTGCCGGGATATATCGGAGCGATGATTGTAGCCGCGGTGGTGCGGTGGGCTGATGACGCGGGCGCGCGACGGCTGGACGAAGGCGTGTTGGAACGAGCAGGGAATTTGAGCCTGGGGCTCTTTATCGGCATGGCATTGTTGACTTTGAAATTGTGGGTGCTGGCTTCGTTGGCGCTGCCATTGCTGCTCCTGCTTTCTATACAAACGGTGGTGACGACGCTGTTCGCGGTTTTCGTTGCCTATCGGTGGCTGGGGCGAGACTATGAAGGCGCGGTGGCGGCTGCCGGTTGGACGGGATTCATGCTGGGAACAACTGCGAACGCGGTCGCCTGCATGGATGTTTTGGAGGCCCGGTACGGTGCGGCTCCGCGCTCGCGCCTGGCGGTGCCGGTGGTGGGTGCATTTCTCGTCGATTTCACAAATTCGTTTGTAATTCTGTCCGGCGCGGACTTTGTGCGAAGAGTTTTGCTATAATCAAAAAGTCGCACCTGCGGTGCCTATAGCTCAGTTGGTAGAGCGCCGGATTGTGGTTCCGGATGTCACGGGTTCAAGCCCCGTTAGGCACCCCAAAATACTCGCAGTAGCTTTTCACCCTGCGCGCATTTATACAGGTCCAGTTTCCGGCAAGTACGACGGCAGATGGTTTTGAGCTATTTGTTCTGTAACCGGTTTAGGGCGGTGAAAGCACCGATTCGCTTTGGATTCGATACCTTTGTGCCTACTCTGTAACCTGTTTCCAATCGCCCCGAACGATAGCGGCGCGAATCTCCTTGGCGGACAGTCCCATGCGTGAGAGCCGGTCGGCCAGGAGCACCTCTTTCCGGCAGACGACGCAGCCGGCGCTGTGATTATCGCGCTGGCAGTCGAGCAGGCTGCGGTGGCCATGACCGCGATCACAATAGCAGTAGCAGGGCTGTTGGGCGAGTATGGCCGGGATGCGTTCGGCAATCTCGTAGACCTTGGACAGATGCGGGTCCGCAAATAACGAAGCGCTCAATGTTTTGGGGAGAGGCGCCGCGTCACGCTCCGATTGGAAAAAGGCTGGTACTGGGGCCGACGTTTCCTCTGTGGACAATGTGGAATTTTCCGACGCACAGGACACCAACGAGAGAGCGGCAACCAGCAACAGGAGGTAACGCATACTTTACCAGTAGCATGAAACGGGCGGACACGGTTCCGGCTACACTGGTAAGGCGTGATTGGCGGTCAGTTTTTACGGAATTTAGTCGAGCGGCGGAACCTGCTATTTCAGTTGGCAAAGCGGGATTTCCGCCAGCGTTATATCGGGTCAGCCGCTGGTTGGCTGTGGGGCTTGGTTCATCCGCTGGTAATGCTCGCGAGCTGGACATTCGTATTCCAGTACTGCATGCAATCCGATATGCCGCCGGGTGCGCTCACTAAGAACTACACCATCTTCCTGCTCACAGGCTATTTGCCGTGGATGCTCTTTCAGGAGACGGTGACGCGATCTGCGAATTCGCTGTTGGAACACGCCAACCTGATCACGAAAACTTTGTTCCCGTCCGAGATGCTGCCGATCAGCGTCTTCTTTTCTTCGCTGGCCAACCATTTGTTAGCCTTGTCGCTTTCCTTGGCCGCGATTGCCTATTGGGAAGGCGGCCTGAGCCCGTACACGCTGCTGTTGCCGCTTTATATGGTGATGATTGGATTTCTCGGCGTTGGTATTGGCTGGGTTTTTGCGAGTCTGCAGGTCTATGTGCGGGATACGGCGCAAGCGGTGATGGTGTTGTTGACGTTCTGGTTCTGGATGACTCCCATCTTCATTACCGAGGACAAGATTCCCGAAGCGATGCGGTTTTTGATTCACGGCAATCCGATGTCGCTATTCGTTCGTGCCTACCGGGAACGGCTGCTTTCGCCAGCCATGCCGGCGTGGAATGAACTGGCCGTGCTTGCCGCCTGGAGCGTATCCGCCTTTATTTTGGGCGGCCTGTTCTTCCGGCACCTGAAGCGCGGCTTTGCCGATGTTCTATAGAGAGAGCATTCATGTCTATTTCCCGACGAGCTTTCATGGGCGCCACGGGCGCCGCCCTGTTGCCGGCGCAGTCTGCGCCGAAGCCGAATATCCTTTTGGTTCTGGCCGACGACCTGGCTGCCTGGATGCTGGGCTGTTACGGCAACACCGAGATCAAGACGCCGAATATTGACCGGCTGGCCAAACTGGGGACGAAGTTCGTCAACAGCTTTGTCTGTTCCCCGATCTGTTCGCCAAGCCGCGCGACGCTATTTAGTGGACGCGCCCCCCAACAACACGGAATCAACGATTTTCTGACTGAGAATCCTGTTGAGAAGCCGCCGCAAGGGCAGAAGGCGGCTCCGGACTCCTTTGCGAACGAACAGTTGTTGACCGACGTAATGGCAGCGGGCGGCTATCGGTGCGGCTATGTGGGCAAGTGGCACATGGGCAACGACGTAAAGCCGGGGCATGGGCTGGAGTTCAGCTATACGCTCACCGGTGGGGCGCGGACCTATGTGGACCCGGAGATCTCAGAGAACGGCTCGGTGAAGAAAGAAAGCGGCTACCTGACTGATCTGCTAACTAAGCAGGCGCTTGGCTTCCTGGACCGGCAGACGGCGGAGAAGCCGTTCTTCCTGACAGTGGGCTACTTAAATCCGCACACTCCCTACAACGGCCATCCGCAGAAATACTACGATCTCTACCAGAACGCGACATTCGGGTCGATTGGCTTTGAGCCGCCTGCGGCCAATGCGCTGCGGGAGAAAGACATGCTGACCGATATGCTCGGCAACATGCGAAAGGCAGCGGCATCGGTGACGGCTTTGGACGACCAGATTCCGATGCTGGAGAAGAAATTGAAGGAGAAGGGTCTGTGGGAAAATACCGTCGTCATCTTCACGGGAGACAACGGATATTTGCACGGGCGGCATGGGTTGTGGAGCAAAGGCCTAGCCAGTGATCCGATCAACATGTATGAAGAAGTGGTTCGTGTGCCGATGATCTGGTCGTGGCCGGGGAGAATTCCGGTAGAAGGGTCGCGGCCGGAGTTGATCAGCTTTTACGACTTCTTCCCCACTGTTTGCGACATTACGGGAACTACTCCCCCTGCGGGACGGAACCTCGTGGGACGAAGCTACGCCAACTTGCTCTTCAATCGACCGTTCAAGAAGAAAGAAGCTTGGCAGAGCTTGGTGTTCGGACAGTTCCGGAACACGGAGATGGCGCGAGATCAGTATTACAAGTTAGTACTGCGCAATGGAGGGGAAGGGCCAAACGAATTGTTCGATTTGCGCCAGGACCCTCGAGAACGGGTGAACCGCTACGAGGATCCTGGATTCGTCACGATCCGTGATCGGTTACAGAACGCGCTTGCCGCCTGGAAGAAGCGAGCAGCGTAACGCTACCGGATCCGTTCAGTGATCGTGACAGGGTCACTGACACGGAAGCGTACCAACGTCTCATTGTTGATAATGGCGGGGCCGCCGCGCATGACCATTACGGTTCCGGTACCGGCTGCGGCTCCCGCGCCCGCGCCGATGCCTGCTCCTTTTCCACCACCAGCTATGGCTCCAATCGCGGCGCCAATACCGGAAGCGATCGCAACCTTCGCCACATCCTTCTTCGTTTCATCTTTCCCAACCGCGGTGAAGGACGCAGTATTCACAGGAACGCGCTGGCCGTCCGCCGTGGAAATGCTAGTCACTTCGACCGAGAGATTGGCAACACCCTTTACGCGTCCAGCCCTTTTCACATTAGATACGCGTCCTTCGACGCGCGCTCCCCTCTCCGCGATGACCATTCCATTGATCACAAGCGGTTCCGCAAGGGTACCGGACCAGCTATCGCCGCTCGAATTTTTTTCTGAGTTGAGGGTTTCGCCTACACGGACGGGCAAGATGGAGCCTTCGGCCAACGTAACTTTCATGGGCGCGGCCGGGGGCGGCGCAGCGGGCTGTACAGCGCGCGGTTCTGCTACCGGCGCGGGAGCGGCGGCGACTGGCTGTGCGACGGGTTGCGCAGCCACGGGTTGTTCCATGACCGGCTGTGCGGCCGTTACCGGCTGAGCGGAAGGCTGCACTCGTTTCACAGGGGCGCTCCGGGGCGGGGCAGGACGCCAAGCGGACTCCCGGACGGGTTCCGGGGCCGGCGCCGCTGCGATGGGCGCTGTGACGGGCACTCCGGGCTGCTGCTGTTCCGCGACCGCGGGCGACTCCCTGCGCGAGCAAGAGACGGCCAGGACTCCGGTCAAAACGGCTACTGTGAGGATTGTTGGTTTGTTCTTCATCTTGATTCCTCCCTTAGGGACACATAATTCTGTGCAAGTGGGCTTCCAAACTCGGCTACGGCTACAATAAAATTATGATTCCCGTCCGGCCTGAGGACCGGCAGAACTTCCCCTCTCACTATACAGTTGCCGGCACGACGATCCGTCCGGCCACGGTGCTTGCCCCAATGGCTGGCGTTACGGATACGGTCTTTCGTCGATTGATACGCAATCAGGGCGGTTGCGGTCTGATTATGACGGAATTCACGAGTTCGCACGGCGTCGTGGGTTCCGATGGCGGCCGCCGGAAGAAGTCTTTCAACTATCTGCATTTTGAGCCGGAGGAGCATCCGATTTCTTCGCAATTGTTCGGATCGGACCCGGCTGTGATGGCCGATGCGGCACGGATTTGCCAGGATTTGGGATTCGACTTCGTCGATATCAATTTCGGTTGTCCGGTGAAGAAGGTTACCAAGTGCAATGGCGGTTCCGGTTGTCTACGGGATTTGCCGTTGGTGCGTTCAATTCTTGAACAGTGTCGTAAAGCCATACAGATTCCCTTGACGATGAAGTTTCGGGCGGGATGGAATGACAGGGAGTTGGTGCATGTCGAGATGGCGCGGATGGCAGAGGATATCGGGGTGGCGGCGATTGCGCTGCATCCGCGGACAAGGGAACAGGGTTATAGCGGGCGGGCGGATTGGACCCGAATTGCGGACGTGAAGCAGGCGGTGAAGATTCCGGTGATCGGAAATGGCGATATCGTGACGGCCGAGGACGCGGTGCGTATGCACAGGGAGACAGGGTGCGACGCGGTGATGATCGGGCGAGCGGCGTCATCGAACCCGTGGATTTTCCGGCAAATTGCCGAGTATCTGGAGAAGGGTTCCTACTGGCAGCCCTCCGAGAGGGACCGGTATGAGATCATGGCCACTTACTACCGGATGATGGAAGAAGAGGAACTGCCGGAGACCGTGGGCAAGATGAAGCAGTTTGCGAGCTACTTTACGCATGGCGTGCGGAACGGGGCGAAGTTGCGGACCGCGATTTACCACACGCATACGGCGGCGGAGATCCGGCAGCTGGTGGACGCGTTCTTCCTGGGAGAACTGACCGCGGCATGAAGAAGATCGAGTTGATTACCGACGGGGCTTGCATCGGCAATCCCGGTCCCGGCGGGTGGGCCTGCGTGCTTCGTTACGGGCAGCATGCAAAAGAGATGTACGGTTCCGAGCCGCAGACGACGAATAACCGGATGGAATTGACGGCGGCGATCAAGGGATTGCGCGCGTTGAACGAACGTTGCGACGTGACGGTGACAACGGATTCGGAATACGTGAAGAACGGCATTACCCAATGGATTCACGGATGGAAGAAACGTGGATGGGTGAAGGCCGATAAATCGCCGGTGCTTAACCAGGATTTGTGGATTGAGTTGGATGCCCAGGTCAATCGCCACGAAACCCACTGGCAGTGGACGAAGGGCCATGCGTCACATGAAGACAATAACCGCTGCGATGAACTCGCCACGCGCGCCGCGCGCGAACAGTCCAGCAGCGAATAAGATGTTTCCCAGGAGAAAAACAGCATGAGTTACGGTTTGAACATTCGCGGGGATGCGGCGCTTGACTGCGTGTCGCTTGGCGCTTTGGTACACCGGTTGGACCCGGGCATTATTCCGTTCCGCAAGGCGAATGAATTTTCGATTCACGTCAGCGGCGGGGAGTTCAACGTAGCCGCCAACCTGGCGGATTGTTTCCGCCTGAACACGGGTGTCGCCACAGCGATGGTGGACTATCCCGTGGGCGACCTGATCTCGGAGCGTGTCCGCGCCATGGGCGTCAAGCCGTTCTACAAACGATTCCAGCATAACGGCGTGACCGGCCCGAACATGGCGGCTGTGTACTCCGACCGCGGGCAAGGGCCGCGCGGACCGGTGGTGTTCTACAACCGCTCCAATGAAGCGGCGGCACTCTTGAAGCCCGGCGATTTTGACTGGACCGAAATTTTCAAGGGCGGCGTTCGCTGGTTCCATTCGGGCGGCATCTTTGCGGCGCTTTCGGCGACGACGTCGGAAGTGATCTTGGAAGGCATGCAGGAAGCCAAGAAGCAGGGCGCGATTATCTCCTTCGACCTGAACTACCGGGCGAAACTGTGGAACATCTTTGGAGGCGGCGATAATGCCGTGGCGATTTTGAACAAGATCGTCAGCTATTGCGATGTTCTGGTGGGCAACGAAGAAGATCTGCAGAAGGGACTTGGATTGGAAGGCCAGGACGTGGAAGCGTCGTCGAAGCTCGATCCGTCGGCATTTTTCGGGATGATGAACGCGGTGCTCGATAAGCATCCGCATTTGAAGGTGGTTGCAACCACGCTGCGTGAGGTGCACTCGACGAACCGGCATAGCTGGAGCGCGGTGGCCTGGATGAACGGGCAGACGTACCAGGCTCCGCTGTGCGAATTGGACGTTTTGGACCGCGTGGGCGGCGGCGATGGGTTTGCCAGCGGCCTTTTCTACGGCATCTTGTCCGGCGCCACGCCGGAACAGACAATTCGCTATGGTTGGGCGCATGGCGCGTTGTTGACGTCCTATCCGGGCGATACGACGATGGCGACGGTGGAACAGGTGGTTGAATTCGCGAAGGGCGGGTCCGCGCGCATTCAGCGCTAAATACTATGCGCCAACCCAAAGACGAGACCGCGGGCCGGCTACGCAGCCGAGCCTGGTTTGATAATCCGCACAATCCCGGCATGACGGCCGTGTATCTGGAACGCATCCAGAACTATGGTCTTACCACCGAAGAATTGACCTCCGGCAAGCCGATCATCGGGATTGCCAACACGGGTAGCGACCTTTCGCCATGCAACCGGATTCACCTGGATCTGGTGAGCCGCATCCGAGATGGTATTCGTGATGCGGGCGGCGTTCCGTTGGTGTTTCCCACGCACCCCATTTCGGAGAGTTGCCGCCGGCCGACGGCGGCGATGGACCGCAACCTTGCCTATCTCGGGCTGGTGGAAATCCTGCACGGCTACCCGATCGACGGTGTGGTGCTGACCACGGGTTGTGACAAGACGACGCCGTCCTGCCTGATGGCGGCCTGTACCGTGAACATCCCCGCGATTGCGTTGAACGGCGGGCCGATGATCAACAGCTACTACAAAGGCAAGCTGGACGGCAGCGGTATGGCCGTGTGGGACGCGCGTCGCATGCTGGCCGCCGGTGAGATCGACTATAACGAGTTCATTACTAAAGTGGTGAATTCTACGCCGAGTGCCGGCCACTGCAACACGATGGGCACGGCCACCTCCATGAATTCGCTGACCGAAGCGCTGGGCATGTCATTGCCTGGCAATGCGGCGATTCCGGCCGTGTACCGGGAGCGTGGGCAGATGGCCTATTTCACCGGCAAACGAATTGTCGAGATGGTGCATGAGGATTTGACGCCATCGAAAATTCTGACGCGGGAAGCGTTTGAGAATGCCATTGTCGTCAATTCTGCTATTGGCGGTTCCACCAATTGTCCGCCCCATATCATTGCGGTGGCGCGGCATATCGGCGTGGACTTGCAAGTGAAGGAATGGGAGACGATCGGCCATCACATTCCGCTGCTGGCTAATATTCAACCGGCGGGAGAATTCCTGGCGGAGTCGTTTCACCTGGCTGGCGGAGTACCGGCCATTATCGGCGAGTTGATGCAGGGCGGCCACATCCGTACGGGTGCGGTCACCGCGACGGGCAAGCCGATTGGAGAAGTGTATGCCGGGAAACGGAGCGAGGACACGAACGTGATCCGGACGCTCCAAAATCCGGTGAAGGAGAACGCGGGCTTCCTGGTGGTTGGGGGCAATATCTTTGACAACGCCCTGGTGAAAACGTCGGTGATTGGCGAGTCGTTCAAACAGCGGTTTTTCGCGACGAACGTGTTCACGGGCCGGGCGATTGTGTTCGATGGGCCGGAAGACTATCACGAGCGGATCAATGATCCGGCGTTGGAAATCGACGAGCATTGTGTGTTGATTATCCGAGGCGTGGGTCCGGTCGGATATCCGGGTGCGGCGGAGGTGGTCAATATGCTGCCGCCGGACTATCTGGTGCGGAAGGGTATCGATGTGCTGCCGACTCTGGGAGACGGCAGGCAGAGCGGAACGTCGGCGAGCCCTTCGATTCTGAACGCGAGCCCGGAGGCAGCGGTTGGCGGCAACCTCGCCATCCTGCGGACGGGCGATCCGATCCGGATCGATTTGAACGAGAGCCGGGTGGATGTGCTGATCAGCGACGAAGAGATTGCCGCGCGGCGGTCGACGCTGGAGATTCAGATTCCGGCTAGCCAGACTCCCTGGCAGGAATTGCAACGCGCGCATGTCGGCCAGTTGGGCGAAGGCGCTGTGTTGGAATTTGCGGTGAAGTACAAAGACGTGGGGAAAGAAATTCCCCGGCACAACCACTAATGCTGTCTCGACGCCAGGCGTTGACCGGCCTCTTCGCAACCCCGCTGTTTGGGGCCGCGGAGAGGCCGTTTCTCATTGCGCACCGCGGAGGCGTGGTGGGTTCCGAACATGCGGAGAACAGCCCGGCTTCGGTGGAAGCGGCGATCCGGCGGGGTTACGGCATGATTGAAGTGGATATCCGGCGGACGAAGGATGGCCACGCGATCGTGCAGCATGATGAATCGTTCCAGCGATTCTTTGGGACGGGCGCGAAGGCTGGGGAGTTGACGTGGCGGGAAGTGCAGAAGCTGCGGGCGACTCCGGGCGGAACGAGGCCAATGGATTTCGACGAGTTGTGCGCGCGTTGCGCGGGTCGCATCCGGCTGATGCTGGATATCAAGAGCGAGACCTTCCCGGAAGAATTTTACGAAGGGTTGGAAGGTTCGCTGCGGAAGCATGGGCTTCTGCACAACGCCTTCACGTTGGGCGGCCCTCGCGTGAAGACCTTCTTCAAAGGCAAACTGCGATTATCGGCGAACCGGAAAGATCTGGCGGCGGCCGTTGAGCGTGGCGAAGACGTGGGCCGGTTGTACTATTTGTTTGAACTAGGTAGCGTGCTGGATGCGGAGGCCGTGGCTCTTTGCCGGAAGCACAACGTTACACCGGTGGCCGCGTTGAATACCTTCCGGTATGAGATGGAGAAGATCGACCCTTGGGAAGGCGCCCGGCGTGACGTGACGAAGTTAAAGGCGCTAGGCGTGCGGCACTACCAGATCGATTCGATTTACGATTCCCTGTTGCTTGGTTGACGGAGGCCCTCATGCGTTTTCTACTTCTGTTGTTGCCGATCCTGGCGTGGGCCGAGAACTGGCCGCAGGCGGGCGGGCCGGATGGAACCTGGCAGTGGCGGGGCGGATCGGCGCCCGTGAAATGGAGCGTGGCGCGAAACGAAAATATCGCCTGGCGCATGCCGCTTGCTAATGCAGGGCAAAGCGGCATTGCCGTGTGGGGCGATCGTCTCTTCCTCACCACGTTTGCCGCCGGCGAGAAGGGATTTAGCGGCAAGATCACGGGTTGGGCCGTAGACGCGAAGAAGGGGAATGTTCTGTGGGCGGTCACGCTGGAAGGCGTAGAGAAAAGCCCGATGATGTATGCCTACAGCGATTCCACGTCCCCTACTCCCTTGACCGATGGGAAATTTGTCTGGTTCTACAACGCGAGCGGCGAAATGGGCTGTTGGGATTGGAATGGCAAGGCGGTGTGGAAGCGCAAGTTCACGCCTTGGGGCAAACCGTTTCCATTTAACAAACAGTTCGAGCCGATTTTGGCCGGCGAACTGATCTACAACCTGGAACCGGCGGAGAAGCCGGGTTGGAACTACCTACGGGCTTTGGACAAGAAGACAGGCCGGGTTGTGTGGACCGAGCCGACCGGAACAACCGCTTACAATACACCGCGCCTGGGCCGTACAACGAAAAATACCGCCGCGATTCTACATGGCCGGGGCGGTTGGCACGACGTGCCGGAAACGCCGGTCGGATTGACGCTGACCGATGCGAAGACGGGACGTCCGCTATGGCATTTTGTCGCGGAGGAAGGGACTGAGGGTGCGCCCACCTGGCAGGCGTTGTACGTCATGCATTGGGACATGCGGTATGCGTACTGGTTCAGTATGAACCCGGAAGAGTCTCATTTGGTGCTCGATGTGGAGACTGGTCAGCTGTTGCGCACGCAGTCGCTGGTGCAACATGTGGACTACCGGCGCTGGGACAAGGGCAAAAGCAGTTATGTAACCTTGCGCGACGTGAATTTGCGGGAGGTGGCGGATTCGCTGCCGTTGCCCGCAGGGGAAGTGATCCGGGTGCAGCCGGCGTGGCATGCCAATATTGCCGTGGCGGGTTACCACTACTTTCTGACCAGCACCGGGCATCGCCGAAATCGCAAGCCGCCGAAAGGCCGCGCGGGTCCCGCCTATTGTTTGGGGCGTGTGAATGTGGAGAACGGCAAGGTGGAATATCTGGAGCTGCCGGTCGCTGTGGACGACGCTGGGAAACGGATTTACGGCATGGCGTTGCGCACGGAATCAACCAATGCGCACGGAGAAGACGTGGCGACTGAGGATCGCTCTCGGATGGATGGATGGGAGACGCCGGCGTTCTGGGGAAGCCCTGTGGCATTGAACAATCACATCTATTTCACGACCTCGGTCGGAACAACCTACGTTATTGACGCGGATGCCAAGACGCTCGACGAAACAGCGATATTGGCAGTGAATGATCTGGGCCCACTCGGCAAGACATGGAGCCAGAATTCGATCTCTTTCGACGGCAAAAGGATCTACCATCGCACGGCGAAGGAACTGATCGCGATCGGTAGGTAGGTTGGTTTGTTTCGGGTACTCTGAAGCTACATGCGCCCGCTTGTTCTACTTATTGCCTCGCTTTGTTCACTGACTGCGGAGCCATTGCGATTCCGGATTACGCTGGACCCCAAAATCGCGCCGAAGGGCGCATCCGGGCGGTTGTTTGTATTTCTGGATAAGGGCGACACGCCGCGAGACACCATCAAAGTGGGCTTTCTGCCAGAGGGCGTCTGGATGGCCGCCAAGGAAGTAACGGGTTGGAAGGCGGGGGCCACCGTCGATCTCGATCCCGATGAACTGGCGTTCCCAGCGGGATTTTCCACGGCATCAAAAGACAGCTACGTGGTCATGGCGCTGTTGGACACGGATCACACATTCGCGCGCGAACGGCAGGACCCTGGCGACCTTGTGAGCGGAGTGAAGGTATTGAAGGACTGGGTTCCGGCCGCCGGCGGCGTGGTACCTCTCACATTGTCCGCGGTAACTCCGGAAGAGAAGCCGCCGGCGGATACCGCGAATATCCAGTACGTCTCCTTTCGCAGTTCCTTGCTAAGCGCGTTCTGGGGAAGGCCAATTGTCATGAACGCGGGCGTGGTGCTCCCGAAGGGCGCGGGAATGGCAGATTCCCCTCTACCCGCCGTGTACCACGTCCACGGCTTTGGAGGAAGCTACCGGGAGGCATGGGCGAAGGGAGAAGGGTTGGTAGAGGCGATCGCCACTGGCGAGAAGATGCGAGCCGTGCATGTATATCTCGATGGCAACTGTCCCGGAGGGCATCACGTATTTGCGGATTCGGTCAACAATGGGCCGTGGGGGCAGGCCTTAACCACAGAGCTGATTCCGTATCTGGAGCGAGAATTCCATTTGGTTGCGACACCCCAAGCCCGTTTTGTTACGGGGCATTCCTCCGGCGGATGGAGTACATTGTGGCTGCAGGTACGGTACCCGGAATACTTCGGCGGCGCCTGGCCAACCGCACCTGATTCTGTTGATTTTCGTAGCTTCACGGGTATCGATGCCACTCCGCAAGCCGTCAGGAACGCCTATCGATCCTCTTCGGGTCAGCCGCTGAACCTGGTGCGAATGGACGGTAAAGATGTCATGTCAATGGAAGAATTCGCTCGTATGGAACTAGTGACGGGCGAATACGGGGGCCAATTGGCTTCATTCGAATGGGTGTTTTCGCCCCGCGGACCGGACGGACGGCCGCTCCCGCTTTTTGATCGTTCGAACGGCGAACTTTATGCCAACGGAGCGCGGGAGTATTGGCAGCAATACGATATTGCGCAGCGCGTGCGCGAAAACTGGGGGGAGTTGGGGCCGAAGTTGTTAGGGAAGATCCGGCTGGTCATTGGAGATTCAGACAATTTCCACCTGAATGAATCGGCGCTGCTGTTCTGCGGATGGCTGAAGGAGAAGGGCAGGGAAGACGCTTGCGAAATCATACCGGACCGCGACCACTTCACATTGCATCGGCCCTATAAGACGTATCCCAACGGCCTGTTGCAACGGATTGACGATGAAATGCGGGCCCAGTGGGAGAAGAGTCAGCGCGCCCCGCGTTAGCCCTTGTAGGCGCGATCCAAAACCTCCACGACATGGAGAACCGGTTGGTCCTTGCCATGTAATTTCACCCCGGCCTGGAGTTGAATCATGCAGCCGGGGTTAGCGGTAACAATATACTCCGCGCCCGTGGCATTTACATTTTGCATCTTATTTTTCAAGAGATTCATCGCCATCTCGTTATGCAAAACGTTGTAGATGCCGGCGCTGCCGCAGCAGAGGTCACTCAACGCCATTTCTTTAAGCGTCAGACCCGGTATGGCGTTCAATACCTTGCGGGGCTGGACCCGTACCTTTTGTCCGTGGCACAAATGGCAGGAATCCTGATAGGTAACTGTCACCGGAAATGGCTTGGCGGGAGGCCGGATCTCAATGGAAGCCAGGAACTCGTTGATGTCCTTCATCTTGGCTTTGAAGGCAAATGCGCGGTCCCGATAGGCCGAATCATGTTCCAGCAGTTCGTCGTACTCTTTTAACGTCGATCCGCAACCGGCCGCGTTCGTGAGGATCACATCAAAATTGCCGTCCAACGTGGCGTCGATATTGTTCTTTGCCAACTCGCGCGCGTCGTCTTTGCGTCCGGCGTGCACATGGAGTGCGCCGCAGCAGTTCTGCGCCTCGGGAATGTGCACCTCGCAGCCGTTCTTCTGCAATACCCGGACCGTGGCTTCATTCAACCGCGCGAAGCTGATGTTGGCGATGCAGCCGGCGAGGAAAGCCACACGGTACCTACGTTCGCCTTCGGCGGGAAATACCTTGCCGATCTGGCTGAAAAAGAACGGTGTCTCGGCGGAGGGAGACAGCATTTCAATCTCGTTCAGTCTGCCGAAGAACTTGAGTACTCCGCTGGAACGGACTAGTTTTTGAAGCCCGCTTGCCTGATAAAGATAGAGGCCGGCTCCGGCCAGCGCCAACAGGCCGCGTGACGATAACAATGTGCCGAAAACGAAATTTCGCGTAGCCTCCACATACCAGGGACGCTGTATTGTCTGTTCGATCTCCGACCGGGCCGCTTCAATGAGGCGTCCATACTGCACGCCGCTAGGGCAGGCGCTCTCGCAACCGCGGCAGGCCAGACAAAGTTCCATGTGCTCAATATAGGTGTCCGTAATGGCTGCCTTGCCTTCCGCCACTTGAACCATTTGGTAGATTCGTCCACGCGGCGAATCCATTTCCACGCCGAGTTCACGATAAGTGGGACAAGAGTTCAAACAGAGGCCGCAATGTACACACTTGTCCAGGTCTTTACGCTGGGGAGCGTCGGTATTGGCGCCTATCTGGGTGAGAGCGGGGGCCGGCGAATCAGATACGTCCATACAAACGTCCTTTGTTAAGCAAATGCTTTGGGTCCAGCATGGTTTTTATGCGGTTCATGACAGCAAGAGCGTTCCCTGGCGCCGGCCAACGCAGTTGCGCCGCCATATCGGAAGGGGCGCACTCCCAAACGGCGCTACGGTTTGCTTCCGGCCAATTCCCGTCCGCCGTTGCTTGTCTCGTCGGCCCGTCAGGGAAATAGAGATAAGCAACGCCGTTGGCGGCGCGGGCAATCGCAGGGCCGCTATGCGTTTCCAGTACTTCCGCCATGCCTTGCAACACCGTGGACACCCGCAAAATAGCGCCGCGCGCGTTGGCAGCAACGAAGTCGGCCGCAAAGCCCGAGATCCGTGCCCAGAAGGCAGTCTCCGCCGCGCCATCCAGGCATCGCGCGGATGGCAACTCTCGCGAGTAGCGATCCACGAGGGCTTGACTTCCCCCGGTTCCCATGGCCAGCGTCCAACCGGATTGGCCGACGTTCTTAGCGGCATCTGGGTTCAGAATATCTAGGGCGGCAGGCTGTAGAACGCTTTGCAGGATTCGGTTCCTCTCTGCGAGCGCGTCCTTTGCCGAATCGAAGCACTGCACGAAGGTCCGGGTGCTCTTGTCTTTCGGAATCAACTTGAAGTTCAAGGTGGTGATGGCCGCCAGCGTACCCCAGCTACCAATCATCAGTTTGCCCATGTCCAGCCCCGCGACATTCTTTACCACCATGCCGCCGGACTGAATCAGCCTGCCGTCCATGGTCGCAAACTGCATGCCGATCACCAGATCGCGTGCCGTGCCAAAAAGCCGCCGCCGAGGCCCGGACTGATTGGACGCGACTACGCCGCCAACCGTGGCTTCCGCCGTGTAGGGCGGGTCCAACGGAATCATCTGATTGTTCCGGGCGAGCAACGCCGTCAGTTCGGCGTAAGGCATGCCGGCTTCGACGGAGATGGTCAGGTCGCGCGGCTCGTACTCCAGGACGCGGGCTAGGGACGAGGTGGATATCCGCAGCGAACCCTCGGAAACAGGGCCGCCCCACTGCCGCTTGGTGAACCGCCCACCGAGTTCCACCGGCTGTTTTGCGGCACTCGCCGCTCGGAGCATTTCAGCTAACGCAGCCGCTGTCTCCGGTTGTTTCAAATCGTGCATGCGAACTAGACAGTATAATCTCCATCCATGGGTAAATTCACTGTATTGGTATTCTGTTTGGGGTTGGCGCTTGCGGCTGAGGACCCGGCGGAGGTGCTGGGCCGGCAGGCCGAAGCCTGGAATCGCGGTGATTTGCTGGCCTTTGTCGATACTTACGATGATTCGCCTTCCATCACCTTTCTAGGCAAGGAACTCACCCGCGGGCGCGCAGACGTGCTGAAACGGTACCAACGCGACTATGGAACCGCCGAAAAGCGAGGCAATCTGCGGTTCACAATCTTGGAGAAACGGACGTTAGGTACGGACTACATGCTGCTCCTGGGAGCGTATGAACTAAGACGTACCGAGGCCGGCGGCGGTAATGCGTCCGGCCGATTTACACTTATTCTGCGTAAAACCGGGCAAGGCTGGAAGATTATCCACGACCATACTTCTTAGCGACCGAAGATGAACCGCAGACGCCGCGGATCCGCTCCTCCGTCCAATACTCCGTCCCGCAGCAGAATCACCGTTGGCGCGGAGCCATTGCTCCAGTCTCCGCTGGGCTGTACAATATGGCCGCGTTCCGCCAAAGCTTCCATCACCTGAGCAGGAATACGGCGCTCAATTCGAGTGCGCCCCGGCACGAATTCGTGTGTGGCGAAGGAGCTGAAGAAATGTTCGGTCTGGAACCGCGGCGCTTCCACGGCCTCCTGCGGACCCATCCCGAAGTCGATGATGTTCAATAGAACCTGCAACATCGCCTGGTCCTGGTTATCGCCTCCGGGCGTTGACATGGCCAAAAACGGTTTGCCGTCCTTAAGTACAATCGTGGGGCTAAGCGTAACACGCGGCCGTTTGCCGGGGGCCAGCTCGTTGGCATGGCCCTTGGTCATCACAAAGCTTTGTAGCCGTGTCGACAGAGGAATGCCCGTGTCGCCCGCAATCACGCTCGGCAGCCAAGCACCGCTGGGCGTTGCCGAAAAAACATTCCCGTCGCGGTCCACCACATTCACGCATGTCGTGTCCTGCACGCTGTTGTGTTCGGATGCTCGCGCAGACTGCAACGCCTGCCCCATTGCTCCGGGGCGCGATTCCATGGACGCCTTATTGGGATCAATCAATTTTCGACGTTCTGCCGCATATTCGCGGGATAACAGCGTCTCGGCGGGAATCTTAGAAAACTTGGGGTCGCCGTAGTGGGCGTCGCGATCGGCAAAGGCCAATTTGACGGCTTCAATAACCGTGTGGAGATAGGGGGCTGAGTTATGCCCCATCGTTTTCAGGTCGTATCCTTCCAGCAGGCGCAGCGATTGCAACATCACGGGTCCCTGGGTCCAGAAACCGGGCTTCACCACGGTGTACCCCCGATAGTCCGCCGTCTGGGGGGTATCGATTTCCGCCTTGAATCCCTGCAAATCTTGCAGACGGATCAGTCCGCCATTGGCTTCGGAGAAGTCTGCGATCTTTTTCGCGAGGGGACCCCGATAGAAGTAGTCCCGTACGGCCTGGATTTTCTTGTCCCGATTGCCGCGTTGTTTTTTCTCCGCGGCCACGAGTTCCCGGAGCGTCTTGGCAAGCGCCGGTTGCCGGAAAACAGTACCGCGTTCCGGTACGGCGCCGTTGGGCAAAAAGTGCGTCTTGGAAGTGGGCCAACTGGAGAGCAACCGTTCTCCGTTCCGAATGAAGGTGGCGAACTCTTCCCCGATGGGAAATCCCTCCGCATACTCGATGGCGGGGGCCGCCACTTCGGCAAACGATTTCGTTCCATATGTCTGTAGCGCGAGCATCAGACCGTCAAACACTCCTGGCAGGATGGCGGCGTGTATCCCTTCGCTCGGTATCGGTGGGATGCGGCCTGGGTTCTCCCACGGCTCCGCCTGGCGCCGCCGGTACCAATCCGTGGTCGCCAGTTTGGGCGCTGTTCCGACGCCGCTCACCACCACAACGGGCTTGCCTTTCATTTTGATCAGAAGCGGCATTTCACCGCCAAGCCCGAACCGCGCCTGCTCCGTAACGGCGGCTGTCAAGGTGGAGGCCACGCCGGCATCAACCGCATTTCCACCCGCGGCAAGAATGCGGAATCCGGCCTCTACTTCGAAATTATTAGCCGCGCCTACCATCTCGCGTGTGCCGCGAACGGGAGGAAACATGGTCTGCTGGCCGAAAGCGGCCACGGTCGCTGCCAAGAGGAGGAGTCGGCGCATGATGCTACCTATCTTCGCAGGAGTGCGCGATATTTGCGCAGGAGTTCGTAGAGCAGTACGCCGCCGGCGGTGGCTACGTTCAATGAGTGCTTGCTGCCCAGCATGGGAATGCGGACATGCACGTCGCATCGTTCGGCAAGGTGCGGTTGAATCCCATCTACTTCGTGTCCGAAGAGGACGCAAACAGGAAACCGCGGCTGCCAGTCGAAGATATCGACGGACCGGACGCTGGTCTCCACAGCCGCAATTTCGAAGCCTTCGCCACGAAGCCGGTCCAGCACGGGAACGACGTCCCAGTGGTGCTCCCAGGGTACGGTCTCTTCCGCGCCAAGCGCCGTTTTGCTGATCTGTTTCTGCGGAGGCGGGCCGGTAATGCCGCCCAGATAGAGCCGCTCTAATGCGCATCCGTCAGCGGTACGAAAGAATGCTCCCACGTTGTAGGCGCTGCGTACATTGTCCAGAAGGACTCGGGCGGGAAGCCGTTCAATACCGTCGTAGGCGGGAGAAAGGTGGGTGTTGGAGAAGGGAATGCGTTCGTCAGTCACAGGGCCGTGTGGAGGGGCGCATTGGACGCGCGCCCCACAACGGATCAGTCTATCAACCGCCCGCCTTTTGCGGATTCGCCGAACCCGGCCGCAGCCGGTTCATGGCGCGGACCATCATGAAGATCACGAACGCAAGGATAAAAAACTCGACGACATTTTGTATGAACTGGCCGTAGGCCAGCACCGGGGCCTTTGCCTTGACGGCGGCCTCCAGGTTCTCGTAGGTCTTTCCGTCCAAGGGGATGTACATCCCTTTGAAATCGACGCCCCCCAGCAGCAGACCAATGGGCGGCATGATCACATCGTTGGCCAAGGAATTGACAATCTTTCCAAACGCTCCGCCGATAATCACGCCAACCGCCAGATCCATCACGTTACCCGATATGGCAAATTGCTTGAACTCTTCCATCATTCCCATCGGAATAGTCTCCTGTAAATGAGTTTCAGCTCAGATGGACACCGATCGGAACACAGAAAATCGGGTAACTTCCCGAAACCCCATTTGTTCGTACAGGCGGCGTCCAACGGTGCTCGATTGTAGCACGCAGCTCTTGAACGGGAAACGCTGCCGCATCTGTACATGTGCCGCGCGCATGACGGCTTCCGCGTAGCCGCGCCGTCTATGCCCGGCTACAGTACCCACCGAATAAAACCCGCAACATTCATCAGTAACGTTAACCATCGTGACCGAAACCGGGCGCTCCCCCACATACCCTATGAATCCCGCGTAGTCCGGCGTCCAGCACTCCGCCGGCCCGTAGATATGCATTGTCATTTGGAACGGCAGATCGAAAATTGTGGAGATCAGATGGGCGAAGGCTAAACGGGACTGGCCATCGTGGACCTCACGAATTTCGATGGTTGGGGTCGGTCGCGCACGAGGCAATAGTTCTTGTGCGAACATGCCGGGCGCGGTCAGCACAGGATCCAACCCATAGGCATAACAGGTTTCCTTGATCTCGCGGAGAGCGCGCGCGTCCAGCAGATCGTGACACGCCCAATACGACCAGCCGACGCCAATCGACCGGAAATAAATGGACGCCATGGCGAGCCGCGCCGTCAACTCGCCGTCCACTCCCGGGACTCTGGCCGAAAGAAGAGCTGAGTTGAAAACCGGATAGTTCCAGCCGCAACTGATGCCTGTAATGCCCGGCATTTCGCGTACTTGGCCGCTCGGGTGACAACGAGAAAAGAAGGCCATGGCATGCCGAAGGTTTCGCTCTACGAGCTCATACGGCGGACGGTCCGTCACCATGCGCGCCCAATTACAACAGAGAAACAGGATCGACGTCAATCACCAGGGCCGTGGCGCCCCACTTCTGCCCAGCCGCGAACCGGCGCAGCCGGTGCAGCGTATCGTTCAATAGTTTCCGGTCAGATGATTTCAATAGAAGCTGATAGCGAAACTCGTTCTTAAGCCGGGGAACCGGAGCGGGGGCGGGTCCCATTACCCGCAACTCTTTGGGGGCAGGGTGTAGCAGCCTCTCCATTTCCGTGCTCTTGCGTAGCGCCTCTTCCTGTATCTCATCGCGAACCAGGATGTTGGCCAGGGCACTGAATGGGGGATAACGCATCGACTTCCGGAACATCAGTTCCTTTTCGTAGAACTGCGGATAGTCTTGTTGGGAAGCCAAGCGGACCGCGTAGTGTTCCGGGTTGGATGTCTGCAAAATGACGCGCCCTGGAATCTGTCCGCGCCCGGCGCGCCCGCTTGCCTGCGTCAGCAGTTGGAAGGTGCGCTCGGCGGCCCGGAAGTCCGGCATTCCCAGCCCAATATCTGCCGAAACAATGCCCATCAGGGTAACGTTTGGAATATCGTGTCCCTTCGCGATCATTTGCGTGCCGACCAGAATGTCGTAGTTGCCCTCTCGAAAGCCATGCAGGATCGATTCGAAGTGTCGCTTTGTTGTCACCGTATCGCGATCCATCCGTGCGATGCGGGCCGTAGGCAGCGATTTGTGCAGCTCATCTTCTACCTTTTCTGCGCCTGTTCCCACGAAGTGAAGATATTCGCTGTCGCATTTTTTGCAACGGTCCGGCACCCGTTCCGCGTAGTTGCAGTAGTGGCATAGCAAACGCTTATCGCGTTTATGGAACGTTAAGGTGACGGCGCAATTGGGGCATTGTACGCGTTCGCCACAGGCGCGGCAACTCACGAAGCTGGAAAAACCGCGACGGTTGAGCAGCAGCATCGTTTGTTCGCCCGCGTGCAACCGGTCGTCCAATGCGTCCAGCAGGCGGCGGGAAAAGGTACCCGCCTGGCGCGTTTGCAAGAACTCCTCCCGCATATCCACCAGCTCCACTTCAGGCATCGGACGGCCCTGCACGCGTTCCGGCAACTCCAGCAGCGTGTATCGCCCACGCTCCACGTTGTATCTGGTTTCAAGCGCTGGCGTCGCGGAACCCACAACCACGCAAGCGCCCAGTTCTTTCGCTCGCACAACCGCTACGTCGCGACCGTTGTATCGCGGCGCTTCCTGTTGCTTGTAACTCTGGTCGTGTTCTTCATCGACAATGAGTAAGCCAAGGTTACGAATCGGCGCGAAAACGCCGGACCGTGTACCTACCACCACGCCGGCTTCGCCGCTTCGAATGCGCCGCCACTGTTCGGCCCGTTCGCTGTCGCTGAATGCGGAATGGAGAATGGCAACGCGGTCGCCAAACCGGTGCAAAAACTGCCCGGCCACCGCGGGCGTCAACGCGATTTCCGGCACCAGCAACAGGGCCGCCCGCCCTCCGCGCAATGCGTGTTCAATGGCGTTGAGATAAACTTCGGTTTTCCCGCTGCCAGTCACGCCTTGCAACAAGAACGCGCCGAAAGTGCCCTGGTCGAGTTGATCGCGGATCTTTTCGAAGGCTGCCTGTTGCCACTGATTTAACGGGTGGGGCGGGCGGGTATCGGCCAGGGTGGCCAGAGGCGCAATCCGCAATTGAACCAGCCCGCGGCGCGCTAACGCGCGGGCTCCGCGGGACGGATCTTTGACCGCACCTTCCAGCGCCGTCAGCGCATGCTCGCCCGGATGCAATTCCAGATAGGCCAAAACCTCCCGCTCCACCTTGGGCAGTTTCAGGCCCTCGCCGCGTTTCAGAAATCGGACGCGCAACTGTTCGGCGGGCGCGCGCATCGGGTCCTTGGCGCTGACGTCCTCTTCCATGGCGGCCAGGCCTTTCTGCTCCAGGTTCTTCAATAAGCGGCTTGCGTCTTCCACCTTTGTCTTGAGATAACCCAGCGAAAGAGGACGCACCTCCAGCATCCGCAGCAACTTTGCCTGCGGCGATGAGTCTTCCTCTCCAAACAAGGATTGACGAACGATATCCCGCCCTGCGTCGGTCAACGCATAGACTTTGGAGCGTGTGGTCTCCGCCGATGTCGGCGCCATGCCGCGCAATACTTCGCCCAGCGGGGCGCAGTAGTAGGCGGCAACCCACGCCGCCAGCCGGAGCAACGGTTCATCGAAAATCGGTTCTTCGTCGATCAGTTTTTCCACGGCGCGGGTCCGAGCTTCCGGAAAATCGCCGTGCGTACGAAGGACAACACCCGTCAGTTTACGGCTGCCAAAGGGCACCACCACGCGGGCGCCAGGCTTGAGCCGATGCTGCAAGGACAAGGGAACCGAATAGGTGAAGGGTTGATCCAGCGGCACGGGCAGGCTGACATCGCAAAACACTGCTACGCCAGCCCGCTGATCGCGTGGAAACTTTCTCGAAGCGCCGGATAGAGCCCCGAGTACACGGCGTGTGCGCGCGGGTAATAAGCGGAGTTTGCCCCGGGCGCGATGGTTTCTACCTCACGGACCGCAACCCCGCAAGCTTCGACAACGGAAGAAAACACGCCCGTACCGACCATCGCCAACAGCGCCGCACCGTATGCCGACCCTTCCTGTGTCTCCAGAATTGACACCGGCTTTCCAAAAACATCCGCGAATAGTTGTTTCCAAAACGCACTCTTCGCTCCGCCGCCCGAAAGCCGGACCGTCTCGACGCCGCACCCTAACCCAGTGATGATGTCCAGACAATCCTTCTGGCTGAAACAGACGCCTTCCAACAAAGCTCGCGCCATATCGCCGCGCGTATGCGCCGCCGTCAATCCCACCCATGCGGCGCGGCACTGTGAATCCAGGTGCGGCGTCCGTTCACCCATCAAGTAAGGGAGCCAGAACAAGCCTCGCGCTCCCGCGGGGGACTCCGACGCCTGCGCGGTTAGACTGTCGTAGTTGGCGTCCGCTGCCAGCTGCGTTCGGAACCACTGCAAACTGAGTCCGGCGCCTTGCGTCACGCCCATTACATGCCACTTCCCTCGCACTGCATGGCAGAAGGTGTGCACGCGCCCCTGCGGGTCGTAGGCAACCTCATCCATGTGGGCAAACACGACGCCGGAGGTGCCGATCGTATCCGATACAAGCCCGGGAGCTACAATCCCGTTGCCGACGGCGCTGGCGGCCTGGTCTCCCCCGCCTCCGATCACGGGGGTACCCGCGGTGAGGCCGGTCACGAGCGCGGCATGTGGCGATATGGTTCCGGTGATCTCTTCGGATTCATAAACCGTCGGCAGAATCGAACGGTCAATCCCGAGCGTATCCGCGAAATCAAGAGCCCACCGCCGGTTCACAACGTCGAATAGCGCTGTTCCCGAGGCATCGGAAACCTCGCTCGCAAACTCGCCCGTCAAGCGATATCGGATGTAATCCTTCGGAAGCAGTAAGTGGCGAACCCGTTCGTAGGACGCGGGTTCGTGGTCGCGCACCCACAACAATTTCGGCAAGGTAAACCCAGTCAGCACCGGATTGGCGATGGCCGCCAGCACTTGTTCCCGCCCCGCCTTGGCATTGATTGCATCCACCTGCGACTGGCTGCGCTGGTCGCACCAGATCAACGAGGGGCGTATCACGGTTCCCGTTGCGTCCAGGATCACAAGCCCATGCATTTGCCCGGAAAGCGACACGCCACGTACCGCGCTCCCGGCGATGCCCGCGTCGTCCAGTGCGCCTCGGATGGCCACCTGGGCCGCGCGCCACCAATCGTCGGGATCCTGTTCCGCCCATAGCGGCCGTTCCATGCGCATGTCGGCATGCGCTTCCGTTCTCCCGGCTACAATTCGGCCCGCCTCGTCTACAAGCAGCGCCCGGGACCCTCCGGTCCCGATGTCAACGCCCAACCAATATCCGCTCATGGCTAGTGACTCAAATCCGTCGCCTGAAATGGCAAATATGCCGCGCCGATCAATCCCGCCTGGTTTCCCAACGTGGCGGCCTCGATCCGCGTCTTTGAGTTCCTATAGGTGAACGAGCGCATTTTTACCTGGGCCTCCAACTCTGGCCAAAACAGGTTCCACGCAGGCAGCATACCTCCGCTGAGCAAATAGAGCGGGTAGTTAAAAGTATTGATCAGCGTCGCCAATCCAATGCCCAAAGCACGGCCCATCTGAGTAAAGATTGCCTGCGCTTTTTTGTCCCCATCCATGGCTAGCTCGTAAACTTCCTTGCTCGTCAGCGGGTGCGCACTTAGGCTCATTAGCATCGCCGCGCTTTCCACCGCGGTTGCCGAAGCGAGCTTTTCCAGGCAACCCCAATTTCCGCATCCGCACGGAGGTCCAAACGGATCAATCGTCAGATGACCCAACTCCCCCGCCATTCCGTCCATGCCGTGCTGGACGCGGCCGTCCGTGATGATGCCGCCGCCAATACCCGTTCCAAGAGTCAGCAACACCAAATCGTCCACTTCCCGTCCGGCGCCCATCCATTTTTCTCCCAGCGCCGCGGCGTTCGCGTCGTTCTCCAGGATGATCGGCGTGCCGAGTTTCTGCTCAATCGCATCGCGCACCGGATAGTTTTCCAGGTAGGGCAGGTTGTTCGAGTTGGTGATGAAGCCCTGCTTTAACAGGATGAATCCCGGTACGCCGATACCAACGCCCGCCAGCCGCAGCGTCGTCAGGCTCGATTTCAGCCGGTTCACCCCGTCGACGATATCGCCGATTACCGCTTCCCGTCCGCCTTCGAAATTCGTATCGACGGAAATCTTCTCCAAAACGCGGCCCTCACGGTCCACGGCCGCCGCACGCAGGTTCGTCCCGCCCAAGTCTACGCCAATTGAGTATTCGTTCATGGTGAAAACCAAACCTAACAGTATCCCACTTACCGCGTAATGCCCATCGTGAGCAGGAGAAACGCATACTGTTCAGCCGTTTCTTCCAGTACGGCGTACCTTCCGGACTTCCCGAAATGGCCGGCGCCCATATTGATCTTCATGGCAATCACATTCTTGCCCGTTTGCAGTGTTCGCATCTTGGCCACCCATTTTGCCGGTTCCCAATACGGAACGCGTGGATCGTTCAGTCCGCCTGTCGCCAGAATGTTGGGATACGCCGTTTTCTTTAGGTTTTCATAAGGGGCGTAGCTCTTGATGTAGGAGTAGTATTTCGGATCGTCCGGGTTGCCCCACTCTTCGTATTCACCAATCGTCAGCGGTAGCGTTGCGTCGGACATGGTGTTCAATACATCGACGAATGGCACGAGAGCAAGCACTGTATGGAAGAGGTCCGGACGGAGATTAACCGCCGCTCCCATTAACAATCCACCCGCGCTGCCGCCCATGATCGCGAGACGCGAAGGTTGCGTATATTTCGCTGCCGTGAGATGTTCCGCTGCCGCTACGAAATCGGTGAAGGTATTCTTCTTTGACAGAAATTTTCCGGTTTCATACCAGTACCGGCCCATCTCGGAACCGCCGCGGATACTCGCAATGGCAAAGGCGAAACCGCGGTCCAGCAGGCTCAATCGGGAGGGATTGAACGTCGCCTCTGTATTGATTCCGTATGACCCATAGGCGTAGAGAAGCAGAGGCGCGTTGCCGTCCTTCCGGAATCCCTTTTTATAGACAATCGCCACGGGAATCCTGGCGCCGTCGGAGGCGGTCGCAAAGGTACGTTCGCTCTCATACTTCCCGGCATCGTAGCCGCTGGGTATTTCTTGTTGTTTCCGCAAGGTTCTCTTGCGAGTTGTCATGTCGTAGTCGAACACCGAGGGCGGCGTAACCAACGACTGATAGGTGAACCGGATCGTCTTCGCGTCGTAGTTCGGATTTCCAGCCAACTGTACCGCATACACCGGTTCCGGCATTGTGACGGCATGATCCTCCTCGCCGTTCCACCGCCGCACCCGAATTCGCCGCAGTCCGTTTTCTCGTTCGGAGACCGTCATCCAGGAGCGGTAGCTTTCCATTCCTTCCAGAAGCACTTCCTTCCGGTGGGCAATCACGATGCGCCGCTTTGCTGTTGCGGACTCTCCTACCTTGGTTGCCGCCAGTTCAAAATTCTGCGCCCCGTCATTGTGCAGAATCAGGAATTCCCCATCGTGATGCCAAACGCCGTACAAAACACCCGTTTTGCGGGGAATTACCGGAACAAACGTGCCGTCCGGCGCATCTGCCGCCAAATACAATACCTCGGAAGTCAGTTTACTTTCCGACGTAACGAGCACATATTTCTGGTCCTTGGTCTTGGATAACTCAACATAGAACCGCTCATCGGGCTCTTCAAAGACAATGGCGTCACTGGCAACGGGCGTGCCTAGTACATGCCGGTGCACGCGATAAGGCCGTTTCGCGGAATCCAAGGTGGTGTAGAACAGAGTTTTGTTGTCATTCCCCCAGACAAGCCCGTAATAGACGTTGGGAATCTGGTCCGGCAGAACGGTACCATTTCGCAGGTCTTTGAAATAGGTCGTGTAGACCTCATCGCCCTCTGTATCTGTGGAGTAAGCCAGTATCTGATGGGCGGGACTGACGGCGAAGTTGCCTAGCCGGAAATAAGTGTGGTTCTTCGCTAGCGCATTGCTATCGAGCAATAATTCTTCTTTTCCATCCAACGACTCATACTTCCGGCAGTAGAGCTGATAGTCCTGGCCCTTCTCAATCCGCGTGTAATAGTAGTAATCGTCCTTGCGCTCAGGAACCGAGAGATCGGTTTCCTGTATCCGGCCGACCATCTCCTTGTACAAGGTGTCTTTCAGTCCTTCCACCGGTTTCATCACCGCCTGGAAGTACGCGTTCTCAGCCTCCAGATAGGCGGTAACTTCCGGATTGGCCTTATCGCGAAGCCAGAAATAAGGGTCATTGCGCGTCTCGCCTTGTTGCGTGATGGACTTGGCAACGATCTTGGCGATGGGAGGCGGGGGGAGGGGAGTGTCAGCTGCTGGCATAGGTAGAGAGAAGGCGGCGGCCGCGGCGACAAAGCCGCGTCGGGTCAGCGTGGAAGCGGCTTCGATGCGTGTGCGTTGGCGGACCATATGGCCCAGCATAGCGCAGTGAAACCAAACGTCCCCGGACGCATCTTTACTGGCAGGAAGATAACGAAAAAGTAGAAAACAGCCGATACAAAGAACAGCGAGGAGCCACATGGACATCATTGGAAGCCGTACATTTGTGGAGATCGCGGGCGACAAAACACACGAACTACCCCCGTTGTTGGTTTCTGACGCTGCTCCCCGCGGCAAGCGATTAGAAAGGGTCATGTCGATGGCGGCGGAACTCATCGACTCCGAAGAATTGATCCCGTTGGCCGCCGCCGTTACGCAAGACGAACTGGATCTGGAACGCAGGCGTTATGAGTTGGCGCTGCAATTTTCCGAACAGTACCTCGGGCTGAAAACGCATTGGAAGTGGGGAGACGCGGTGCTGGAGTGGATCAGGCAGTGTGAGACAACTTTTGAGACGCGAATGGACCTTCGCGTGCTTCTGCGTCCCGATATTTGGCCCCATGCGGGAAGGACGAGCTTTGTTACGCTCCTCCAGGACAAGCATATCGACACCGGCGGCGTTGACCTGCATAAGGCCATCGGTCTGCGTTTGGCCTTCCGTCACCTGCCTCCGCTTAGCTACTGTTCGGACCAATTCCTCATGTACTTGAACCACTCGGTGGCCAATTCGGCCTTTGATGCGTGGGCGAATATGTCGCCAAATCCGATATCAGCCCTACCGCCGGAACGGTTCGAAGTGCACGTAGTGAAGATGTGAGGGGGCGGGCGTCCTACGGGACGCCCAACCACTTCCGCGCAAGAACGGCCGGATCACCAGCCATATCGATTGGCTCTCGTTCGATCTCCACTCCATCCACGGAATAAACAGCTTCCACGCCCTCCGAGGTCGGCCGCAGGTCCATCCGTTTTTCCTTGGCGTCCAGTCGCAGCGTCGTTCCCACCCAGGCCATTCCGACACGCGTGCGTTGCCCATGACCCAACGTGACGCACTGGGTCAACAAGTCCTGTGTCCACTGGCTTTTCTTCAAAGTCTCCGCATGGGGAGCCGACGCCCGCAACGCGGCCATTTCCTCGGCACGGGAAACCGTGGCCGCGCGCTCATCTTCCCGCTCCGAGCCGCGTTCCGCATTTTTCAGCGTATTCTCCAGGTTGTCTAAGAATCCCATCCGACTATGATCACAAATCCATCTTCGGCGAAATCAAGTCGTGAATCTCTTCTTGTGCCATGATGTTCCGCGTTACCATCCGTGCAGGCAGGTCCATCCGGTGCGGGGGTGTCCGTCCGGCCAGTTTCTCGGTCAGGGAATGCACTGCCTCGTAGCCCATCCGCGCGGAATCCTGCACCATCATGACGTCAATCGTCCCATTCGCCAGCGCCTCCCGGTGCGATGCGCTTGTATCGAATGTGATGAGCCGCACCTTACCGTTTAGTCCACGGCTTTCTAACGCCTGAATCGCCCCCAGCGAACTGGCTTCGCTGGATGCAAACAGCGCGACGAGATCGGGGGTCCCGCTCAGCATGTTTTCTGCAGCGGCCCGCGCTTTCGCCCGGTCGGCCATGCCATATTGCTTTGCCGCCACTTGTATGCCAGGGAATTCCGCCGCCATTGTTTTCAAAAAACCGTCTTCCCGCAGCATCGTCGATGTCCCGCCTGGCTTGTGCATCACAATGCCCACTTTTCCTTTCTTTCCCGCCAACTCTGCCAACCGCCGGGCGGCCATGCAACCTGCTCCGTAGTTGTCCGTAGCTACGAACGTCACATACCCTTCCGTCTCCACCCCCGAATCAAAAACCGTCACCGGGATGCCGGCCGCAATCGCCCGGGCTACAGGAGCACGCAGCGCCCGTTCATCGGTAGCCGAGATAGCGATGGCGGAGACGCGTTGCGTCACCATCGCATCAACAATTTGGATCTGCCGGCCATGGTCGGTCTCCTCCTTCGGCCCGTTCCAGGATATTTCCGCGTCGGCCTCCTGGGCTGCGCGCCGCGCGCCGGAATGGACCGCCGCGAAAAATAGATCTCCCACGGCTTTCGGAATCACACCGATCAGGGGCTTGGATGACCCGCCGCACCCGTGCAGTAGCGGCACCGTAGCCAGCCATCCTCGTCTGGTAAGCATGCGGAATAGGATATATCCGACTAAGGTATTTTTCTCTAAGGTGGTTGAAAAACACCGGTCCGCCGGCATTTTGTCGTGCGGCCTGCGTCCGTCTGTCCGCGGATGGACAAAATGGACAGCGTCGGCGGGACAATCTGTCCCAATAATCCGTAAGCCTATGACTTTATAGTGGGATAGCAGGACTAGGGTTTCACGCGTTTTCGCGAAAATGTACTATTGGGACATCTCCGTCGTTGCCTTATGATGAGTGCAGAGCAGGAGGCGGCAGCCAAAATCTTTTGTTCCGCTCGACTCTTTACCTCACGGTTTTCGTTCTGGTTTTTTTCCTCCAACAGCCGTAGCACTCCATTTGCGGGGTTCCTTCGGGACCCCGTTTTTTTTGGGCTAGTCCTTTTTGGCAGGCTCCGCATCTTGTTGCGGCTCCCGCCGCCTGAACAACTTGGGCACACGGTTCAGGCCCCGCCGCATCCAATTGGTCGGTTTCTCGACCGGCAGCGAAGGCGTGATGCCCGGCATGGCGGCCGGCGGGGCCAACTGCTCTATAAGTACCTTCGGCGGTGCGGGAAGCACCGGGGCCGCTGTTTCGGCTGGGCGAAGAGGCAGTGGCGGAGCGTCATTGAGGCGGATGGGTTCGGAAGAGACCATGCGAGTAGCACGGAAGGGCGGTGCCGGTTGCGGTCTGGGCGTCCGGGTGGGCAAAGCGGTCTCGTGGTGTTCCGTGGCGGCGGGCAGGAGAGGATGAGAGACCTGCCCGGGACTTCCGTGTTGGCCGGACTCGAATCGGTAGCCCTCTGGAGGAACGGGCGGCGCCGGAGGCATGGGCAGCGCAGGCGTATCCAATGGAAAGGACGCCGGGAGCGGCGGCATGGCAAAAGCAGCAAGAAGAAGACAGGCAATTCCGGCCGAGGCGCCGGCGTAGCGCCAGGTGGGGCGGGGACGTGGCGGCAGGGGAGCCTCTCGAAGCGCTTGCAGGGAGGCTAGGAAAGCGCCCGCGGAGGGAAATCGGAGGGCGGGATCCTTTTGGAGGGCGCGGTCCAGAAGCGTCTGGCACCCTTTCGGCAACTCGGGCGTCCAGTGAGCGAGCGGCGGAGCAGTCTGTTCGATCTGGGCGCGCATCACAGAATATTGGTCCGGACCCTCGAACGGCCGGTGGCCGGTTAGCATTTCATACAGCACGACGCCGGTAGCATAGAGGTCGCACCGCCAGTCTGTGGCCGCCAAGCCTCGCACCTGTTCCGGAGCCATGTAGTACACGGTGCCGACAGCCATTCCCTGTCCAGTTTGGCCCGGTTCTCCTTGCTGTTTGGCTAGCCCGAAGTCGGTAAGCTTCACCATCCCGTTGCGGTTGACGAGAATATTGGCGGGTTTCACGTCCCGGTGAATGACGCCCTGATGATGTGCCACGGCAAGGGCGTGCAGTACTTGTTCCGCCAGTCGCACCGCAACCAGTAGTGGTATCCGTCCCCGCTGCAGAATAGAACTGAGAGGTTCGCCATCCACGAGTTCCATGATGAGGACGATCGTGGTTCCGTCGCAGAATGCCGTCCGTACCTGGGCGATATTCGGATGGTCGAGCTTGGCCTGCAACTGGATTTCCCGCAGGAAGCGTTGCGCCTGTTCCAGGTCGTGGGTGTAACCGTCGGCGAGAATCTTCATGGCTTCCAGCCGGCCGGTAACGGAGTTGACTACGCGATAGACCACTCCTGCCGCGCCTTCGCCGATAACTTCGGTAACGCGGTACGGACCAACGGTATCTCCGGGGACGAATCGCATGGATGTTAGGCGTTGTTACGAACAAGTACGAAAAGGGCGGCCAGCAGAAAGAACAAGCCCGCACTCAGCGCGAGTACTGCGGGTGACAGACTCAACTCCCGGACAGCGGGCGGGAGTGGACCAGTTACATTGGCCGGGCCGGCCGTAGGGTCTGACGGTATAGGCGGCTCATCGAGGGCGTTACGCATTTGCAGCGGATCTGCCGAATCCGCCAAGCTGGTCGGATGGAGAATTGCGTGGTAGAACTCCCGCGCGGACTGGTATCGCGCCGCCGGGTCTTTGGATAAAGCTTTCAGGATCACGGCATCCAACAATCCATTCACCGCTGGATTCAGCAGGCTTGGCGGAACCGGAGATTGATGGACATGCGCCATCATCAGTTCATACTCTGTTTTCTGGTCAAAGGGTGGCCGTCCGGTAACGAGCGCATAAAACACGCATCCGATGGCGTATACGTCGATACGCGGGTCGAGCGCGGTAATCCCGTGAAAGATCTCGGGAGCTGCGTAGAGAGCGGACCCGAACAGAGTTCCTGCTCGTGTCACGCTCGGATCGGCAGCCGTTTTTGCGGCGGAAAATCCGGTCAATTTCACCAGTCGTTCCGGAGTAATCAGGATATTGACCGCTGAGATTTCCCGGTGCAGTACCCCAGCCGCATGTGCGGCTTCGACCGCTGCCAGTACCTGCAAAATCGAGCGAACGGCTTCTTCGGTCTCCATCGGACCGAGTTCCAGCCGGTCAGCCAACGTGACAGCTTCAATCGCCTCGACCGCAATGGCCAGATGACCGCCCAGTTCCACCACGCCAAGGCAGGTCAGAATATTTGGATGCTGCAACGACGTGAGAATCCGGCTTTCGCGAAAGAAGCGGGCGGACCGTTCGGGGTCGTGCCTCACGCTGTCCGGCAGCAGTTGCAATTGCTCGATGCGTTGCGAGTGGAGGTTGCGGGCACGATAGGAAACGCGTTTGCTCGAACTTTCCAAAAAGTCCAGCAACTCGTAGCCGTTGACCGTCTGGCCGATGGAGAGTGGCACGAAGTTACCCCTCTCCTTAATCGGTCAGTTTGACTGGGCGCTTTAGGTATTCTCTGAAAGTCGGTACTGTTCAGTGCTAGGTACTGCGCCTCATCCCCAAAATGTGAGATATGGTTTATCCCCAGCCAATCGCTGGAGATAGAGCGCGAGTTCCCGCACATGGTAATCCCCCCACATGCACGACTCGCCGCATGGAACCTGCTGTCCTTCCGGTATGTAATCCCACCCATTCGGCCTGTGATATACCGCATGTAGCAACAAGCCTTGGTGGCCCGGATCAGTACTCAAATACGGTTCGCCAAGAATCGTCTGAGCCACAGTTAAACCCGCTTGGAAATATCGCCGCTCCCCTGTAAAACGGCCCAACCGGAGCAACCCCTGCGCCGCAATCGCCGCGGCCGAGGAATCTACGGGTTCGTGTTGGTTATAGGGATCTGCCGGCCGGTCCAAGTAACCGTCCAGCTTTGCCAGGCCCGGGGCGCCGGTATCCCAGTACGGCACACCGCACGTGGGCGTCTGTGCAATATAAAAATCACAAGTTGCGTGGGCAGCGCGAAGCATGAAATCTGGCGGAGTCAGGTGGTGCGCCGCAAAAAACTCCAACTGTTCGGCGAATCCCAGCATGGCCCAGGACAACCCGCGTGTCCAGGTCGTAAATGGAGAGTATCCCTGCTGGGAACTCGGACAACGCGCGTTGCCGTCATTTCGATTGAATACAATCTCGTGCACCGTTCGGCCGGGCAGGGAATCGTAGGCGTCTCGCCCGGAGCCGTAAAAGACATTGAAATCCGCCGTCGCCCTCGCATGATCGATCAACCGGTCCAGCAACGAAATCTTCTGGTCGTTCTCGCCCATCAGTACATGACCCAGCTTGTGGCTCACGGCCAGCGCCCGCAGTGAGCGAATCGTATCGACAAACAAGGAGTGCGGCCCGTTGAAGGAGTAGATATATCCTCCTCCTCCGCGAATCGTGGACCAGCGTGCGGCCTGCACGGCGCCCGTACACTGCAAGGCCAACACGTAGAAGTTACGCTCCCAGCCATTCTCGGGGATCCGCCCCTCATTCATCAGCCGCAGCAGGTTACCGTACGTAGAAACATTGTTGAATCCATGATCATGCACCCCGACGTGAGTAATGTGGGGAGCCATCAGTTCCACGGTCCGCCGCTTTCCCTGTTCCAGGAACCAGTCTTCGCCCGTGGCGTCGTACTGCAGGATGGCCGATCCGAATTGGAATCCCTGGGTCCACTCCGTCCACCCGCGCGAAGTATATCGCCCTTTTACCGTAAATACCGGCGCGCCGGTCTCGGGACGCCAGCCGTTCTCCAGCGAGCGGATCTTAGCCGCCGAGGCGTCCCATAGCTTGGCGATCTGCGGCAGCAGCCCCGCCGGCGTCAATTGTTCTTGTATCTGAATCATGGTTCCGTAAGTAGTAGATGTAGGATCAGGGCCGACCACTGCGGCCCTTTGTAAGATTCCGGAGTGTCTTCGTACCATTCGTCTGCCGAATGCGCCCCGTTTGCTTGTCCGCCGCCGCCAATTGTAATCGCCGGAATTCCCAGGCTCATCGGAAGATTGGCGTCCGTGGATCCGCTGCGCGTCGCGAACACCGGCACGTTCAGCCGTCTGGCTGCGGCCAGCGCCTTTTGGACGATGGGGAGCGAGTCCGGCGGTTCCGCGGCGGGCCGCAGTCCCATCGTCTTAATTTCCAACTCCAAGGGAGCTTGCGACTCTGGCCAACGCTTCTTTTCCGCTTCCAATCCCGCCTGTAATGCCGCTCGCAGCCTCTCGTCCAATGCTGCCAGTTCTTTGGCCGATTCGCTGCGGATGTCCACTTCCATACTCACGGAAATGGGTATCGAATTCACGCTTGTCCCGCCTTCCATCCGGCCGATATTAAACGTCGTCTTCGGCTCCGTGGGCACTTGAATATCAGAGATGCGCGCAACCGCCCGCCCCATGGCGTGTGCCGGGTTCGGCATCCCGAATGCCCCGTAGCTATGTCCGCCCCGCCCCTTGTAGGTCACCAGATACCGGTTGCTGCCCACGCCGCGAGCGGCGATGCCCATTCCTGTCCCATCCACGGAAATGAATGAATCAATCTGCCCGGGCAACTCTTTCAAAAAGAGATGCCGTACGCCCCGTAGATCACCCTGGCCTTCCTCGCCCACAGTGCCGACAAAAAGAACCGTCCCCGGAAATGTCACTTGGTGTTTTTGGAAGGCCCGCGCCACGGTCAGTACGGTGGCTAATCCCCGGCAATCGTCCCCAATGCCCAGGCCAGTCAGCCGTTTGCCGTCTTTCTTCACCCTTACATCCATGCCGGCCGGGAATACGGTATCCAAATGGGCGCTAAAAACGATCAGAGGTTTGGGCTGTTGCGATCCCGGCCATTTACCGATGACGTTCCCTTCGGCGTCAGTCCGGACATCGATCAGTCCCAACGCCGCCAACCGCTTGCTGAACTCCCTCCCGCGCTCCGCTTCGTGAAACGGCGGGGCAGGGATCTCGCAAATGCTCGTCTGCTGCTCCAGTGTCCAAGCTTGGTCGTCACGGATCGTCTGCAGAACCGCTTCGATGTCGTGCGAAGAGGCGACCATGGCCGCAAACAGGGGGAGCCAGCGAGACATGTTCTCTATTGTGCCAATTTGATATAGAAGATGGCATGAATCGGCGCACACTTCTCTCGCTCCCGCTCGCATTCCCGCTCACTGCGCAGACATCCCAACCGAAACGCATCAACAAAGCCATCGAACTTCTCTCCCAAGGCCAACCCATTTACTACACCAGTGCTCCTGTCGGTGCGGGCTTTGATGAAGGCAAGAAACTCGCCCATACCTGGGCCGATTACATCAACTACGAGATGGAACACGGCCAACTCGACTTCTCTGCGCTTAGAAACTTCATGCGCGGCCTTGTGGAAGGAGGCCCCACCAAAAGCGGACACCGTACGCCTGCCGTCATCGCCACCCTCCCCGTCCTCGGCGTCAGCAAAGCGCACATGGAAGCGAACTTCTGGGTCGTCCAGCAGGCCTTGCTCACTGGAATTCACGGCATTCTCCTGTGCCACGCCCGCGATCCGGAGGCCATCCGTACCTTCGTTTCCGCCTGCCGCTATGTCGATGCCAAACCCGTCGCGGGAATCCCGGAGGGCATGATGGGCAACGGAAGCCAAAGCGCCCCGGCCGGCATTTGGGGTATCTCTCCCGGCGAATACAAAAAGCGCGCCGACCCCTGGCCTCTCAATCCGGACGGGGAATTTCTGCTCGGTCTCAAGATTGAGGATCGCTTTGCCCTGGCCAACGCCGAAAAGGTGGCCGCTGTCCCCGGGATCGGTTTCGCCGAATGGGGTCCCGGCGACATGGGGCTCTCTCTGCGCCTCCCCGATGGTCATGGGCCGAACGAAGAACTCGACCCCGGAATGGTCAGTGCACGCGCCCGGGTGCTAAAGGCCTGCAAAGCGAATAAACTGGCTTTCTTGAATACAGTGCGGCCGCATGACGTCGAAGCGATGATAAAAGAAGGAGTCATGATCGGCTCGGGCGGTAAAGAAGCCGCCCAGGCCGGCCGCAAGTTCACCAAACGGACAATGCCTTGGTAATTCGCCTTTTCTTCCTAACTACACTCTTCCTTTCTGCACAAACCAATTGGCCCACATGGTCCGGCGGCAACGACGGCAATCGGTATTCGCCGCTTCGTCAGATCACCAAGGCGAACGTGAAACAACTCCGCGTCGCCTGGGAGTTTCATTCCGGGGACGCCGACGCGCGCGGCCGCACCATGATCCAGTGCACTCCCAGCGTCATTGACGGCGTTCTTTACGGCACGTCGCCCACTGTGATGGCTTTTGCCCTGGACGCGGCTACCGGCAAGGAACTTTGGCGGTTCGACCCAACGGAGGTCCGCTCCCGCGGCGTCAACCGCGGCGTCATGTACTGGTCCAGCGGCCCAGAAAAGCGCGTGTTTTTCGCGGCCGGCACGTCGCTCTTCGCGCTAAACGCCAAAACCGGCAAGCTCATTCCGGAATTCGGCGCCAATGGCCGCATCGACATGACGAAGGATTTGGACCGCGACCCTCCAGGAGCCTTCAACGGAGCCACGTCTCCCGGCATTGTCTATAAAGACCTTCTCATCATGGGCTCCTCCGTCGGCGAGGGGCCGCGTGCCGCCGCGCCAGGCCACATCCGCGCCTACGATGTGCGAACCGGCAAGCGTCGCTGGATCTTCCATACCATTCCACATCCCGGCGAATTCGGTTACGAAACCTGGCCCAAGGACGCTTGGAAAACGATAGGCGGAGCCAATAACTGGGGCGGAATGAGCCTCGATGAAAAGCGCGGCGTAGTCTACGTCAGCCTCGGCTCCCCCGCCTTCGATTTCTACGGCGGGGACCGCGTTGGCGATAACCTCTTTGGCAATGCCATCGTCGCCCTGGACGCTGCTACAGGCAAGCGAATCTGGCACTATCAGACGCTCCATCACGATATCTGGGATCTCGATCTCCCCGTAAATCCCAACCTCATTCAATGGAATGGCCGCGATGCCGTCGCGCAGATCACGAAACAAGGCTTCGTCTTTGTCCTTGACCGCGTGACCGGCAAGCCTCTTCTCCCCGTCGAAGAACGTCCATTCCCCGGCTCCGACATGCCCGGTGAAGTCGCCTCGAAAACCCAGCCCATTCCCTTAAAGCCGCCGCCCTTCGCTCCACAGAAATTTGAGCCTAACCCTGCGGCTCCCGAAGTTGCCAAGCAGATTGCCGATCTGCGCAACAACGGACTTTACGCCCCGCCCAGCCGTCAAGGCACGATCGTGTTGCCCGGTACGCTCGGCGGCGGGCTTTGGGGCGGAGCCGCGGCCTCCCCCTCCGGTGCGCTCTATATCAATTCGCAAAACGTTGCCTCTGTCCACCAACTCATCGATTCTGCCCCCAATGCGCCATACCCCTATGCACTGAAGGGCTATACAAAGATCCGTGATGCCGCCGGCAACTCCGGCGCCCGCCCTCCGTGGGGGCTCCTCACCGCCATAGATCTAAATAAGGGAGACTTCCAGTGGCAGAAGGTTTTCGGCAAAAGTGGCGTACAGGCCGGACAGGAAACCGGAACCGAAAACATGGGCGGCCCGGCGCTCACCGCTTCCGGCCTTCTCTTTATTGGAGCGACGCGGGATGAAATGTTCCGTGCCTACGACACGGCCACCGGAGAAGTCCTCTTCGAATACAAGTTGCCCGCCGGCGGCTACGCAACACCCGCCGTTTACAGCGTCAACGGCAAGCAATATATCGTCATCGCCTGCGGCGGCGGCGGCCGGATGACGACAAAATCAGGAGATGCCTACGTTGCGTTTGCTCTGCCTTAGCCTGCTCCTGGTAAGCGCGACCGCTGCCGATCAGCCCCTTCCTTATAGTCATAAGACACACATCGCCTTGGGCCTCCAGTGTGCCGGGTGCCACACCATGCCCGGTAAGGGTGAAGCCGCTACGTTCCCGGCCGAGTCCAAATGTATGCAGTGCCACCTCTCGGTGAAGAAAGAAAGTCCTGCTATCCAGAAGCTCGCGGCGTACGTCCAAAGGAAAGAGGCTGTTCCGTGGGTTCGTATCTATAAGTTGCCGGAATTCGTCTGGTTTTCGCATAAGATTCACGCGCCAGCGGCCAAGTGTGACCGCTGTCATGGAGACGTGGCCGCCAAGGACGTCGTAATCAAGGAGCGCCCGATCGATATGAACTCCTGCATGAGTTGTCACGACGAACACAAAGCACCGAATGAGTGCAATTTCTGCCACAACCCGGCCTGACCATTTTTAGCGATAAACTACTGCCAAATGACGAGTCGTCTGTTCATCGCCGTGCTCTGCGCCCCGGTTGCGCTTTACGCCCAGCAGCCCGGCTATTCGTTTGATCACGCGCAGAAATTCCTCGTCCAATACTGCGAAAAATGCCATCAGGATAAGGCCCCCCTCGGCGGCTTCCGGCTAAGCCGGGTCGCCACGCCCGAATCGCTGAAAGCGGACGCCAATCGTTGGCTATCTCTCACCAATCGCGTTAAAAACGGTGAAATGCCGCCCAAAGGAGCGCCCGCGCCGCCCATTGACGCGCGCGAAGCCTTTGGCGCCTATGTCCACGAAGCCGTTCACCAAGCCGCCTGTTCCTCCGGCATCGTTCCTGGCCGTACGCTCATCCGCCGCTTGAATCGAGACGAATACTCTCATACCATCCGCGATCTGCTCGACATGCATATGGATATCGCGCGCTCGCTTCCTATCGATGGAGCCGGCGGGGAGGGCTTTGACAACGCGGCCGAAACTCTTTTCCTTTCGCCCCTCCACTCCGAAAAATACCTCGAAGTAGCCAAGTTCGCCATGGACTTCGCCGCGAAGGAATACAAGTCGCACGCCCGCATCTTCATCGCCAAACCCGGCCCCGGCGTCACGCCTGAACAGGCCGCCCGCAAAATCGTCAACGCTTTTCTTCCTCGCGCCTTCCGCCGTCCCACCACGCCCGCGGAAGCCGAACCGTACATTGAGCTCTTCCGCGCCGCCCAGCAACAGGGCGAAACCTTTGAAGCTGCTGTTCTCTACGCCCTCCGTGGCGTCCTCGTCTCGCCCAACTTCCTTTTCCGCGTTGAGCCGCCTAATCCCACTGCCGCCCCGCGTCCGATGGACCAATACTCCATGGCTAGCCGCCTCTCCTACTTCTTGTGGGGCAGCATGCCGGACGAACTGCTCTTTGACCTTGCCGCCCGCAACAAACTCCAGGACCCGGAAGTCCTTCGCCAACTGGTCCGCATTATGCTCCGGAACGACCGTTCCGTCGAGTTCGCCCAAAGCTTTGTCGAACAGTGGTTGCACACCCGTGAACTCAGCGGCGACAAGGCGCCCGATCCGAAGCTTTTTCCCACCTTCACAAAAGACGAAGACCTTCGCTCCGACATTCGGTACCAGCCCATCCTCTTCTTCCGCGAAGTCTTCCTCCAAAATCTTTCGTTAACCAACTTTCTCGATTCCGATCACTCCATCGGCACCCGCAAACTCGCCACGCACTTCGATCTCAAGCTCAACCTCCGTCCCAATCAAACCTCGCAGCCCCACTGGATTGATCTTCCGCCCAACAGCAATCGGGGCGGTCTGCTCGGCATGCCCGCCGTCCTCTCCGTCTCCTCCCACCCGTACCGCACCAGTCCCGTACTCCGCGGCGCATGGATCCTCGAATCGTTGCTCGGAACGCCTCCCCCGCCGCCGCCCGCCAACGTGCCGCCTCTCGAAGAAACCAAGCAGGGTGACGCTCCCAAAACGGTCCGCGAACGACTCGCTCAACACAGCCAGAATGCCGTCTGCGCCAGTTGCCACGCCCGTATCGACCCCTTCGGCTTTGCCCTCGAAAACTATGACGTCACCGGCCGCTGGCGCTCCGAAGAGGCCGGCAAACCCATCGACGCCAGCGCACAGTTGCTCGACGGCTCCAAGTTCAGTGGACCCGCCGAACTGCGCAAAATCCTGCTCGATCGCAAGGACCTTTTTGTCCGCCATCTGACCAACAAAATGTTGGGCTACGCCCTCGGCCGCGGACTCACCATCCAGGACTCCTGTACCGTGGATGCAATCGTTGAAAAAGTAAAGCAAAATAGCTATAGCTCACAGACATTGCTCGAAGAGATCGTCCTGAGCGTTCCGTTCCGTCAGCAGGCCGGCGCCCTCCCAGCGCCTGAACTTCGTCCAACGAAGGAGCAAGCAAAGAAATGAAGACGCGTCTCTCCCGCCGCACCCTCCTCCGCGGCGCTGGTGTCTCTCTCGGACTGCCGTGGCTGGAAGCCATGGCCGCTCCCGCTGCCGCGAAGCCTCCGGTTCGGCTGGCTGCGCTCTATATGCCCAACGGCGTCAATGTCGATGCCTGGATTCCCAAGGGGCAGGGCCGCGACTTCGAGTTCTCGCCCACGCTGGCTCCTCTGGCCGATCTCCGGAATCAAGTTACCATCGTTAGCAATCTCTGGAACGCCAACTCCAAGGGCGGCGACGGCCACTACGTCAAGGAAGCGGCCATCCTCACCTGCGAGACGATCAAGAAAACCCCGGGCGCCGACATCGGGAATGGTATCTCGGTAGACCAGATGGCCGCCCGGAGCGTGGCCGACCAGACCCCGCTCCCTTCGCTCGAACTCGGCGTCACCCCCGTGGCCATCGGTGTCGACGCCGTCGTCGGTTATACACGCGTCTACGGCTCGCATATTGCCTGGAGCACGCCCACCACGCCCCTCGCCCGGGAAATCAATCCCCGCGCCGTCTATGAGCGCCTCTATCGTGCCGCCAGTGGACAATCCACCAATGCGGCCAAAATGGACACGCTTCTTCTCGACCGTGTTCTCGGGGACGCCAATCGCCTGCGTAGCCGTGTCGGTAGCGCCGATCGCATCCGCATCGACGAATACATGTCTCTCATGCGTTCGCTCGAAGAACGAGTCCAGCGCGCCAGCGCCGGCAAGCAGCGCACCTGGACGGCGCGTGCGCCGATCAATCTCAAGAACGCGCCGCCCGAGCGCCCGGCCGATCACGCCGAACACGTTCGCCTCATGATGGACATGATGGCCACGGCCTTTCAGACGGACACGACGCGCGTCAGCACCTTCATGTTCGGCAACGCCGTCAGCAACGTCAGCTTCCGCTTTCTCGAGGGCGTCAGCGCCGGTCACCACGATGTCTCGCACCATTCCAAGGAAGCCGACAAGCTGCGCCAATATGCCATCATCAGCCGCTGGCACATTGAACAATACGCCTATCTGCTGCGTCGGCTAAGCCAGATGCCGGAGGGCGAATCCACGGTTCTCGACAACTCCATGGTCGTCTTCGCCAGCGCGCTGAGCGACGGCAACAGCCACAATCCGCACCGTTTGCCCATCGTCCTCGGCGGCCGTGGCGGAGGGCGCATCAATAGCGGGCAGCACCTCGTTTACACGGAGGATATGCCCCTGGCCAATATGTACGTCAGCATGTTGGACGCTTTCGGCGCCCCCGTCGAACGCTTTGCCGATAGCACCGGCCCGCTGCAGGGTCTGCTCCGGGACCCCTCATGAAAGGTGTCGCGGCGTTCCTGTTGAGTATCGTTTCGGTTGCCGCCGCCGATCTGAGCGGCATCTGGGTCGGCAGCGTTCCGCAGCGCAATGGGGCCGCTACGGATATCGCTTTTGAGTTGGTTCAGGACGGGACAAAAATCTCTGGCAAGCTCTACGGCGACTATCGCAGCAGCCCAATCGTGGAGGGCATCGTCGCCGGTGAACTCATCACCTTTGTCGTCGTCACCGAAGAACAGGCGGGCAATCAGATCAACGATACCCGTCTGCGATTCACCGGCAGCCTGAAAAACGGAGAACTCGAACTCACCAGGGAACGGGAAAGCGTCGTCAACGCCGGCAATAAGGGCAATGCCCAAACCCGCACAGGCCCACAGCCCAAACAGACCTTCCGGATCAAACGCCTCGCATAGATGACTCAGCCCCTCCTTCGCCGTGGCCTCGCTCTCGGCCTTGCTCTCGCTTTCCTCACTGCCTGTAGCGTCAATCGGTATCGCACGCCAGTCGGGGCATTTCGGGACCGCGTGCAACAAAGCACTGCGGTCTTGGCTGACTACTATGCTAGCCGCAATGCCCACGAAATCGATCTTTACCTGACCGAAGTCGCCGCGGACCCCGATCTGGAAGTGCTTCTCACCGGCCCGGACGGGAAACCGACGCCTATCGGCAAACCAACCTTTTCTCCCGCCGCCATCCGTGCCCGACTGGACGCTTTGGACCTCATCGGCGTCTACGCCACCCGCCTTGCCAGCCTTGCAAATAGCGAAGCGCCGGCCAATTTTCATGACGCCGCCTCCCTTCTTGGTCAAAACCTTGGCACGCTCGACAAAACGTTCCAGTCGCTCCAGGGCCAGAAGGACCCCACAGCCAACCAGTACATCGGCCCTGTCGCAAATCTGATCGGAGCCTTCGGAGCGATGGTACTGGAAAGCAAACGGGACGCCGCGCTCACGAAGGCCATTCAGCAGGCCGCGCCTGAGGTAAACAAAATCCTTGCACTGGTCAAAAACGACCTCGACACCGTCTTTCAACCCCTGGCCGTAACCGGAGCCAATCAACGGCTCGCCACCCTAACCACCGCCTACCGCCAGGATCGCCGCAAGCTCACCTACGAACAGCGAAAGGCACGCCTCGTTGAAATCAAGGACGCCGTTCGCGCCCGTTCTTCGGATCTTACCTCTGCGCCCTCCAGCGTCGTCGCCTCGCTGGGCGCGGCGCATGACGCCCTGCTCCGTCTCGCACAGTCCAAGCGTCGCCCAGCCGACTTCTCGGAATTTACCTCGTCCATGGAAATCTGGACCAGCCGCATCACTTACCTCTCCGGACAGGTGCGGACTCTCGCAAATTAGGAAGCCACAGCATGAACGTCGATACTGCCGCCCTGCTGGAAACCATCAACTCCTGCTTCGAATTCTCCATGGACGGACGCCTCACGGAGCCTGCCAGGGACGAATTCCTTGCGCGCGGGAAACGTCTGCGCCGCCAACAGGTGGAACTCCTGGCCGCTGAGTTCGAAAAAGGGAATGCCGCCGTTCTGGACGCCAACGCCAGGATTTTGGCGGTCAACGTCACGCTGCAGGAAAAGCAAGAGGTTTTGGAACGTACGGCCGACGTGCTTACCAATTTGGCCGGACTGGCCAAATCCCTGGATGGACTGCTGAACATCGCCGCATAACGCGAGGCATGCTCGTCGTCACGGGAAAAAGCCGTCATGGTAAAAAAGGTAGGGGTCGGGCGTTGCCGCCGGGGCCATGGGAAAGCGGGCCGGAAGCGGGCGAATGCCTTGCCGCCATTCCGCGTCTCTGATAATCGAAAAAAGTAGGAACTGCGCATGTTTGGACGTGGAACCTGGGCCATTTTCGGGCTCGGGAAAGAGTCGCTCGAAGCCTTCAAAACCATCCTGGAAGACAGGGAACTCATGATCGTCGCCTCGCAATTGGCGGCCGCCGCGGTTACCCGGTATTCCAATGTGGACACCGTCGGCGTGAACCCTTTCGCCGCTCCCCGGCTGGACGAAGAGCATCCTCTGGAGACCGGCCATGAACCGGAATTGGCCGGCTATGCCGCTTCGGAGGCGGAGGAGCGCTCCACGCTTACCCTTGCCTCCGAAATCATCGAGTCTCCGGGGTTCGGCTACGGGGAAGCGCGCTTCCGTCTGCACCCTACGATTCCTTGGTACGGCCTCTGGGCCGTGTCTAACGAGTTCAAGGATGTGAGCGATATCGCATCCATCAAGGAACAGCGCGCCTATAGCCTCCTCGAACGGCCCTACAAGTTCCTCCAGGCCACGGACAAGAAAACAGTGGACCAGGAAACGCTCGGCGTCACTGCAGCCAACCGGAAGCAGGTTCCCGTCCTCCTCGATTTCAACGACGGCCGTGTCTACATCGAGAACTCGAACAAGAAGCTGATCTACATGATCACTGTCCGCCTCCGCCAACTCGGCGCGGATGTCATCCCCGTTGCCTGGACCTATCCCCGCAACAACTGGCCCTCGGAAATCCTCAATCGTCTGTTTGAAAAAACCCAGTATCAGCGCGAATTCCAGAGTCGTGCCGAAGAAGCCAAACGCTTCAAACCCAGCGAAATAGAAAAGCTGGAAGACCGGGAACTCGAATCCATCGTCGCCAACTATTTCTCCATGACGCAGTTGGCCAATGATACCTGGGTTGGCATCTCCTGTCCCGCGCAGGTCCGCATGCACGACGAGAGTCCGCCCATCTCCGTCAAGGCGCAGACCAGCGCCACCACGCTGCTCGATCTCGCGGGCGACGCCAAGATTCTGTCCGGCGCCATCACGTTCCAGGAAGTGGTCTCCGGCACAAGCAAAAAGGGGATGGAATATACCTTCCGGAAGGACTTGCTGTCCATCGATTTGAACGACAAAATGAACCTCACCGATGTCGGTGCGGCCATGATGCGCGGCTTCGATCTCTGCCCCTTCCGCAAGGACATTCTGCGCGACATCCGCCAGACGAAGGAAGTACCGTCGATCGACCAGTTCTGGGGCCATTGGCTGCACCAGATGAGCAACGGGGTCCGCCTCATCGAAGGAACGTTCCGTGACACGTTGGAACTCGATGGAAGTGAAGAGGCCGGTATCCTTCCCATGCAGGTGGCCGCCGCCGAAACCGCGCAGGAGACCGCAAACGTTTAGCGCCAAACGAACGCGGCGGCGTTCCTATACAATCGCCCCATGCGCCGCCGCCAGTTCCTGCAGACCCTCGCTCTTCCGGCCCTGACGTACGCCCAAAACGTCCACGACAGAGCTAGGCCCCTTCACCTGAAAATCGCGGGCCTCAAGACCTTCACCGTCAACGTCGGCAGCGTGAACTGGGTGTTCTGCAAAGTCCTTACGGACCAGGGGCTCACCGGTCTCGGCGAAGGCTCCATTACAAGTAAGGAGGCAACGCTCTCCCAGGCGATCCTCGATAACGAACGCCTCCTCATCGGCCGGGATCCCACTGACATCGAAGGTATCTGGCAATCGCTCTATCGTGTGCCCCGTTGGCGAGGCGGCCCCATTTTGAACTCCGCCATCAGTGCGATAGAGATCGCCCTCTGGGATATCGCAGGGAAGGCCCTCGGAGTTCCCATCTATAAGATGTTAGGCGGCGCTGCGCGCGAAAGAGTCCGCCTTTACCTCGATGTGGGCGACTCCCCGGAGGCTTTTCTCAAAGCCAGGGAACAGGGCTTCACCGCGGCCAAGGCCGGCTTCGTCTCTCCCATCAGCAACCGTATGGAGCCATTTCATTCGGTCCGCACTGCCGTCCGAAAGATGGAAGCCGTGCGAAAGGCGGTCGGAGAGGATTTTGACATTGCGCTCGATCCCCATGGCCGCCTCACCACGCCCATGGCCGTCGAGTTCTGCACCGCCATCGAGTCCCTCCGTCCTCTCTTCGTCGAGGAAGCCACCCAACTGGAAGACCTGGGGGAACTGGCCCACCTGCGATCCAAGACAAAGGTTCCTCTCGCGACCGGCGAACGGCATTTCACCAAGTATGCATTCACGGAAATGTGTGCTCGCCACCTGATTGACTACGTGCAGCCCGACGTTTGCCACGCCGGCGGCATCCTCGAACTCAAGAAGATCGGGACCATTGCCGAGGCCTACCGTATCGAAATGGCTCCCCACAACCCGCAAAGCCTCGTCAGCACGCTGGCCTCTTTGCATGTGGACGCCACAACGCCCGCCTGCACCATCCAGGAATTTACTATCCGCAATGAGCAATGGATCACCGATCTATTCCAGGGAGCCAAAGTCCAACCGGTCGCCGGCTTTGCCCCGCTTCCTGACAAACCGGGCCTCGGGTGTGAATTGGACGAGAAAGTGGCAGCCGCGCATCCCTATCGTCCCGTGAAGAGGCCCGAGTACAAATTCGCCGATGGAGCCGTTGCCGATCAATAATGGAACCTATGCGCATTGCGATTGTTGGTCTGGGATTCATGGGCAGCACGCACCTCAAGGGGCTGCAGACAGTAACGGGTGCTACGCTAGCCGCGGTCGTGGAAAGTGACCCCGTCAAACGGTCCGGAGACCTGAGCAGCATTCAGGGAAACCTGGGTGGCCCCGGTGAGAAGTTCGATTTCTCCAACGTCGCTCAATACGCCACCGTGGAAGAGGCCTATGCCGATCCGAATGTCGACGCGGTCGATCTCTGCGTCCCCACGCATCTGCACAAACCGCTCACTCTCGCGGCTCTCGCGGCCGGTAAGCATGTCCTGGTGGAAAAACCGATGGCCCTCTCGTTGGCCGAGTGTGAAGAGATGGCCGCCGCGGCGGAGAAAGCCGACCGTGTTCTCATGGCGGCGCAGGTGCTTCGTTTCTTCCCGGCCTACACTGCTCTTAAGCGAACGCTCGATAGCGGAGAACTCGGTCCCGTCCGTTCCGCTCTCTTCCGCCGCCGCTGTGCCGCGCCCGCCTGGAGCCAGTGGCTCAAACAGTCTGACAAGAGCGGCGGCGGCGTCTTTGATCTTTTGATCCACGATGTGGACATCGCTCTCCATCTCTTCGGAAAGCCCGAAGCCGTCAGTGCGACGGGGTACGAGAATCTGGCGGCCGGTATCGATAGTCTGACCGCCCAACTTCACTACAGCAATATCCCTTCCGTTACGATATCCGGCGGCTGGCATCACCCCAAGGCCTATCCATTTTCCATGGAGTATACGGTTACTGCCGACGGCGGAACGCTGGACTATTCAACCGACAACCGTCCTCCCGCGTTGTATAACGCGGCGGGTGAAGCGGCCAGCCTCGCTCTGGACGATGTGGACGGTTATGCTGCGGAAATCCAATATTTCGCCGATTGCGTCAACGAAGGTAAACAGCCCGAAATTTGTATGCCGCGGGACTCGGCGCTCAGCGTCCACGTCGCGCTTTGCATGAACGAATCGCGCGCGCGGGGCGGGGCCCGCGTCTCCGTCTAAAAATTAGCGGAAATTCACGTCCCAATCGCAGTAAGTAGGTAGCACTCCTATGAAACGCTATCTACTTGCTGTCATTCTCTCCGCTTCGGCTACCCTGCCGGCTGTCGAGTACACCTTTGCGAAAATCGCGGACAACGCCGCTGGCTCGCCGTTCCGCGATTTTAAACCGAGTGTTGCAATCAACGACAACGGAACCGTTGCATTTGCCGGAATTACGGAAATCGTTGGGCGGGACCCGGTTCGGCAAGGCATCTATTCCTCGTCCGGTGGGGCAGTGACCACCATCGCCGATACGAACGGTAATTTGGCTGATTTCGTTGTAGGAGGCATCAACCTGGCAGGCCGTGTTGCCTTTCTGGCAATGGACCGGACGTTTAACTATGGCATTTACACGGGAGAAGGCGGTCCGTTAAGTACCGTGGCGCTGAACAGTTCGGAGACGCCCGTGCGACCACTTCATCCGCCGGACATAAACAACGAGGGCGCCGTCACCTACCAAACGGATTCACGTATTTTCGTTCGTCAAGGTTCAGCCACTCGGACGGCACTCGATGCCAGAACCGGTCCTTACGCAGATTTGATCGTCAACTCTGCTCAATGGAATAGCCGTGGGGACCTTGCTTTCGTTCTTTACTCTAGCGTCAACTCTACGGTGGGCAAAGGCGGCCTGTTCTATGAACGTGCCGGTCAAATCACGGCCATTTCCAGAGATAACGGGCCTGTCACGCATCAAGTGATCAGTGGCGGCGGCGCCGCTTCGATGAATGCGAACGGTGTGGGCGCATTCTTGGCTTTCACGAATGTGTTTCCTCCGCAGCTAGGCGTCTTCACGGCAACGGCGGGCGGGCGCGTCGCAACGGTGGAAGCAGGAGATAAAAATGGCAGCGTCGGAGGCATGGTCTGTATCAACGATCAGGGAACGGTGGCCTACAGCCTCCTGGGCGACGGCGGCTCGCCAACCGGAATCGTCACCGGTCCGGACCGCGCGAACGACAAAGTCATCGTCGCGGGAGATACGCTATTTGGCGAGAGGGTCGCCCGCGTAGTACCCGGCAATTTCGCGGGAGGCCGCTTTCTCAACAATAAGGGGCAGATTGCGTTTCTCTATATTCTGCAGTCCGGGGTGGTCGGTCTCGCCGTGGCAACGCCCAAGGACAGCGGTCCTGTTTCCGGCAAACCATCCGTGGCCGAAGGCGGTATCGTCAACGCGGCCTCTTTGGCGCCGCAGGCCGCTCCGGCGCCGGGAACCATCGTCTCGCTCTTCGGCGCCAACCTCGCCCCGAAGTTGACCGTTGCGTCCACCCCCATCTTGCCGACGTCCCTCGACGGCGTGAGCGTAACATTCAATGGCATAGCGGCGCCGCTGTTCTTCGTATCTCCGGGACAGGTGAATGCCCAGGTACCATTTGAACTGACCGGAGCCTCCGTAAATGTTGTCGTCCGGACCGCACAGGGGGAAAGTGAACCCCGCCGCCTGACGCTTGCTTCTCTGAATCCGGCAATCTATACGATGGACCAGTCCGGGAAAGGCCAGGGAGTCGTCGTTCTGGCGAACAGCGCCATCATTGCGGCGCCCGCCGGAGCCTACGCCGGGTCCCGGCCTGCCAAACGTGGCGAGACGATCACCATCTACGCCAACGGTCTGGGCGCAGTCACTCCCACCATCGAAAACGGTGTGAACTCCTGCGGCGGAACTTGTGCACCCAACGGGTCAAATCTTGTTCTTCGTTATGCCGTCACGCCTCCCAACATCTTTCTGGGAGGTATGCAGGTACCGCAAGCAAATGTCCTTTTCGCGGGGTTGACTCCGGAGTTTGCCGGTCTCTACCAAATCAACGTCACCATACCGCTCGATGCAAAAACCGGGCCGGCCGTCCCGGTTCTGATTCGCCAGGGAACGGTTGTCTTCAGCCGTGACGACGTGACAATCGCTATCGAATAACTGCCGCGATCATCGTTATCGCGGTACCGTAAGCGCCGTAACGCCCATTGCCTTCGCCAGAGCCTGATAGCGGGGATTCTCCCGCAAGGGGACGGCCTCTGGCGAAGTCAGGAACATTGCCGCTTCTACATCCCGGCGCCGTGCGGCTTCTTCCAGGAGTGTCAGCGCGGCATCCCAGTTTCGCTCCCCCATCCGGATGCGCGCAAAGGATACCGGCGATACGGCGAGCCGCAGGGACCGTTGCTCCAACTCCTGATACATCCGTTCCGCTTCAGCCTTGCGCCCCAGGCTTGCCGCCAGAAAACCGCGATAAGCAAACCATTCTTCCCTGTCGATCCCGTTTGTCGGAAGCCGCTCCTCCATAACCCGGACGGCTTCGTCGTTCTGTCCCTTGGAAAGCGCGATCATCGCCAGAATTGCCCTGGCCCCGATGGCCCGCGTATCGACATCTACCGCTCGTTTCGCCGGCGCTACCGCTTCTGCCGTTCGCCCGGCCCGCCACAAAACCAACGCCTGGGTATACCAACTGTCGCCCCAGGTCGGGTTCAGCCTCACCGCATCCCGCGCCCAGAGTTCCGCGATCTCATGGTTGTTCCGCAAGCTCTGTACAGGGGCGCAGTTTACCAGGATTTGTGAGGCGTCCGGCGCTTTCTCGAGGGCCGTACGGCAGGCGTTTTCCACCCCGGCAAAGTCCATCTGGATATCCCGGTAGTACCGCACCAAAGCCGCATGCCCGTCACCCAGCTGCGGGTCCAGCGCTACCGATTTCCGGGCTTCGGCAAGCGCCGCCGGACCCAGTTCCTCCCGCGTGGAGCCACCGACGGAAATCAATGAAATATAAACATGCGACAGGCCCGAGTGGGCCAATGGCCAGTCTGGATCGCTGCGCACGATGGCTTCGTGGAGCAGGCGCGCCTCCCGGACAGCCGCCGGCGTCATAGTCGCATGGAGGTGGGAGGCTTGGCGGAAGGTACGCTGCAAAGCGGCCCGGCGTTGTTGAGAGGCCTCGGGCCGGTAAACGAACTGCCAGTACCCTGCAGCGATAAGTACTAGGATGGCGGCCGCCCAGTGCCACAGGAAACGCCTCTGGGGAATCTCGGTTGCCGGCTGCGGGGGTACGGATTGCGTCAAAATGACGTCATTTTGCACCTCTTTTGGCTCAATAAGGCCGCTAAAAGAGGGAATATAGGCGCCTTTTGGCAGCTCTATGCGTACCGTATCGTCTTTGCCGGACGTCTCATAGTACTCGCGCAAGCGGGCCCGAAGCCGTGAAGCTTCCACCCGGACAATCGGATCTTCCCGGGGATCGTAATCGTCGCTTCGTTGATAAACGAGTGTTCCGATCTCGTATTCCTTGATGCCGCTCGCTTCCCCCGCCAGATACTTTTCGACAACGTAGCGCAGAAAAGCGCTCTGTTTGCCC
>DASTML010000071.1:0-49678 GCA_035714175.1 Bryobacteraceae bacterium | reverse complement strand
GGCGTGAGCCAGCTTAGAAGTAGAACTTCGCTCCGAGTTGGATGACGCGCGTCGTTTGGCCTTGCAGCCCGGCGCCGACCTTGCCGAAATTCACCGAGCGAATGTTGCGGTCCACGGAACCGGGTTGAATGTTGTAGTGGTTAAACAGGTTATAGAACTCGGTGCGGAGTTCGGCCCGGCGGGTTTCGCCCAGCCGGAACTGCTTGTTCACTGAGAAGTCCACGTTGACGAGGCCCGGCAGGCGGATGGCGCCGGTGCGGGCGGAGTTGCCGTACATGCCGAAAGCGGGCTCGGCAAAGGCGGCCGTATTGAACCAACGCTGGTAGGTGCGTTCGCTGCCATCCAGGTTGGCCTTCTGGCCCGCCACCACGTCGGGGCGGGACCCAACGCCGGTACCGGTGGTATCGACGCCGAACGCGATATCGCCGGGGAAGCCGGATTGCGCCACGATGATGGAGGAAGCCTGCCAGCCGCCCAGCAACGAGCGCATGACGGAAGGCGCGCCGGAGAAGAACGGAATATCGTACACCAGGGATTGGACGAAACGCTGCGTGACGTCAAATCCGCAGAGCGAGCGTTCCCCCGCCATGTCGTAGATGTTCTGCATGGTGCCGATGAACGAGCCGCCTCCGATGTCGGCGCCGATATCGCTGGGCCCGGAGATGCACTTGGACCACGTATAAGAAGTGAGCGCATTCAGGCCGCGCGCCATGCGGCGGTCAGCGCGGACCTGCAGGGAGTGGTAGTTGGAGTTGCCGATGGACTTATCGCCCTGGATGGACCGGGCAAAGGCCTGGTTGGGGCGGCGGGCGTTGATGGACGGCAGGCCGGGCGTCCGCGGGTCCACGAGAACGTCGGGCCGATTCATGGCAGGCAGCGTGACGCTCAGGCGCGTGCTCTTGGAGGCGACATAGCCCGCGTCGACTACGAAACCAGCGACGGTCTTCTTCTGTACCGTGAAGTTCCACTGCTGGATATAGGCATCCCGATAGTTGGGGTCGTTCGAAGGAACGGCGTTCAACTGGACCGTGGGCGAAACGGCGCTGGCGAACGGATCATTAAAGAAGACGGTCGGCCTGCCCGCCGGCGAGCCATCCACCTGATAGCTGCCCTTGGCCTGGGATGATTCGGTCATACCGAACGGCGCATTGGGGTGGATGTGGTTGTAATAGATGCCGTAGCCCATACGAACCACTGCATCCTTGACGAACGTGGGCCGCCAAGCCAAGCCGATTCGGGGCGCGAAGTTGTTCTTGTCGCCGCGCACCATGCGGGGATAGCTGGCCGTTGCGGGGGTGACGAGCTTGGTGACGTATACGCCGTTCTGCTCGATGTTGGCCATACGGCCCTGGGAATCAAACAGCGGCTGCAGGTAGTCATAGCGGATGCCGAGATTCATTGTCAGATTAGGTGCAATCTTCCAATCGTCCTGCAGGAAGTAGCTCTGCCAAAGGCCCTTCAGATCCGTGTTGGTATGGTCCGGATTGATTTCCGCGTACTTCACATAACCGAGCATGAAGTCAGCAAGCGAAGAGCCGGTGTAGCTGCCGTCGAAACGGAATGTACCGCGCGCGTTGCGGGCCTGTTCAAAGGTAAAGCCGCGCCGCACGAAATCGGCGCCGATTTTGAAGAAGTGCTTGCCGCGCTGGATGGAAACGATGTCATTGAAGTTGAAAACGGCGTTGGCGCGGACGCGGGGGCCGATCTGGCGTTGCAGGTCGAATACGCTGTAGCCGCCGTCCAGGCCGTTGGCAATGGAGATGCTGGGCGGGCCGAAATCAACCGGGAGGCGGGAGACCAGGGGCAGATTCATAGCGCCGGCGATGTCGAAGGCTGGATTGTTCGTCGTGCCGAAGATTTCGTCCTCGGTCATATCGTTCCAACCGAAGCGGGCTTCATTCACGATGGAGGAGCTGAACATCCGCGTCCAGGTGGAGGCGAGATTCTGCGTCCGGGCGTCGTTGTCGCGCACGTCATTGCCCCAATAGGGGGTGCCCTTTTCCTTCGTGGAGTTCCGGACGTAGCGGAAAGCCAGGGAGTCCTTCTGCGTCAGGTTGTGGTCCAGGCGGTAGGTGTAGTTGTCCTGGGTGGCCACTGCGCTCTGCGGCGTATTAATAAAGTTTTGCGTGCCGGCGGTGGTATTGGGTTCCGGGGTGTATTTCAGGAAGGTGACTGCCTGCGGGCTCAGCAGGGAACGGGGAATCTGGTTGTTGACGATTCCGATGTTCATCGGATCGCGCAAGGTGAGGGGCTGGCCCGTGCGCGCGTCGCGGAGCGCGCTGAAATCGCCGCCGCGCATCGCTGATGGCGGCACCAGGCGGTAGGAGGCTGTTGCACCGGACGCCAAGCGGCCGCTTTCCCAGTTGAAGAAGAAAAAGGTCTTATTCTTGCCGTTGTAGAGCTTAGGGAACAGAACGGGACCACCGATGTTGGCTCCGTACTGGTTCCGGTTCAGGCGGGGCGGGGTAATGTCCTGGCGGGCGATGACGTCATAGGTTTGCGTCAGAGCGTCGTTGCGGTTGAACTCCCAGAGCGTGCCGCGGAACTGATTGCCTCCGCGGCGGGTCAGAATCGACACCTGACCGCCCGGAGAGCCGCCGTATTCGGCGGAGAAGGTGGACGTTTCCACGCGGAACTCGGAGAGCGAATCGACCGAAAGGGCGAAGGGATAGGTGTAGGCGTCATAGTCCATGAACTCCACGCCGTCCAGATAGAAGCGGTTATTCGTGTCGCGCGCGCCGTTAGCCGACATGCCGGTACCGCCAAACGCTGAGGAGGTTTCGCCGATGGAGCCGCGGCCGCGGCGGACCGAGATAGAGCCCGGCGTGCCGGGGTTGACGCCGGGAATCAGTTGGGCCAACTGGATGAAGTTGCGGCCATTGAGCGGCAGGTCAACAATTTTCTCCGCATTGATCACAGCGCCGACGGAGGCCGACTCTGTTTGCAACGCCACCGCGCTGCCGGAGACGGAAAGCGTCTGGGATACATCGCCCAGTTGCAGCGCCAGATCCAGGCGGGCCGTCTGGCCTACCTGGAGTACGAAGGAGTCCACCTGGAACGTCCGGAATCCTTTGGCGGTTGCCGTCAAAGAGTAAGATGCGGCCGGCAGGAACGGTACAGAGAATGCGCCGCTGGCATCCGTATTGGTCTCCCGCGCCACGCTGGTTTGCAGGTTGGTGACCCGGACTTGGACGCCGGGCAGGACCGCGCCACTCGGATCGGTGGCAATTCCTGTAACGGTACCGGTAATTTGTTGGGCCGGCAGGAGAGCGGCGGCGCATAGCGCCCCTAGGACAAGTTTCGACTTCAGCTTCATGGATGAGCCCCTTACAAGCAAAATGGCTTTCCTTAAAGGATCTCCACCCTGAGGCGTTCCCAGCAAGTGAATTCTCGCGAATTCACTGTGAAAGCTTCCCGTAAGTGATTCAGAACGCTAGGAGTGATACCATTCACCTATGTCAAAGGAAGAGCCCCTCCGTCAGGGCTCCCGGTTCGTATTGCCGGTTGAAAGGGACGGACGGTGGGAGGTGGTGGAGCGCGCTTGCAATTCCGCTCTGCTCCGGAGGTCGGCCAAGTTACGGGACCTTCTGTTGTATTTGTGCCACCGCTGGTGGGCGGAGGGCGTCACCGAACTACGCGAACACGAGATCGGGGTGGATGTTTTCCAGCGCCCGGCCGATTACGATTCCGCACAGGACACGCTGGTCCGTGTTCAGGCGTCGCAGCTGCGCAAGCGGCTGGAGCGCTATTTCAACGAAGAGGGCCGCGAAGAACCCTTGGTCGTGGAGATTGCCAAAGGCACCTACGAGCCGGTGGTGCGCGAGCGGGATATGGAGACGCCGGTGGCGGAAGCTCCGCTGGCGCCCGAGCGAAAGGAGCCGCGATGGACGCTCGGTATTTTGACAGTCTGTTGCCTTCTTCTGACGGCGGCGTGTTTCTGGCTGGCGTTTCGTCAACCCGCGCGTTCCATAGACGGCGCGTCTCTCCGGCGATTTTGGACCGCTTTTGCTCCCGCCGGCGAAGAGACGACAGTCGTCATCGCTGATGGTGCGTTCTCCGCGATTCAGGACATGATTCACCGGCCGATTCGTCTGGATGAATATGTGAGCCGCGGCTATCGGTCCGAAGTGGAGCACGGAGGGTTCTCCGCCGAAAAAATGGAGACGCTGCGGTACCTGATGGAGAGGCGCTACACGTCCCTGGCGGATGTCATGTTGATGCGGCGGCTGTGGCTTTCGGGAGTGCTGGACCCGGCCCACACCTCGGTTCTCTACTCCCGGGACTTGCACCTGCGCAGCTTCCAGAAAGGGAACCACATCTTGGTGGGGTCCCGCCGCGCCGTGCCCTGGGTGGATCTTTTCGAAGGCTCCATGGATTTTCACTTTGACTATGACGAACGGACCCGGAGCGTCAGCGTGCAAAATCGCAGGCCGAAGCCGGGCGAACCGGCAGTTTTTCATCTTCCCGATGACGCCGGCGGGGCGACAGACCGTTTTTCGCTGGTGGCCTCCCTGCCCAATCCCGGCAGATCCGGCAATGTACTGATTCTTTCCGGCCAGGAGATGTCCGGGACAGAGGCGGCAGCCAATCTCGTCACGACGGATCGCTTGTTCCAGGAGGTTCTCGCCAAATTGCCGCCCGACGACGGCGGGGTGCCTCATTTCGAAGCGCTTCTGCGCGTCAAACACGTCGAATATACCACCCAAGGGTACGAAATCCTGGCTGTGCACCGGCACTGACGGACAGGCCGCCGCAACGCAGCAGGTATCATAAACTCATACGTGAGGAGCCGGCGGTACAGATCCTGGGCTGGATGGACGGGATGTCTCGCGATTGTTCTCGTTTCCTGTTCCCGGCAGGCGCGGGAGACGCAGCAAGCAGCAAACGACTACGTCGACGCGCGCGTTTGCGCAGAATGCCATGCCGGCATTGCTCGTACCTACGCGAAAACGGGAATGGCGAAGGCTTTCTACACGCCGGATGCCGCCAGTTCTCCGAATCCGAAGGCCTACTTTCACAAGGCATCCTCCACGTGGTATCAAAACGTGGCGAAGGAGGGCGCTTGGTACCAGAAGTGGTGGCAGACTGGCCGGGACGGCAGGGAAGTAAGCGTGGGCGAGTCGAAAATCGACTACGTGATGGGGTCCGGCAACCATGTGCGCACCTATCTACACCGGACGGCGCGTGGAACGTTCCTGGAACTCCCGTTGGCGTGGTATGCCGAAAAGGGTGGATCCTGGGCGCTCAATCCCGGCTTCGATACCAGTGACCCGCCGGCCGGTCGAAAAATCGGCTACGACTGCATGTTCTGCCACAACGCGTACCCGTCGATTCCGCCGGGGCACGACGAGGCAGGAGCGGAACCCGTGTTCGGCTCCGCGCTGCCGCAAGGCATCGACTGTCAGCGCTGCCACGGACCCGGCGGCAACCACATCCGCGCGGTACGGCAGGCGAATGCGCAGACGGCCGACATACGCAACGCCATCGTCAACCCGTCGCGTCTCAATAAGGACCGGGCCATGGACGTCTGTCTGCAGTGTCACCTGGAGACGACAGTCCGGTTACTGCCGAATTCCATTCGCCGCTATGACCGTGCCCCGTTCTCCTACCGGCCCGGTGAGCCGTTTAGCGCCTTCCAACTCTCTTTTGATCATGCGCCCGGCTCCGGCAGGGAAGAAAAGTTTGAGATCGTCAATTCGGTATACCGGCTCCGCCAGTCAAAATGCTTCCTGGAGAGCAACGGCGAGCCCGGATGCACCGCTTGTCACAATCCCCACGATATCGAGCACGGCAAGGCGGGCGAAGACCGGTATAACAAGGTTTGTATCGGTTGCCATGAACCGGCCAAAATTACCGTCTCCGCCCATCCCTCCGGCGGCAGTTGCGTGGGGTGCCATATGCCGAAACGGCGCACGGAGGACGTAATTCACGCCGTGATGACCGATCACCGGATTCAGCGCCGTCCGCCGTCCAACCCGCTGGCCGAATTTCCGGAACGTCACGGGATGCAATGGGAGTATCGAGGGGAAGTGGCGCCGTATGGCGACAAGGACGATCTCTATACAGCGGTCGCCCAGGTCATGCACCAGAGCAACCTGGCGGCGGGCATTCCGCGCCTGCAAGCGGAGTTAGCCAAACGGAAGCCCGCGCGTCCGGAGTTCTACATGGAGTTGGGCGATGCGTTGCAGCGCGCCGGGCGGTCTGAGGAGTCGGCCGCGGCCTACCGGGAGGCGCTTGCAAAAAGCCCTGATTCCGCACGTCTGTGGGCTCGATTGGCGATGCCGCTGCGTGCAATGGGGCAGGCGCGGGAGCCGCTGGAGGCAATGCAGAAGTCTCTGGCGGCGGACCCGGACCAGCCGGAAACCTGGTACAACCTGGGACTGTTGCAATCGGACCTCGGCGATAAGCAGGCGGCGGTGCAGTCCTTCCGCAAGTCCATCACGCTGGACCCGGAGTTTGCCGATAGCCACACCAGCCTGGGCGCCGCGCTGGCCGGGTTGGGACAAGCCAAAGAGGCGGAGGCGGAGTTCCGGGCGGCGCTTTCGATCCGGCCCGCGCTGCCCGCTCCGCACGCGCATCTGGCCTTTATGCTGGCGAACCGGGGAGAGTTGGGAGAGGCGGTCTGGCACTTTGAGCGGGCGGGCGATGGCGCCGTGAATCAGTTCAGCTATGGGATTACGCTTGCGCGGATGAATCGTTTGGCCGAAGCACGGGTGCATCTACAGCGGTCTTTGGATGTGGAGCCGAATCAGCCGATTGCTCACGAAGTTCTGGGCCGCTTGTGGGAAGCGGCGGGAAAAGGCCAGGATGCCGTGTTCCACTACAAGGAAGCAATCCGGTTGCGGCCCGATTTCGGCCGGGCGCATCTGGACCTGGGCATCATCCTGGCTCGTCAAGGCGACCGTGCCGGCGCCGCCGCCGAACTACGGCTGGCACAAACGGATTCGGATCCGCAGGTGCGCGAGATGGCGGCCGCCCGTTTGGCGGCTCTGGGGCAACGGTGACCGCCCATCCCCGCTTCCTCTCTCTTGGCCGCGAAGTTGCCGTCTACCGGATCCGCTCCGGTGACGCAAAACAGGATCAAGGGAAAGAAACCGCCGATAACGCCTCCTCCTCCGAACCCTCGCATCCAGAACTCCCCCCAAGCTTGAACTCACCAGGCTGATCCAAAAAAGCAGCGAGGCCTCGAACAACAGAAGGCACGCGGCGCATTGTTTGCCGGTCATGCGCAGCAGGGGGACGAGTGCCCAGGAAATCATGCGGGGCGATGCGGGCAGCGCACCGATGGCCCGCGACCGGTAGGCCATTATGCACGAGTTCACGTAAAAACTCGCCGACGTGAAAAAGGCGGAGAGGAGGACGCCGGCCAAGGCGTTGCCGCGAAGACCTGTCAGGCTCGTGGCTAGCGTCAAAGGCGGGCCGCCATATTGCGGAACAATACGCCGTCAGAGAGCGCATCGAGAATAGGATCGAAAACCTGAAAAAGAATCGTAGGGTCTTCAGGAAAATGTCTTGTACACTCGCATGCGGCCTTTTCCTTCGTTCCTGTAAAAAAAGTTCGCAAGCCTGGGACCTTTTTCCGCAATTCCTTCCGAATCCCTTCTCATGCCGAGCAGCAGCCCGCCCCTCCCTTCGCCCTTGGCCGATGTTTTCCCAGCCGCCATTCTGATGCGGTATCCTGCCGTGGCTTGCGCTCCACGCGCGCTACCCCCAGTCCCATGACGCGCAGAAACCACACAGCTGGGCCGGTGCGCGTGCTTCTTCGAGAGATCTGGCTGGTCTGGCTGCTCCTTGCCGCGCTACACATCGCAACCGCCCAACCCTTCGCTACGGGCCCGAAACTTCACCCGCCCGCGCCGGGACAGAATGTGGATGCCCGATTGGTTCTGGAAGATGCCGCCAAGTTTGTTTGGGTATCCGGCCCAGACGGTACATTCCGCTATGACGGCGTACGCTACGTGCCGGCCGCGGTATGGGGACTTCCCATGGGCGAGGCGTCGCAGATGGACGTGGCGGGAGGAGCCGTGTGGGTACTCTTGGAGCGCGATCTGTGGTGGTTTGACGGAGCCCGGTTTCGCCAGTTCCCCGGAGCTTATGACGGCATCGTAGGCGCGGGCGATTTACTGTACGTCGATCTGACGATAGGGCGGCGCATCTCCGTGCTCGCCCGCAAGGATACAGGATGGGAGCTGCTTTCCAACTCGACGGTACATCCCCGGCATCATCAGATGCAGGCCGGAGAGGATGGGCGGATCTGGTACGGAGCGTTCAGTGCATTGTCCTGGACGAAGTGGACCGGCACTGGCTGGGAGTACGGGTCACTGCCCACGACGCGGAAGATTGACGAACTCTGGCAGGCTGCTCCGGTGGGAAATAACGATTTTCTGACGACGAACGGCCATGTCATCATTCGTTTTCGCCGCGATGCCTCTGGCGGCCTATCGGTTGCCGGCAGCACCGCTTCCGAATCGCGGCATCCTCGCGAGCACGTTTTCCCGTCGCGCTATGGAACGTGGGTACTTGTCAAAGGGATGATGATGCAACTACTCCCGGATGGCCGCGGCGTAAACTACTTTCGCTACGCGGGGCCATACAAAGTATTCAGCCTCCGGGCGGGCCGGACAGTACTCTGGGCGGCGGCCGGCCCGGCCGGGCTGATGGCATTCTCCCGGTCTCAGTCTATTGAGTGGATCCAACCGGAAACCGGCGCGCTCGGCGCCGCCAAGGCCGTTGCCCGCTCCGGCAGCCGTCTCTTTTTTGGGCGCGCCGATGTCACCTATGAGGTATTACCTGACTCGTCAACCTGGGATCCCGGCTTGGCGCCGCCTATTCCGATTGCGACGGCCCGTCCTTTTGGGTTACCCGCCTCGCTCGGCCCCTATGAAGATACAGCGGTCGGCCCCGACGGCTCGCTCTGGCATATCCAGCCCAAGGAGGGAGCCGTGCGCGTGAGCGCCGGCGGCGCGTGGCTCGGAACCGCGGGCGGCCCGCCGGGTCCACCGGGCAAAGCGCAAATGAGGAAACTGGCGTTTTCCGACGATGGCCGCGCCTGGGTAGCCTCCCGCCAAAATCTGTGGGAGGTCCTCGTGCGCCCCACTCCCGACTACCTCTACCGTCCCGGCGGCTCCTGGCAGGGCCAACGTCACATCGCGGACTTCTTCAGGGATGCCGGCGGCCGCCTCTACGCCGCTGCCGATAATGGATTGCTCCGCTACGAGAGTGGGGTTTGGCGGGAACAGCCGCTGCCTCGGTGTCTGCTCTCGACGCAACTGCGTACCGCCGCCGTGGCGACGGAAGAGTCGCTGTGGTTCGCCTACCGGGATAGGCCCGGCTTTACCCGCGCCTACCGTCTATCGCCGGGTGCTCCCTGGCAATGCAACCACTTCACCGGACAGAACGGCTTCCCCGGCCCCACCGGCTTTTTGCGCATCGACCGCCAACACCGTCTTTGGCGGGGAGCGGGCCAGACCATTCAGTTGCGCCCCTCAGCGCCGAAGGCGCGCCCATGAATTGGACTACGCTGGGGGAGGCCGATGGGTTGTATGACGGCGAACCCACCGCCGTGTTCGCGGAAGAGCCGGACGGATCGGTCCTGGTGGGCAGCGGGCACACGCTCCAGAAGATTCCGGCCGCGCTTTGGGCTCCCGCATTGCGGGAAACTCCAAGCTGGGAAGGCGCCTGGGTGTCCGGTTCGCTTCTTCCCATCGGAGCGGAGTTGGAAGTACAGCAAGGGGCCGCGCCGGAACTGTGGGTTTCGACGCTCCCGGTTTCCGCTGCAGCATTAAGTCCGCGTCTCGAATACCGGGCGGGAGGAGATTGGGAGCCTTTGCCGGCCGGTGGGCCGCCTCTCGACGATCTGCCCGCCGGCGTGCACGAGTTGGCAGTCCGTTATGCCGGTTCGGAAAAGTGGATTGTTCTGCCGGTACGCGTGAACGGCGTCTGGTGGCGCAGTCTCTATGCGCGTGCGGGACTTGCTGCTTTGGCCTGCCTGAGCCTCTGGGCGCTGGCGCCGTTGTTGGGCAGACTCGTCTACCGTTTCAACAAGTGGCGCTATGTACGTTCGCGGGCTGACGAAGGCCCGTTGGCGGGGGAAGATAAGTTGCCGGAATGGACGGCCGGCGCGGTGCTTCGCGGAAAATATGAGATCGAGGGTTTATTGGCAACCGGCGGGTTTTCCGATGTCTACTCTGCCGCGGACCGCCAATCCGGCGCTGCCGTCGTCATCAAGCGGCTACGACTTCCTGCGCGTGCCGCCGCGAAATCGCCCTCCTGGCTTCGAACCCGTTTTCTCCGGGAAGTTGGCGTTGTCAGCCTGATTCACGATGACGGTATTTTGCCGGTGGTGGATACATGGTTCGATGATGCGGGGATTCCGCACATCGTCCTGCCGAAGGTCTCCGGCGTTACGCTTCGGCAGTATTTGGACGAACGCGCGCCGCTTCCGCGCGAAGAGGCGGCGCATCTGCTGGGTTGCCTGGCGCAGACGCTCCACGCCGCGCACGAACGCGGCGTCGTCCACTGTGACCTGAAGCCGGAGAACATTCTCATTCCGGTCTCGGATACGACAGAGTTCCCGCGTCCCATCGTGATCGATTTCGGCACTGCCGCCCTGCATCTGCAAACCGATGTGCTCTCGGAAACAACACTAGGCGCCGGCTCCATCCGCTATATGGCTCCGGAACAAATGCTCGGCCGCTACTCACCGGCCAGCGACGTCTATGCATTTGCCAGCATGGCGTTGGAGGTTACGGTACAGGCGAGCTATGCCTCGCTGGATCTGAAGATCGACCGGAATTGGGAAGCAAATTTCAGGCAAACTCTCGCGGCCTTCGGTCTGCAAGGACAAGCAGCCGATCTGTTGGTGGGAGCCCTTCGCTGGGACCCCACGCAACGATGCAGCGATGTAAGCCAATGGACTCGCGATTTCCTGGCCTGCCTGCCCGGAAAAAACGGTTAGACTAAAAAAACCGCCATTTCAATCTCATGCACGATTTGACTTCGCTCACCCATCTGATCCGTCGGATGCAAGCAACGAAAGATCGGGCGGCCGCCGAAGCTGTATTTGCCGCGGCTGCCGGGCATTTGCGGTTACTTGCCGGCAAGCTCATGGCCAGTGAACCAGCCACGGGTAGTTTCGGCGCTTCGGATCTGGTCCAGGAAGTGTACGTGCAGAAAGCAATGCGCCTCGGCGGCATGCATCTCATTGCGAATCGCCAACATTTCTTCTCGCTCATGATTCGCGGCATGCGCCAGATTCTGATCGACCGCGGCCGCAAACGGCGTGCCGGCAAGCGCTGCGAATCGAACTTCGGAGAGTCCGTCGCGTCAACCCCCGATGCCGAACTCGTTATGCTGCGGAAATTGAAAACGCGGCTCTTGGAGCTCGATCCCTTGGGCCACCGCATCCTCACGCTCCGCATGGACCACGGCCTTACCTGGGAAGAGATTGCCGCACACGTGGGACTCAACGTCTCGCGATGCCGTACCGAATACAGCCACTCTATCCATTGGCTGCGGAAGCGGATCCGCTAGGACAGTCATCAATCCGAGTCCGGACGCGCCTTCCGGGCCGCCCGCCGCAGCGCCGCTTTCCGGTCAATGGCATCGGCGGCCGGCAACCGGCCGAGTTCACGCCAACTCAGCGGGACCGCGGCAGGCAATCCGGGCCGCGCGCGCAGGGAGTAGGCTGCAATCGACGTTGCCGTTACATCGTTGCGGAAATAGTCGATGAAGATTTTCCCGTGGCGTTTCGCTTTGCTCATCGTCGTCACGTAGACCTCCGGAGCCCCTTCCGCCATCTGCCGCGCCATATCGCCTGACCACTGTTTCGCCTCCTCCCAGCTCATCTGGCCAGTCAGGCGGATGCCCACATGCAGCCCCTTTCCCCCGGTGCATTGGAGCGCGGCCTCGAAGCCCACGGCCCGGAGACGAATGCGGAGATCTTTCGCCGCGAGCTTTACGGCCTCAAACGGTGTTTCGGGAGAGGGGTCCAGGTCGAAGATGATCCGATCCGGGCGCTCAATGGCATCCACCGTAGCCGCCCAGGGATGAAATTCAATTGCGCCCATCTGGACCAGTTGCAGCAGTCCGGCCGCCGTCTCAATGTAGAAGAACTCGTGCGTTTTGCCATGGCGCCGGAAGCGGAACGGTTTAACCTCCGCGCCCCAACCCTTTCCGGGCTTGCGCTGGAAGAAACATTGCCCCGCGATTCCGTCCGGGCAGCGCACAATACTCAGCGGACGGCCCGCAAGAAAGGGCAATAGAGTGCCCGATATCTTGTCGTAATATTCCGCCAGGTCGCCTTTGGTGATCTGGCCTTGTTCGGAGATGATGCGATCCGGGTGGGTAATGACAATCCCCCGGCGCCGTGCTTCTTCTTGAACCACTTCCTTCGCCTCCTTGTCTTCCCTCACGCCCTGCAACGAGGCATGCCGCAACCGGCCGTCTTTCGTCCACTCGGCAAACGCGACCTCGGCCGCCAGCCGGGGCGCAACCCACTGGATCGCTTTCCATTCCTCCGGCGGCAGCGGCGCCATTTCCACCCGCGGCAGCACCGGAGTCTTTCGTTTCCACGCGCGCAACTGCGCCACCAGTTCCCGTGCTGTTGTTCCGTTCAAGCCTGCACCGGTTTTGCCGGCATAACACAGCGTCCCGCCGGACCAAAATCCGAGATAGAGCGCGCCGAGTTCCTGGGCCCCCTTCGAACCCCGAAACCCCAGGATAAGAAACTCCTGGCGATTTTTACATTTCGCCTTCACCCAGCCGTCGCCACGCCCGCCGGTATACTTGCTGTCCGGATGTTTGGAGACCACGCCCTCCAATCCATTCCGGCAGCATTCCTGGAACATGGCCGCCCCATCTCCCGCCAAATGATCTCCAAAACGTAAAGCATCCAATCCTGCCAGTAAAGGACGCAGCCGGTCCTTCCGATGGCGCAGCGGCTCCCCGCGTAGATCCTCTCCATCGATGTACAGCAGATCGAAGGCGATTCCCAGGATAGAACGGGGATCTCCGCCCTTTTGCAGCGCCGTTTGCAGCGCCGAAAAGCGGCTGCGCCCGGCGCTATCCAGAACGACGGCCTCCATATCGACTACTGCCGAATGCACGGGCAACCGCTGCAAGTCTGCCTGGATGGCGGGGAACCGCGCCGTCCAATCGAGACCATTGCGGGAGCGCAGCGCCGCAGCCCCACCGGCAACATATCCAAGCAGCCGGTAGCCGTCCCATTTCACTTCGTGCCACCAGGCGCCGCCCTCCGGAGGGCGGTCCACTAACGTGGCCAATTGCAGCGTTTTCACGCGCGCCTGCAGGTCAGGCATTGCCGCCGCGGAATCGTCCTGTGCCTTCATGAAAAGCCAGTTCTCGCGTCTGCCCTCCGGCTTTAGGCGCACAAGATCCCACAACCCATGCAGTCTCTGTCCAAAGATCGCAAACCGCAGATGCCCCTTTGCAAGGCCCGCGCCTGCATCGCCCGCAGGATCCCAATGTCCACGGTCCCACAGCGAGACCGTCCCGCCGCCGTATTGGCCTTGGGGGATGCTTCCTTCGAAATCGATATAGGCGAGGGGGTGCGCTTCAGTGCGTACGGCCAGCCGCTTCCCGCCGGGGCTGGTCTCGGGCTCTTTTGTGAGAGCCCAACTCAGCAAGACCCCGTCCCATTCCAAACGGAGATCGAAATGCAACCGGCGCGCATGATGCTCCTGAATCGCATACCGCAACCGCTTCCCCCCAACCTGTCGCGGTCTGGTGTCGGGGGCCGGTTCCGGGGTACGCTCGAAATTCCGCTTTTGCCTGTACTCGTCCAGTCCTCGCCGCGCCATCGCCCGTCAACTCGCCCGCCGGCCCCGGCCTGTTTTAGGGGCTGATTGCGCCGCAGTTTTCCGGGGAGCGCGGGCCTTGCTCTTTCCGGCCGCGATACTTTGGCGCAACGCCTCCATGATGTCGACAACCGGCGCACGTTTTGTCTCGCGCACAGCCACAACCTTCTTGCCGCGCTTCTTGGCTTCAATCACGGCTGTTAGCCGTTCCCGGTAACCGTCGTGATACTGCGAGAGATCCAGCGGGGCGGTCAGCGTTTCCACGAGCGAGGCCGCCAACTCGTGCTCTTTCTTCCGGAAACCGGATGGCTCGGCGGGACTCTGTTCGCCGGTGCGCAATTCCTCTTCGTAAAAGAGCGTATGCAGCACAAGTCCCTTTTCTCCCGGCCGGATCGCAACCAGATGTTCCCGGTTATGCATGGCCATTTGGGCGATTCCCCACCGGTCTAGCCGGCGTAGCGTTTCATAGAGCAGCGCGTAGGGACGCGCACCCGCATCCTTGGGCTTCACGAAATAGGAAGCGTCCAGTAGATTGAGATCCATTTCCGAGGCCGCTACAAACTGTTGGATCTCCATGACCTTCGCGCTGCCTGGCGCAGCCTTGGCGAAGTCTTCCGCTTCCAGTAGGACATACTTGCCCTTTTCATAAGCGAACCCTTTGACGATTTCGCTCTTTTCCAAGGCGCGATCCTCCGCTTTGCAGTACGTCACATATTTCACGGGCGACCCGTCGGCCCGATGCAGAAGATCGAAATCCATGACGATTCGCCGCGCCGCCGCCGCCAGTTCCACGGGAAAGGACACTAGCCCAAACGTGATGTGTCCGGACCACACGATTGCCGCCACAACGGATTCCTCCTGCTCCGTAGATGGATCCCTGCCTCGATGCGTTTCCCGGTCCGCCCCGGTCTCCGATAACGTCCGCCCCGGTCTCCGTTAACCAAATTTTGCACTACAGTGTTGCAAGTCACTAGCAAGTCGCCGTACCATGGAACGTAATATGCAAATCGGTTGCATATATCCCGGTCGGCCCGGATTGTCCGGGCCCGTACGTTGGAAACCCTGCCGATACCGTTGCGCTGTAGGCATCCGCACTGGGGAATGTTGAAGACCGGACTCTCGAAAGGATTTACTGTTGTTCCGAAAACTAGCGATTGTCTGCTGCCTGGCTGCGATTCCCGCAATGGCTCAACAGGCCGAGGTATCCGGTATCGTGCGGGATAGCTCCGGTTCCGTGATTGCATCGGCCCCGATTGAAATTCGGTCTTCTGATACTAACTTGCAAATGAAGACGGCGACGAACGACAACGGGCAGTACCGTTTCGCGTCCCTGGCGCCCGGGCGCTACGTCTTGCAGGTATCGGCAAATGGCTTCGAAATCTATACCCTGACGGACCTGAAACTGGACATCGGCGCGAAGGTGGTTCGCGATCTGGAATTGCGAGTTGGGAATGTCAACCAGTCCGTTACCGTGGATGGCAGCGGAATCCAGGTGAATACGGTAAATGCCAATGTCAGTACCGTTGTGGACCGTCAGTTTGTCGAGAATATTCCTCTCAATGGACGTAGTTTTCAATCATTGCTCACGCTTTCCCCCGGCGTAAGCGCGGTTCCCTCCAGCGGGGGCAACAGGGCGGGCGAAATCTCGGTCAATGGGCAGCGCACCGAGGCCAACTACTTCATGGTGGACGGCGTAAGCGCCAATACAGGCGCCGGCGCAGGCGTTCCTGGTTACGGCGGAGGCTACTCGGGTTCCGTGCCGGGACAGACGATATTGGGCACGACGCAAAGTCTGGTATCGATTGACGCGTTGCAGGAGTTTCGCGCCACTACCTCCACCTATTCGGCTGAATACGGACGCACACCCGGCGGACAGTTTTCGTTTCTTACCCGTTCGGGAGCCAACGAATTTCATGGATCGCTCTTTAACTACTTCCGCAATGACGTTCTCGACGCCAACAACTTCTTCAACAATCGCGCAGGCCTTGAGAAGAATAAGAACCGGCAGAACGATTTCGGCGGTACACTGGGCGGCCCGCTGTCGATTCCCGGCCTTTACAACGGCAAAGACCGGACGTTTTTCTTCTTTTCCTACGAAGGTCTGCGGCTGCGTTCGCCGCAGGCCGCCATCATCTCCGATGTCCCGTCTCTCTCCACGCGTTTGCTAGCTTCGAACGACGCGCTCCGCGCCGTGCTGAACGCCTTCCCAAAGCCCAATGGAGCGGAACGCGGCGACGGACTTGCCTATTTCACCTCCGGCTATTCCAGTCCAAGCTCGCTGGACACGACAAGTATCCGTCTCGATCACCGCTTTACAGACCGCTTCCATGTATTTGGCCGCTTCAGCAACTCTCCTTCCAACACCCTCACACGCCAGACCTATAATCTGGCGCAGATCTCCGCTCTAGAGTCGGGCGTTCGAACCTGGACCGCAGGCGCAACCAATCTCTTTACGCCGCGCATCACCAACGATTTCCGTTTTAATTTCACCAACAACACCAGCGGCTCCACGCATACGATCGACAACTTTGGCGGCGCCGCGCCCTTGTCGCCCGCCTCACTGGCGCGACTCGCGCCCGGCATGACGGAAAACAGTTGGCTGTACTGGGTGCTAGTCATCGGACAGCGCCCGGCAATCCGCTTCTTTCCGGCCAATGCGGAACAGCGGCAGATCAATATCACGAACGCAACCGCGGCTCCGATCGGTGGTCACTCTTTCAAATTCGGCATCGACTATCGCAGGCTCATCAACGAATCGCCGCTCGCCTATACTTACCAGACCGCCGGCTATCAGAACGTTAAAGAACTAGCCGACAATGCCGGCTACCTGGTGAGCGCATATCGGGCCGGCATCACTATGAAGCCGGTCTACAAGAATTTTTCCGCCTATGTCCAGGACGAATGGCGCGCCAACGCACGTCTCAGCCTGTCGCTCGGGCTACGCTGGGATGTAAATCCGGCTCCATGGGATGCCGGCGGCAATCAGCCCTACGGCGTAACCTCAACCGATCTCCGGTCCATGGCGCTCGCGCCGCGCGACCGCGGCCTTTGGAAGACTACTTGGAACAACTTCGGCCCGCGGCTCGGCATCGCCTACCAATTGCGCCGCGCTCCCGGCAGCGAAACCGTTATCCGCTCGGGAGCGGGCCTCTTCTTCGATACGGGCAACACAGAGTCGGCGCGCGGCTATTGGTACTCCACCGGCATCAGCAGCCGTGGGTTGTTCCCGGGTCTCGCCTTCCCGCTCACGCAGGGTCAGTTGGACAGCATCCCCGCTCCCAGCACCACGGCCCCTTACATGACGCAGGTCATCGGCTACGATCCCAATCTCAAGCTGCCCTACACGTGGCAGTGGAACTTCACCGTGGAACAATCGCTGGGCGCCGCGCAGACCGTGTCGGTTGGCTACCTCGGTTCGGCCGGCCGTCGGCTCACCACGCAGCGTCAATATTATCCTGACCGCATTGGCAATGCCAACTTTGGGCCCACGTTTGGCGTTTACATGGTTGAAAATGGCTCGTCGTCGGACTACAACTCCCTCCAGGTCAAGTTTCAACGTAAACTCTCCCGCGGACTACAGGGCCTTATTTCCTACACCTGGGCGCATGGTATCGACGACTCGACCAGCAACTTCCTCATCTACCAACTCTTGCGGGCCAGTTCGGACTACGACATTCGCCACAATCTGCAGGCAGCCGTCACCTACGATATTCCCGCGCGTCTGCCAAACAAGGGATTGCAGGCGCTGTTCGCCCACTGGTCGCTCGACACCCGTCTCTCCGCACGAACGGCTTTGCCGGTTGACGTCGCGGGCGGTTTCCGCGTGGACGCGGCAACCGGCGGCAACCTCCAGTTTCATCCGGATCTGGTTACCGGCCAGCCGCTCTATGTCAATGATGCGAACTCCCCCGGCGGCCGCCGCATCAATTTCGACGCCTTTACCGCCGCCCCGGCCGGCCGCGATGGCACTGCCGGCCGTAATATCGCGCGCGCCTTCGGCAGTTCCCAGATCGATCTCACGCTGCGCAAGGAATTTTCGTTAACCGAACGGCTTCGCCTCCAGTTCCGGGCCGAAGCTTTTAATATTCTCAACCGCGCGAACTTCGGAACTATCTACTATCAGCTTTCCGACGGCCGCGCACTCTTTGGCACGCCTTCCAATACGCAGAACGGCCAGTTGGGCGGCCTCAACTCTCTCTATCAGGTGGGTGGTCCCCGATCCATGCAGTTGGCCTTGAAGTTGCGATTCTAAAGATGAATGCCGCCTCACCGGACATAACCTCCGCCGGCCCGGGACGGGAGTCCTGGTTCTCGCGCAAACGCCTGTTCCAGATTCACGGCTGGCTGGGAATGTCCCTCGGCAGCCTGCTCTTTGTCATCTGTTTCTCCGGCGCGGCGGCCGTGCTGAGCCATGAGTTGGATTGGTTGGCAAATCCGGTGATTCGGGTGCAGCCGGCGGGTGAGGTCGCCTCCTGGGGCCGCTGGCTCCGCTCTGCGCAGGATGCCCATCCGGACTGGCGTCCGCGTTGGATCACAGCGCCGCAAAACCGGTACTTCGCCGCGGAGATTGTCATGGAAGCTCCGTCAGGCCTATGGCGCCGGGTCTATGTCAATCCCTATACGGCGCAGGTACAGGGTGGTACCAGCTACTTTAATATTCAACGATTTCTGCGGGACTTCCACCGGCTGCTGAATATCTTTGCCGGCGGCCTGTTCCTGGTTGCCTCTTTCGGATTCGTTCTCCTGTTCTCCGTCGTCAGCGGCCTGTTGTTCTACAAAAATTTCTGGCGGAATCTGTTCCAACTCCGGTTTCACAAAGGCCCGCGCGCGCTATGGTCCGATGTGCATCGGCTCCTTGGGACATGGGCTTTCCTCTTTGCCGCCATCATTGCCGTCACCGGTATCTGGTACTTCATCGAGTACGCCTCCTTTTACGCCAACGGCGCCGCTCCCGCTAGTCCTCTCCGGATTGCCCGCGACAGGCTCATTGCCCATGGCCCCTCGCCATCCCTGGCGGATGTGGATACGCTGCTCCGCAATGCCCAAAAGGCATACCCGGACCTCACGATTTCATCCCTTCACTTTCCCATTACCTCCGCGGATCCCGCCTTGGTCTACGGCCAATCCGCCGCTTTACTGGTGCGAGATCGTGCCAACACCGTCGCCCTCGACCCGTTCGACGCCTCTGTCCTCCACGTGCAACGTGCGGACCGCATGAGCCTGGGCGAAAGATGGCAGGACAGCGCGGACCCGCTGCACTTCGGAGACTTCGCGGGCCTGCCGGGAAAACTCCTCTGGAGCCTCTTCGGCCTCACGCTCCCCGCGATGATTCTGAGCGGCGGATATCTTTCTGTCCGCAAGAGCCGGCCGCTCGTCCGGGACTTTACGTGGCGCCGTGTCCGCCGGTGGACGATCTGGACCTGGGCTTCGCTCGCCATTATGGGTGCGTCGGTCTACTACAGCATCCCCGCTGCCACACGCTATAAAACGCCGGCTATCCCTCGGTATGCATCGCATGGCACGCACTCCATCGGCCCCTGGCGCGTTAGTGTGGAAGCCGGAGGACATTCCCTCCGTCTTCGCTTCCATTGCGGCTCGCCGGACTGCCAAGTGAATATGCAGTCTCCTACTCTTGCCTTGCAGGGCGGCCATTCGCTCAAGCCGAAGGCATGGGCGGCCTATTGGTCAGCCGCGGCCATCGAAATTCCCGCGGCGTACAACGGAGTCGTAAAGATAGTCGCGGAGGATTGGGCTGGCGGAAAACATGCGGCAGCCGTCACGGTTCCCCGGCAGTCCCTGGAAGATGATGTAAAGGCCGTTCCCGGTGAGGGCCCCTTTACCGGTTTTGGCGTCTGGGTATTTCTGATTCCGTTCCTGCTCATTCTCTCGGCAATCTTCGTGGCGTGGATCGGGTACTTCGGCGGACCGGATCGCGCCCTTCCTTAGTGCATTTCCACTATTGCCCGGCGTGTAGGGCCACGAGTACTATCTGGTCTGCCCAATGTTGCGTAATCTACTTCTCCTCATCGCAGCGATGCCCTTTGTCGCCGTCGCACAGGATCCGACCGGCGTTCTGGAAGGCCAGGCCGCCGACAAATCAGGTAGTTCTCTGAGCAAAGCCGCCGTCTCCGTTAAGAACGCGCAAACGGGTTTCACTCAGACGCAATTTACTGGCGATTCCGGTTTCTATCGCTTTCCCGCGCTTCCTGTCGGGGAATATTCGTTGACTGTGGAGGCCCCCAATTTCGCGCGTTTCACGCAGGGCCCCATTAACATCGTCGTCAGCCAAATTTCCCGGGTTGATATTCAGATGGAACTCGCAACGCTCTCTGGCTCGGTCACCATAACCGGAGACGCTACCCAGGTCGATACCGCCACCAATATCCTCGGCAAGACGGTCAGCGGCCGCGAAGTCCTGGACCTCCCCCTCAATGGCCGCAATTTCACGCAACTCGGGCTTTTGCAGACCGGCGTTGCTCCGGTCTCGGCCGGTGTGCTCAAGATCGGCGGTACCCTGCGGGATGGGCAGGCCTATTCCGTGAACGGCCAACGTCCCGAATCGAACAACTATCTGCTAGATGGCTCCGAAATCAACAACCGCGTCGATGGCGGCTACGCGCTGAAGATCCCGGTCGACTCCATCATGGAGTTCCGCATACTTACCCACACCGCGCCTCCCGAATTCGGCGGATATAGCGGATCCACCACAAGCGTGGTGATGAAGGGCGGCGGCAATGCCGTTCACGGCACGCTCTATGAGTTCTTCCGCAACGATAAGCTCGATACACGCAACTTCTTTTCCCGCGGCGTCGAGCCGTTGAAGCAGAACCAGTTCGGCGGTACCGCCGGTGCGCCGATTGTAAAGGATAAGCTCTTCGCTTTTGGATACTACGAAGGTTTCCGCAACCGGCAAGGCTTCACGCAGTCCGCCGCCGTTCCCACCGTCGCGCAAAAAACAGGCGACTACAACGGTACCGGCATCATCTTGCGCAACAACGCTGCCGGAGGCACGCCGTATCCGGACAACCGCATCCCGGCCAATCTCATCCATCCGCTCGCCGGCCGCATCATTCAGTACTATCCCAATGGCAACACCTCGCCCTCCGTGCATTCGGAAACGGTTGTCACCGAAAACAGCAACAACCAGGCCGGAGGCCGCGCCGATTGGAACCGTTCAGAAAACGACCGGTATTTCGCTCGCTACTCCTGGTCCAGCGGCCATAACGTCAATCCCATTTCCGTGCGCGGCGCACCCGTACCCGGCTTCCCCACGCGCGACGATTTGACCGCCCATTCCGCGGTCCTCTCCAATACGCGTGTCCTTTCGCCGTCGCTTGTGAATACGGCGCGTGCCTCCTTCTTTCGTTACCAGTTCCTGTTTGACTTCCGCCTCAACCGTACCGCCCCCGCTGATCTCGGGTTTGGTTATGAATCCGCCTCCACGCTCGGCCAGGGCCCGCCCTACTTCAATGTGGCAGGGTACTCTCCCATCGGAGGCGCGCAAAGCGGTCCCCGCACCTCCGCGCAAAACACCTATGAGTTTGCCGACAGTCTTTCTTGGTTCCGTGGAGCGCACTCTTTCAAAGTGGGCGGCAGTTACCGCCGCGTCCAGATCAACGTCTTCCAGGCGACGGTACCGAATGGCCTCTTTATCTTCACGCCTGCCGCTCCTGCCAATGACGCCTTCGCCAATCTTTTGCTGGGAGCCCCACAGATCTTCTTCCAGGGCCTAGGCGACTTCTATCGGGGGCTTCGCAATCGGGGAGGCTCTCTGTTCGCCCAGGACGAGTGGCGAGTCAACCGCAAGCTCACGTTCAACTACGGCATGCGATGGGAAGCCATCAACCCCAACTCCGAGATCCGCAATCGCCTCAACGCCTTCGTTCCCGGAGTTCAGTCACAGGTGATGCCCTCTGCCCCCACCGGCATTCTATTTCCTGGAGACCCCGGCGTTTCCGATGGCATTGCCGCCAATTTCTACAAAGGCTTCATGCCGCGGGTCGGTCTCGCCTACGATCCAACGGGCGCCGGCCTCTGGGCCATCCGTGCCGGCTACGGCATTTTTTACGATCCATTTTCCAACGGGGCCAATGTCGCCGCCACCTTCGCCGTCAGCGCAGTTCCCTGGGTACAGTTCAATCAGAAGTCGGGCAACGTCAACTTCCAGAATCCCTATGCTGGCGGGCCGGCCCCCGTTGCCAACACCTTCGCCAGTCCCACCACCATGCTGGGCATGGATCCCACCGCCCGTCCACCCTACGCCCAGGACTGGAATTTATCCGTCCAGAGGGCGCTGCACAAAGACTATGTGCTCGAGGTCCGCTATGTCGGCACCAAGGGCACGCGCCTTCCGCGCACCGTGGAGCGGAATCCGTCCGTCTATGCCCCAGGCGCCACGTCCGGCAATGCGGACCGCCGGCGCATCAATGCGGACTGCCCTTCCGACGGAGGGCCCTGCCGCCTTGCCACCGCCGCCACCCTCATCTACGGCCTGAATTCCAGCTACAATGCGGCGCAGGTCAGCCTGTCGCACCGGTATGCCGCCGGGTTCGCGTTCAACCTTTCTTACTGGTATTCGAAATCCATTGACTACCTTTCCGGGATGAATCTCAACCTCACCTCGGCCCAGGCTCTAGCCGGAGAGAATGACATGGCGCAGAACCCCTTTAATCTGGCGGCCGAACGTGGCCTATCGCTATTCGACGCCCGCCATCGTTTCGTCGCTAGCGGACTTTGGGAACTGCCCTTCGGTCTGCAACTCAACGGCATCATGACCACGAATGCCGGTACGCCTTTCACGGTCTATGACACAGCCAACGTGGCGCTCCAGGCAACCAGCCCACCCATTTCCGGCTATGCTGCCAGCCGGCCGGATCTCATCGGCGACCCCAACAGCGGCCCTCGCACCGTGGAAACATGGCTGAGCCGCGCCCCCTTTCGCCGCCTTTCGGCCGCCACGGAGGCCGGTAATTTCGGAAATGCCGGCCGCAATATCGCCCGCGGCCCAGGGCTCATCAATGTCGACATCTCACTTCTCAAGAATTTTCGTATTCACGAATCTGTTCGCCTGCAGTTCCGCGCCGAGGCGTTCAATGTCGCCAATCATGCCAACTTCGGGCTCCCCATCGCGGATCTCGCCTCTCCCAACTTTGGCCGTATTCTCAGCGCTGGCCAAGCTCGACTTGTCCAGTTCGGACTCAAGGTGATCTTCTAATGAAAAGCCTCTATATTCCCCAAATCGAACAGCGGCCCAAAGAGGGTGGCATCTACCAGGGGCTGGTCGAAAAGACCAAAGCCAACCATCCGGAATACCCGAAAATTTGGGACCTCTTCGCCTTCGGCGAGGACTTTACCGGCCACTTGGCTCGCTTCACCCAAGGCGTAATTCGTACGCCGGCCACTATCTCTCCCGGTATGCGCGAACTCATTGCCGCTTATACCTCCCGTCTGAACCGTTGCGCTTTCTGCACCAAGGCGCACGCGGCCGCCGCGTCTGAGCTTCTCGGCAGCGAATCGCTGGTTGCAGCTGTTCTGGAGGATGCCGACGCGTCTCCGCTTGCCGAAGAAGAGAAAGCCATGCTCCGGTTCGTACGTAAAGTTACGCTGGATTCAGCCGCGATCTCCGAGGCCGATATGGAGCCACTGTACGCGGCTGGGTGGGACGACGAAGCCATTTACTTCGCGGCCACAACCTGCGCGCTGTTCAACTTCTACAATCGCTGGATCTCTTCCACCGGCGTGCCGCCAATGTCGGATGAGATGCACCGGTGGCAGGGAAAACTCCTCGCAACCGGGTACGTCCGAGGGTAACCGGGCGAGCCGCCGGTCCTCACTCCACCGCGATATGAATGCGGTTGGCCTCAGATCCGTCTACGCGCACTACCAACTCCAAATCTCCCCGGCCGCGCAGGGACGCTGGAAGCGGGCCGAGGTTGATCTGATCTAACCCGGGCAGATCGGACTGGGGGCCGGCATAGATGACAGGAATGGGCTGGCCGCCGGCAGTCGCCGTCACTTCGCCCCGCCGGTTCCGGATGCCAGTGGCGTAAAGGGACAGGTAGACCGGCTCATCCGGATGGATGGGGATCGGAACGGCTTCCCACCGGTTGGAGGAGGAGTTGAATAGGGCAAGCGGCTGTGCGGGATTGGAGCCGCTGGAAGTGAGGCGTAGCGCCGTACCGGCGGCTAGGCCGCGGCCTGTACCATCGGCTGAGAAAAGCCCCGGTGAGGTATTTTGTATGTTGGACAGACCGCTGGCGACGGCCAGTCCCTGCCGGATCAAGTTGATCAGAACCGGCCCGGGGGCAACCTCGGGCGGCATAAGGAAGTTGACCTGGCCCGGAGACACCAGCAGAATCGGCGCATAGCGCGAAATGCCGGTGGCGTCGATCAACTGCACCTGGATGCCGTTCAGCGACGTGGGCCATGGATAGGGAGCGCTGGCCGTTGTGGAGGCGATGTTGGCTGCGAATCCGGCCGTAAATGCGCCGGGGGCCGCGGATGCCCCCGCAAAACTGGCCGCGGATGTAAATGCGGCTGGCGCTGTCTGGAGAGAGTTTGTCAGTGTGAACGCCGCCACGTTCGTCGCGGGAACCTGGAAGCGGGGAACAACGGATAGAGCCGTCGTTGTGGTTCCCTCCAGGAAGGGGGCAATGCTGCCGCGTAGCGTGGCGGCGCCTGTCCCAGCAGAACCTTGCGATGTCAGTGCGATCCGGAAGGAGACGCGGTCGAGCGCTGTGGGGTCGGCCGAAACGATTTCCCATACGGCCTGCGCCTTGCCGCCATCGACATAGATCTGCGACCAGCCCGGGATATAGGGCGAAACAGGACTGAATGGTCCGTCTCCGTTCGGATTCGAATAGGTGAGCAGCGCTTTAGGATTGTCGGCATCGTAATTCCGCGTTCCGGTTTCGGCATCCCGGATGCTTACCCAAACCAATATGTTTTTCGGAATGTTCTCAATGTTGAGCCGCAACCTCGTGCCGGAGTCGGCGGAGCCAGCTACGCTAAGGGCGCTGGTCAACGGTAGCCGCGTGTCAAAGAATCCGCTTTCGGTGTTATAGAGCAGGCCTGGTATGTTCTGGCTCTGCACGCTTCCGGGAATCGCCGGCGTGGTCGCGACGTTGCGCCTCCGGAACGCCGTTTCCGTGCCTTCCGCGAAAACGGCGTAAAAGGAAAGGGAGTCGATCGGAGCGTTCAGCGGTACAGCAGCCGGCGAGGCCAGCAAAGCGGGCGAGATATCGTTGACAAGCCCACCGCGGGCATCCAGCAACTGCATGCTGTAGGAGGCCTGCGCGACCGCCGAAACCGCCTCGCGCGGCGCTATCGGTACAATGTCCCCGCGATAATCGTGCAGTTGGACCGCCGTCGATATGGATCCCGCCTTTGCGGCCGACAGCGGAGCATTGACGCGTAGATTGGCGATGCGGAGACGGCGTGTCTTGCCGGCTCCAGGCGGGCTCAACGGAATGTCCGTGAATCCGATCAGATTGTTTTCCAACCGCCGCGCCGGAAAAATATTGGCTGAGCCCCCGGCCGAACAGGAGTTGAAAGTGATGGCGGGCAGACAGGCGATCTGGTCTTGCGGCGCGGGGTCGTCAATCAAAAGCATGGCCTCATTCCAAAGCGGCGTGGAGGGCATGACCGTTCCGGGCGGTGATCCCGGTAAAACAGGTGGAGTAAACGGAGGCCGCGTGGCCCAGGCGCCCTGCACCGTGACAAGGAGGGAATGCGAAGAGGAACCTGCGCCGGGCGTACCGCCCGTACACTCTATAATGATGTCGGGAATGAGCTCCGCCAGCCCTTCCGCCCGCACCGCGCCAGGCATATCCAGGCGCGTGCAGGTGAAAGGAGACTGGGCGGAAGCCGCTCCACACAGTAGTGTCAACAGGAAGAGTCTGTACATGGCGGCCTACGGAAGAAACGGCTGCGCACCTTTCCAGTCAGGCACCGAAGGCGGACCGGGCTCCGTGCCAATCGGTCGCGGACGGAAACCGTACTTTACCGTGAAGCCCGCCGATTGGGCAGTGAAATTGCGCGCATTGTTGATGTTTACGAAGCTCTCCATGAACCATTGTTCGGAGAGTTGATAAATGCCCCGGAAATCGACAGAGTAAGAGGCCCCGGTCTGCGATTGTCCAGGGTAGAAAAGGGCCACCGCGTTTTGCAAATCCGGAAGCGTCGGGAAATAGGCTGACCTGTCTTCGCGGAAATGCTGGGTGCCTAAGCCCCCACTGACAACGTAGCGAAATCTTTGGCCATAGGAGCCCCGCCAGGTGAGCGGCACGTTGAACATATAGAAACGTTGCGGACTGAAATACCCGCCCTGTCCCGATGTGTAGTAGCGCAGGTTCTTCTCGTAGGCCAAGCCCGTCATATTAAGGCCGACGGTCAGCGCGCCGTTTGTATTGTGGAGCACGCGCCAGTAGTTGCCGCCGTTCCCGTTGAAGGCACGGTTGGTCTGTACGTTTTGGCCCGTAACAACCGCATACCCGCCCGATAGATAGAAGCCGGATTGCTCCGTGCCCCAATTGCCGGTCACCTGCGCCAAGTTCGACACGACGCCGCCCCAGATCTGCTTTGTGATCGGATCCTGCCTCCCCGCAAACGAAAGCAGACTATCCTTCACATTGTCGCGGGACACAAGGAACGTGACGGGTCCGCCGCCAGGCCGATACCGGATACCGCCCACGTAATTCTTGACCAGAAAGCCCTGGGGGCTCGCGCCTACGCGCAGGCCGAAATCATTGCCGGAGAGTTGGAACTCGGCGGCGAGACCGGAGACACTCTGCGCGTCGAAGGTCGATGTCGCCGGCAGCAGGCCAAGACGGAACGTCTCGCTGGAGCCGTCGGATGCTTCGGTTCGAACGGAGGTGGGACGCACGATCAGAGTGGCGCGGATGGAGTTTCCCAGTACCGTGCTCGCTCCGATCTCGGTTTCCTGCAGCGTCCGGCGGTCAAAGCCGGGGGTTCCGCTGCGGGAGGAAACGGAGGTCGTCACGTCAAACGACGGCGTGTTCCGGGACGTAATCGCCCGGAGACGCTCGGCGATACGGTCACTTTCGCTCTTTTGTGCAGCCAGTGCGTTCGTAAAGCCGGCTACTGGAAGCGTATCGGCGGATCGCTCCCCGCTCAGTACGCGGCCCAGTCGCTCCGCATCCGGATCGCCTTCCTTCTCTTGCTCGGATTGTTCACCGACAATCAATCGGCCTAGAGCGTTGCCGGGTTCGCGCCCCGCAAACAGGGGGGCCCTTTCCGCCCGGGGTTTCCGGTCTGCAAGCGCCAAGGCGCTGCGGTAGTAGGTCTCTGCGCGCGCATAGTCGCCTTTCTGCGCGTACAGATCGGCTGCCAGGCCCAACACTTGCGGGTTCGCAGGGAACCGCTTCATGGCCTCATCCATCCACCGGTTTGTCAGTTCGGACTTCTCAGCCATGGCCGCCCCGATGGCTGCCGAGTAGTCGGCAGGGGTTGCTCCGGTCAATCCCCATTGTTTATAGGCCGCGAGCGCCTTCTTGGTCTCGCCGGCTTCCATCAGAGATCCGGCATAGGCGCTTCGAATCCGCGCATCGGCCGGCAACATCTTCGCGGCTTCCGCCAGGATGGCGCTGGCTCGATCCAACTTCCCGGAACGGCGGGCCTCTTCGGCTTGCCGTTGCGCCCATACTGACCAAAGTTCCATATAGCTGGTGCGTTGATCGGCTGTGAGGCTGGCATCGGAGGAGAGCGTGCGAAGCACGCTGAACAACTCCCGACCATCTGCATTCGCGTTCAATAGGAGCCAAGCCTGTTGAAGCCGCAACGGAGCGGGTGGCTTTTCCCCTTTCGCTTCAAAGCGGCTCAATGTCTCTCGTACAAGCCGTAGGGCTTCACCCTGATTGCCGGCATCGCTGTTAATGGCAGCGATCAAGGTGAGATAGTCGCTATCTTGCTGCAATTGCGCCTGCACGATGGGCGGCATTCGTTTCGATTCGAGCAATGCCTCCGCGGACCGGCGCTGCGTCTGGAGCGCTGCCAGCAACTGCCGTGTCGCCTCTACGTTGTTCGCATCCTTGGCTAGCAGTTCCCGCAGAAGTTTCTCCGCTTCGGCCGCTTTTCCTTGCCGCAGCCAGATTGTGGCAAGCTGCGTCTTGATATCGGCCGGTACCTTGTCGGAGCCTTCGCGGGCAATCCATTTCAGAAGGAGCGACTCCACAACGTCGTAGCGGCCCAAGTGCATTTGAAGCAGAGACGCGGAGCGCAGAAAGCCGGGACGGTCGACAGCCTCGGCGTAGACTTTCGCAGGCATGCTCGACAGGGCCTCGTAGGCTTTCGTCTCCTCCTTCGTTGCCATCAGGGCCGCAATCAGTCCTTCCCAGGCCACAACGTTCCCAGCATCGGCGGCTACGACGGATTGATAGCCCGCCGCCGCCTCGGTTGCCTGCCCTTCGTTCAGAAATGCACCCGCTAGAAGCAGTTGCAGTTCCGAATCAGCGCGCAGAGCCGTTCGTACTTCCTCGGGAGCTTTCGCCCAGAGAGCGAGAGCTTCCTTTTGCCCGCCCGATTTTGCTCGGGCCGCGATTAGATTACGCCAATCTCCGCTGGTGCTGCTGGAACCAGCGGTCAATGTTGCGAAGATAGCTGCGGCCGCCTTGTCCTCTCCGCCGGCCATCAACGCGCCAGCAAGTCCTCGCTGCGCGTCAATGCTCGTGGGCCGAAGCGCTAGGGCGGCCCGGAAACTCGTAACGGCTGACGCGGTACGATCTTGTGCCAGGGCGTTCGTGCCTTCCTCCATCGCCAGGAAGTACCGCGACTCGGCCTGCGCCGCCGCGTACTGCTTATTGGCAGGTCCGAGCCGGAGAGCCTGGTCCCAGGCGCTCACGGCTCCGGCCCAGTCGCGCTGCTTCATGCGCGCGTAGGCCTGGCCGGCGTGCGCGGTCATGCTGCGAGGCGTTTCCCGCAGCGCCTTCTCAAAATGCGTGACAGCGGCGTCGACTTTCCCCGCGTTCAAGGCCTCGTAGCCCAGCGCCTCCTGGGGGCTCTGAGCCAAAGGCTTAGTCACGGCTGCGGAGGCGGCGTCGGCTAATTTTGTCAACTCGGCGTCGGGATTCTGCGTCAGCATTTCCCGAAGGGCCGGGAGCGATGAGGGTGAACCATTTTCCCAGACCAGGGCCTGCCGGAGTGCCTGCCGAGCCTTGGCGCTCTGCGGGCTGCCGGCGGGAATACTTTGGAGCAATCGGATCCCGCGCGCTCTCGTCTGCGGTTGGTAGGTCGAAACCCGGCCGAGGGCGAGGATGTATTCGGCGCGATTGGGCTCTGTCCGGAGCAGGCGTTCCAACCCGGCTAGAGCCTCCGCTGTGCGGCCTTTCACTCCTGCGACCGTCTCGTAGTATTCCACGGCCACGGTTCCGGTCGGCGTCTCTTTCCCTAGGATCTGTTCATATGCCTTGGCAGATTCTTCATACCTGCCTGCCTGCGCGAGCGATTCGGCAGTCCGGAACCGGGCGTCACGCGCTGCCGTACGTGGCGGCTCAGGTATCGCTGCATTCGGCGCCAGTCGCCGGAGCCGTTCAAGATAAGCCTTCGCCAGGCCTTCTTCACCCGTTTGTTTGGACAGGCGAGCCAAGGCGCCGAGTGCCTCTGTATTCTTGGGATCGCTCCACAGCACCTGTTGCCAGGCCTTCACGGCGAGATCCAGCCGGCCCCTCCCCTCCAACGCGCGTGCTTTTTGGAAGAGCGGGAGCAGCGCCGGGTCTACGGGTTGCGCCAGCGCCTGAAATGTCAGGAACAGCGTCAGAAATATTGAGATCAGGCCTTGCACCTTCATACCGTTAACTCCTCGTTGTATTGCAGGCGGGCTTTTCGCCGCCGTTCTACAAAGGTTTCAATCATCGGCGCTAGCGGAAGTACGCACAGCAGTACCAGGAAAGGGATAAAAAGAAGATTCTTCGTCATCCAGTGATCGAAGGAACGCAGTAATCCGAGATTGCCGGAAGAGCCCGCTCCGTCAGTCAGGCGGAATGATTGATAGTTCCCCGCTCGCTGCAAACTGACATTGCCAAATATGTCATCCGTCGCGGCGGCGGCCTCGATCGCAGGGAAAATACCGAACGCGTCGGCATCGCTGGCTGCAAGCAGTTGTACAAGGCTGCGGTCGTGTTCTGCCGCCAGTTCAGCGCCTTGGAGAACGGCCTGCACCGATCCCTCGCGGCCCAGAAATTGGCTGATCTGTGCCCGTTCCCACCCATACCCAAACCAGGGATTGGCAAAGTAGCGGTTGTATATCTGCTTCGGTTCCGTGAGCCGGAAAGAGCCGTCCTGGAACAGCAGAGGAACGGCGGCCGTCTTCGTCTGCAGGTCGAACTGATCCTGTGGCGTGCCAATCATCAAAATATCCTTGCCTTGGCTTCGTTCGATTTCCCGGGTATTAATGAAGGAGATCCATGTGGCTGGGCTGCCGGTCTGGCTGGACAGAAAGGCGACGGCATTGAGTGCCAGGCTCATCTGCGCCGGAGAGGCGTTTGCCGAGAGCGCGATGGCGGTTTCCGCGAGATCAGCTCTGCGCGTGAACGGAAATCCCGCCTTGGCAAAAAGATCCAGCCGCGGCATTTCGGTGAAGTGTTCCACGCCGCGCAGATCGAGGGTGGAATCCGTATCGATCTCGAACTCCGGGTTCACGCTGGCCGGCAATTCCGGATACTCCAGTTCAAAAGTCAGCGTGTTCCTTGGATAGAGCGCCGAGACCGATACCTGTAGGGTTTCGTGAATGAGTTCACCTGCCTTGGGCTCCCGGTAGGACCGCCGGGCCACCAAGGTCCCATTCAGGCTGACGCGCAATTTGGCTGGCGTTGCCGGTGGAATCCGTCGCCAGCGGAAGGCAGTGCGCAGGGGCACCATGCTGCGAGTGGCAAAGTGAAGGTCTGGAGGCAGCCGGAAATAGAGTTTCGTACTACCGGCTCCCGCCACCCGGAACTGGTCGGAGGAAGAAAACTGCGCGAATCGTACGCTTGTGCCGGCCCGCAGCCACCGCGGCGCCTCATAAGGCGCCAAACGTGCTGGGCTGGACGGAACGGCGGAAAACGACTCGCCCTTCAGTCCCTTCACGGATACAAAGGCCCGGGTGGCCTGGAGCGCCTCCGTGCCGCTGTCTCCGAATATCACAAGTACCTTCGCCGATGGATCGGCCGGATGCGGGCAGATTGCCACTCCCTGGCCTTCCGGGAGCGGGCATCGGAGCGCCGCCAGTTCACCTTTGGAACGGTCGGCGATCCAGATCATGTTGCCGGGCGGCGGCTCCCCTATGCTCACGTGGAATTCAGTGGCCACTCGTTCGGCCTGGATGCCGAACCAGGAGACGGCCACGCCGGCCGCAGTCAGCATTTCCCGGCTGGGCGGAGCGGAGAAGTGTACGCCAATCCGGGTGACTGCTTGGGCGGCGGGATCGAAGAAGAGTTGCGGCAGTAGTTCCAGCCGATTCGGAACGGGGAGAATCGCGCCAGAGTAGACAATCGCGGAAGACGCTTCCAACTGCGTGATCAACCGTCGTTCATCCTTGGTGCTGCAGTCTTCACACTGGGCCAATAAATGAAACTGAATCTGGTTGTTCGCCGTTAGGAGTTCGGCAGGGAGGGTGAGTGTCGCCACTTCCGGTTCGTCCGTACTCGAGGGCTTGAGAAGCACGGCTCCGGCCGGAGACCCGTTCAGTTGCACCTCCAGGCGGCTGGCCTCGGGATTGAGCGCCGGAGCGAGCCGGTATCTGAGATCCAGCCGGGCCTCGGTTGCCAATTGCGCGACGGGTATCGAGAAATCGAAAGCCGCGGTCGCTTCCCGCCCTCGCAACGAAAGACCAGCTGCGCGACCGGCATCGCGGAAGCTGACTGCGGAATCAAAGGTCTGCTTGGACTCGCCGCCGGGTCCTGGCGGAACCGCGACGGGCTGGCCGGAGGCCCGCATCGTCAACAGGGCAAACAACACGGCAAAAAGAACCACCACGGGCAGCACGGGCCGCCGGGAGGCGCGTCCGGAAGGCGCTCCCTTGCTCGCCTCCGCAATGGAGCCGAATAGGCTGGCAGGGATAGCCATAAGACCCTTCGTCGAAATCTCGAGAATTCGCAGGAAGCTATAGAGCGGCCGGTCTTCTCCGGTCCTCCTCCAGCGGTTCCAAAAGTCGGCGCCGGAGAACATCAGGAGCGCGATCTTCTCTTCCTGGTCCAGCGTCAGTTGGTGAAAAACCACGCGTAGAATGGAATCTTCCGAACTGATGACGAAAGCCGGAATATCGACCGGCTTACCGTGCAACAAAAACCGGAGTACGAGTAAATCGGCCGGCCGTATGCCGGTCGCTTCCTGCAGACTGAGCGCCAGGCCGGTGGTGGAGATGTCCAGAGTGACGGTGGGAAAGGTGCGGCCGTCGGGGAGTACGCATTCCAATGCGATCTTTGCGGGCACGCGGATGGAGGATCGCAACTGCCGCTTTTCGGTTGCCGCTGCGACAGAGGCGCCTAGGACCACAACATTCAACGTGGACCAGAAGATATTGATTGCCATGGTTGGCAGCGTCTCCCGGTCTTCGAGCACCTTGCTGACGCCCACGATGATTCCCGCGATATTGAGGGCCAAAAGCAGTGCGAATGGCCAGATGACATGCCAATCGAGATAAGTGCGTTCGGACGTGACGCTCTTCGATGTGACGTTGAATTTGCCCCATTTCGGATTGATCAACGCAGCCATAGTCGGCAGAAGAATGAACGGGGCCAACACGGTTTCATACACTTCGTTCCAGAAAGAGTGGCGGTGCCGGCCTTGAATGCGGGAGTTCGTCAGCGTCGCCAATGCCAGGTGCGGCAGCGCATAGGCAAGAATGGTGGATACCGATCCATACATGTTGCTGTAGCCGAGCAGCAGGTAGACCAGCGGCGCCGTGAGAAAGATCAGCCGGGGTAGGGAGTAGAGATAATGAACAACGCTGTTGAAATAGCACAGCCTCTGCGCCAGTGTGAGTCCGCTGCCGAATAGAGGCGTGTCGACGCGCAGAATCTGTACCATGCCGCGCGCCCAGCGGATTCGCTGTCCAATGTGGTCGGCCATCGTTGACGTTGCCAGCCCGGCTGCCTGCGGGATATTGATGTAGGCGGTGCCCCAGCCCTTCCGCTGCATGCGCAGCGAAGTGTGGGCATCCTCTGTGACCGTTTCTACGGCAACGCCGCCAATTTCGGCAAGCGCCGGACGACGGATGACCGCACACGAACCGCAGAAAAACGCGGCATTCCAAAAATCATTCCCATCCTGGACAATCCCGTAAAAAAGGGAACTTTCATTGGGCACTTCTTTGAAGATGTCGAGATTTTTCTCGAATGGATCCGGCGAGTAAAAGTGATGCGGCGTCTGCACCATGCCCAGTTTTTGGTCGGTCAGGAACCAGCCCACGGTCAACTGCAGGAATGATCGGGTCGGGACATGGTCGCAATCAAAGATGGCCACCAGATCCGCACTGGTGTTCTTCAAGGCGGCATTGATATTGCCTGCCTTTGCATGCCGGTTGTCGGCGCGCGTTACATGGGTCACGCCGTACTGTTCGGCGAACTGGCGAAACTCGTCGCGGCGTCCATCGTCCAGAATATAGACTTGGAAGCGGTCCGGCGGATAATCCATGTTCAATGCAGCCATTACGGTTGGCTTTACGATTTCTAGGGGCTCGTTGTAGGTCGGAATGAAAACATCCACCGTCGGCCACTTTGCCGTGTCCTCGGGCAGGGGAATGGGCTTCCGCTCCAGTGGTTTCAAACCTTGGAAGTAGCCGAGCGCGAGAATAACCGCCGCGTAGGTCTCCGCTCCCAACAAAAGCACGACGAAGATTAGATCGACCGAAATGGCCGCCGAGCCCTGCACATCCAGGAACCGCCAGCTTTCCAGGTAGCGCCAGATGCAGTAGCGGGTAGTGCAGAAGAGGGAAAGAAGAATGAGAATCAGCGTCACGCGATAGCTGCGGGACGTGCTGTTGAGATACACACAGAAGGCATAGAGAGCAATGCCGATAATCAATTGGTCGCTCCAACTGAGGGGGAGCGTCGCCAGCAAGCCGAGGCCCCCGAGCACCAGCGCTATAAGCAGCGCCTTGAAGCTGAAATTGTGAATGAGCGTGGACACTCCATTACTCCTGCAAACCGATCGTGGGTAGTTGTCTGATCCACGCGGCAAGCGCGCGGAAGTCACTAGCAATCCCGGAATTGGGCGCATAGTCGATGACTGTGCCGCCGTCCGCCATCGCTTCCGATACTTCATCTCCCCGGCGCAGGGTGAGAGGCAGCACCATCGACCCAAAAGAGCCATGAAGCCAATCCTCAATTTCGCAATGGAGACGGACGTTGGGATCAAACTGTGAAAGCAACAAATAGATAGGCAGCGGTGATCCGCAATCGCTGCTGAGCGCCGTAAGCCGTTCCAATAGAGGATCCAGCCGGCTCGCCGTCCGGACATCGGGAAGTATCGGCACGATCGCAACGGCGTCGCGCAAAACGCTTTGCAGATAATTTTGCGGAAAGGCCGGCGAAACGTCGACGATCATCCGGTCGAATTCACCGTCCAGTTGCTGGCACGCTCCCGTGACCCAGTTTTCCCCGGCAGTACGAGGGCGGTTAACAATATGGACCGAAGCTCTTGCGCTGGATTCCGGCGGCAGAAGCGTCCGCACGCCGGCGCTAAGTCCGCGAAGGCCGAAGTAGACGCCGAGCAAAGATTGCGGAGCATCGTCCACCAGTGCAACGGATTCCCTGCTGCCGCTTAACAGCCGGGTCAGCGTAGCCGCAATGGTCGTCACGCCGCAACCGCCGGCGGAGGCAAAGAGTGCGACGGTGGTTTTTCTCTGAGTGCGCAGTCTACTTTGCCGGATGTTGCGAAGTGCGTCCAGCGCCCGGAAGGGTCGATCCACGCGGGAAACGTCGTATTCGACGGGCGGAATAATAAGGTCGGCAATACCGGCTTCTACGGGCGCCGGCCGTTTTTGGATAGCACGCGCGATCGCATGAATTTCGGTCGCTGGATCCGGAGCCGGTGGTTTGGCGCGGGTGGGGCGGTCGAATGTACGGTACTGCTTCAGGGCAAAATCCGCGTCACTAGCGAGCTGTGCAATGTCTTGCGGTAAGAGTGTTGTCATTGGCTTGCCTATCCTGAAAATTTGGGAGGTATGGCGTGGCGATCACTTCATGTCGCAGTGAACGGCCAGTACGCTAACCGCCAGATTGCGCCGTTGTGAATTACCCTAGTCAACCCGGAGGGCTACGGCGAATGTCAGCCCTTAGGAGCTAATCGGCGGTTTTGAGAAACTTCTGAAGGTTCGGAGCAAATAAGTCGATAAAAGAAATGGGCCACAGGATGGAAAGGATTTATGCGCCAGTTTTTTAGCCGATTTCTCCCGATTTTTCTGATTACCTTACCTGCTTTTTCCCAGACGGGTGCTCCGCTATTTCCTTCTGACCCTACTTCCCAGTTCCGTCTACAGGGTCTGGGGCCCGAAAACTGGACAGTCTTGGACGTGTCGGGCCAGCCATTTTCCCGCGTCTGGCGGCTTAAAACTCCTTACCCCTCCGGGACCGGCAATCCCTACGACTTCTTTCTTACCGGCGCGCCCCTGCTGGGGATTGAAAAAGGAGATCTCTTGCTCGCCACGGTGTGGGTACGCAGTATCTCGGCCGTTTTCGGCCAGGCTCATACCCGTTTTGTCGTGCAGGAGGACCAGTCCCCGTACCAGAAATCCGCAGAATGGTTCCTCTCGGCCGGTCAGGAGTGGAAGCGTTTCCAAATTCCTTTCCGTGCGGCAAAAACAAACGCCGCCGGCACCTATTCGGTCCAATTCTGGATCTCATACGGACCGCAGGAAATCGAAATCGCCGGCCTGCAACTCGTGAACTATGGCCCCGCCGCTAAGGTAAAAGATCTCGCTTTGTCAGGGTATCCATACGAAGGATTTGCGGTTAAATCCTGGAAGCCGGATGCCGAAAGCCGGATCGAAAACCAGAGAAAGGGAGACGCCGTTGTCGTCTTTCGTGATGACAACGGTAAACTCCTGGCCAATACCGATGTAGAGATACGGATGAAGGCCCACCAGTTTGGTTTCGGTACGGCGGTCCAGTCCGCGATGCTGCTGTCCGCGGACGCCGGCGCCGCCGCCTACCGGCAGACTTTCCTTGCCAATTTCAATCGCGCAACACCTGAAAACGATTTGAAATGGACCGAGTGGATCACGGACCGGGACCGCGCTCTCCGCGGGCTGGACTGGTTGCAAACGAATGGAATCAAGCAGGTACGCGGGCACAATCTGGTCTGGCCGGGCTGGCAATACCTGCCGGGCTACCTGCGTGCCCTTTCCGCTAGTCCTTCGGCATTGCAAACAGAAATCGACAGACATATCGCGGAGGAAGCCGCTGCCGCTGCCGGAAAGGTTTCGGAGTGGGATGTGTTGAATGAACCCGTCACCAATACAGATCTCCAGAAAATTCTCGGCAATCCGGTCATGGCGGCTTGGTTCAAAACAGCTCGCGCCGCGGATGCGCAAGCCCGGCTCTACGTCAACGACTACAACCTCTTGGAAGGAGGCGGTAACGATACGCCGCATCAGGCCGGTTTTGATTCGGTGATGCAGGCTTTGGATGGCGCCGGTGCGGGCGTCCAAGGCATTGGTCTGCAGGCCCATATGCAGTGGCAGTTGACGGATCCCGTACGGATGTATGAACTCTTAAACCGGTATGCGGCCTACAAACGGGACCTCCAGATCACTGAATTTGACGTCGATGTTGAGGACCCCGACCTGCAGGCCGAGTATCTTTCTGACTTTCTGACCGTGGCCTTTAGCCACCCGGCGCTAAGCGGAGTCACCTTGTGGGGCTTCTGGGAAGGAAATCATTTCCGTCCGAATGCGGCGCTCTGGCGCAATGACTGGAGCCCCAAGCCGGCCGCGCAGGCTTGGCGCGACCTTGTCTATAAGAAGTGGTGGACCAACGTACAGGCCCGAAGCGACGCCGACGGCGTTCTTCGTTTCCGTGGGTTCGGCGGCAACTACGAGGCTCTTGTGACGGTGGACGGCGTCCGGCAGACCATCCCGTTCACATTGCGCGCCGGGCAAACCAACTACATCCTATTAGGAAAGCCTCCCGCACCCAAACTAGCGGCCTCTGCTGTACTGCATGGCGCGAGTTTTGCGGCAGGCGCCGTATCGCCGGGACAGATCATTGCGGTTTTTGGGTCGGACTTTGGTACTGCGGAATTAGCCTCCGCGCAGTTCGATGCCGCCGGTAAACTCCCTTTGAGCGTCGGCGACGTGTCCGTTTTGGTGGATGGCAAGCCGGCGGAGATGCTATACGCGGTCCACGGGCAGGCCGGGGCCGTTCTTCCCGTCGACATTCGCGGCACGGTTCGCCTTCAGTTGGGGTTTCTTGGGCAGCCCAGCAATGAAATCTATCTGCCCGTCGCCGACGCCAATCCCGGCATTTTCACTCGGAGCGGCGGAGCCGGACCTGCGGCGGCCATTAATGCCGGCGCCGATACGCCGAACTCCGCAACTTCTCCCGTGGCTCGCGGCGATATCCTGACTTTCTTCGTCACTGGCCTGGGTAAGCCGGACAACGCGGGCACTCCCTCTCTACAACCGCGTGTTCTTTTCGGCGACCGGGAGGCAGAAATTCTATTCGCGGGCCGCATCCTTCCCGGCGTTTATCAACTGAACGCCCGGGTCCCGCAAGGCTCCCCGTTGGGGGAAGCCGTACCTCTGTCCGTCACTGCCGGCGCCTTCAAATCCCAGGCCGGAACCACCATATCCGTCCGGTGAGTAGCCGGTAAAAAATTCCTATCACCGTGTCAAAACGAAAGGCTACTCCCGGGGGTCTTAGTATTCTAAGTCGTTGACTGTTCGTACGGCCGTCGATTGGTCCTTCGTTTGATAGAGCGTGTGTGAAAAGTAAACAGGAGAATGTGGATGACCTCGCGATTCGTGTGGAAACGCCTGTCCCAGCTTGCATTGCTTGCTGGAACGGCCTGTAGCAGTCTGATTTTTGCGGCTGGGGAAGGTTATTGGCACACCCTCGGCAGTCAGATTGTGGATTCCGCGAATCAGCCCGTCAAAATAGCGGGAGTCAATTGGTTCGGTTTGGAAACGGCCAACTATGCGCCTCATGGATTGTGGTCGCGCGGCTACAAAGACATGATGGACCAGATGAAGAGTCTCGGATATAACGCCATCCGGCTTCCGTACTCGAACCAACTCTTTGACGCTGGCAGCACGCCGAACAGTATCGACTTGAGCAAGAATCCGGATCTAGCGGGCTTGTCCGGGCTGCAGATTATGGACAAAATCGTAGCCTATGCCGGGCAAATCGGTCTGCGGATCATTCTCGATCGTCATCGTCCCGATTCCGGGGGACAGTCGGAGCTTTGGTATACCGGCGCTTATCCGGAAGCCCGCTGGATCTCCGACTGGCAGATGCTTGCGACCCGCTACAAAGGCAATGCCACGGTGGTTGGTATGGATCTGCACAATGAACCCCACGGCTCGGCTTGCTGGGGTTGCGGCGTGCCCTCGGTGGACTGGCGGTCGGCCGCCCAGCGCGCCGGAGATGCGATTCTGACTATCAATCCGGACCTTTTGATCATTGTGGAAGGCGTCGAAAATTACAACGGCAACTTCTACTGGTGGGGCGGAAACCTTATGGGCGCTGGCACGGCCCCCGTGCAATTGCGCGTTGCGAATCGCGTTGTCTATTCCACCCACGACTATCCGGCTAGCGTTTACAATCAGTCGTACTTCTCTGCGGCCAACTATCCGGCCAATCTCGCCGGCATCTGGGACCGGCATTGGGGCTACCTGAAAAAGGAAAACATCGCCCCTGTACTCGTGGGTGAATTCGGGACGAAACTCCAGACGGCATCGGATCAGAAGTGGTTCGACACGCTGATCGCCTATCTCGGCACGGGCACGGCGGGATTCAATTGGACATTTTGGAGCTGGAATCCGAATTCCGGCGATACGGGCGGAATCCTAAACGACGATTGGAACACGGTCAACCAAGCAAAACAAACCAAATTGGCAACGATCCAGGCAGCGACCGGCGGCGGGACGACCACTCCGCCGGATCCGGCCCCCAATCCCACGCCAACCCCGACTCCCGTCGTCGGATGCGCCATCTCCTACATAAACCGCAACGATTGGGGCTCCGGGTTTACCACGGACATTACCATTACGAACGGTTCCGGCGCCGCTATCAACGGATGGCAACTCGCCTGGACTTTCGCCGGCAACCAGTCGCTTACCCAATCCTGGAACGGGAACTATACGCAGACGGGTAAAAATGTCACCATTCGCGATGCGGGCAATGCCGTGATCGCCAATGGCGCATCCATTACTCTCGGCTTTAACGCCGCTTATTCCGGGACCAACGCCAAGCCGGCTGCCTTTACGCTCAACGGTACGCCATGTTCCGGTGGAACCGGGGTTACACCAACCCCCACGCCGGACCCGACCCCGACCCCGACACCGACGCCTACACCAACCCCTACCCCAACGCCGGGTCCCGCAGCCTGCTCCGTTGGTTACGCAGTCGCAAGTGACTGGGGCAACGGTTTTGTCACGAACCTGACTATCACCAATAAGGGTACTTCTCCCTGGACGAATTGGACCCTCCTCTGGGCCTTCCCTGGTTCGCAGCGCATTACCAACTTGTGGAATGGAACGGTCAGCCAAGCTGGTTCGGCGGTTACAGTGCGGAGCGCTCCGTATAACGGGCAGGTGCCTGCTGGCGCTTCTGTACAGATCGGGTTTCAGGGAACATATAGCGGCGCAAATGCTTCGCCTGCTTCGTTTTCCATCAATGGGGTCACCTGTCAATAAGCGTCTTTCTATAAGCGAATTTGTGGCGGCGGGCAGGCGTACAATGAAGAGACTGCATGCCCCAAAGCCACATATTGGCCGCCGGCGAAAATATCTTTGACGTAGCCGGATACACTGGCTTTTCTGCGGAACAGATCTGGAATTTACCGGAAAATAAGGATCTGGTTGCTCGCCGGAAGTACATGAATATCCTGGAGGAGGGAGACGTTCTTTTTCTCCCCGAACGAGTGCCCTTCTCCCGGCCCTGCCTCATGGACCAGCGGCATCTCTTCCGCCGCCTCGGCATCCCTCCCAAACTCCGTCTCCAACTCTTGGTCGAGGGCGAACCCAAGGCCAATCTCCGTTACACGCTCACCATCGACGGTATCGACACTTCCGGTGTGACTGACTCCTCCGGCAACCTGGAAGTCTTCGTCCCGGCCAACGCGATTTCTGGACAACTCCTCCTCGCCGACCAGTCCGTCTACACCCTCAATTTCAGTCTCCTCCTTCCTATTTCCGAAACGCGCGGTGTCCAAAACCGTCTCGCCAACCTCGGCTTCCTGCGCACGCCTCCTTCCGGCGAATGGGACGAAGAAACCGCCGCTGCCATTCTCGCCTTTCAGGCCCGCCTGCACATTCCGCAAACCGGCACACTGGACGCCCTAACCCGCCAGAAACTGGAAGACGTGCACGATCTCTCCGGGGCCGTGCCGCCGGCAGGGCCGCCTCATGGATAGCGGCGATTTATTTTCCATCGGAAAAACAACCGGGAAAAAGAGCCTGTTTGCCAACGTAAACCTCAAGAATGTTGGCGGCTTAGGCGATAGTTCCCTGAAAAACACCATCAATGTGGAGGTTCCCAAGGAACTCATGATCCACCACATTGACGTCGGCCAAGGCGAGGCGACGCTCATCATGCTACTCGAAAATGAGGTCGTCTCCTTTACTGTTCTCATCGATGGCGGACGCTACACCCGCGGCGGCGGCACCATCGTTCGCTACCTTCGGGAAATCAACGTGCGGAACGTGGACCTCATGATCTGCACTCACCACGATGCCGATCACATTGAAGGTCTCATCCGCGTTCTCGAAGACGAAAAAAACTCCCAAACGGATCGGCCCATCACCGTCGGCAAAATCATCGACCGCCAGTCCCCCCTCCTCTTCCCTGACCCCTTTGCCAAAGAGTTCACCTTCGACGATCTCTCCGAAGAACAATACGCCGAAGGCCGCCGCTTCTGTGAAGTGGAAATTGAGGGAGAGAAAGAAGAAGAAAAAAAAGAGGCGCCGGAGGACAAATCCGAGACCATCGACACCGAATTCAAGAAAGAAAGCGCTGAAGACGTCGAAGACCAGGAACAATTGCGTAAGATCATCGCCCGGTTCAAAAAACTTGTGGGCGACCGCGGTATGACCATCAAGCCCGGAACCACTTTCGCCGTCTCCAATTCTAAGAACCCGGAACTGAAACTTACCTGTCTACACATCGACTCCGCAGGGGACACGCCCTCCGAGGAAAACAACTACAGCATCGCCATCCTTCTCGAATACGGTAAATTTCGCTACTTCACCGGCGGCGACCTCGAATCCGTGCACGAAGACAAATTCATTGCCGCGTTAAAAGGCGATTCCCACCTCTGCGCCTTCAAGTGCGGCCACCATGGCAGCCGCAACAGCACCTCCGCCGAGTTCCTTGCCCAAACCGAGGCCCGCCGCGGCTTCATCTCCTGCGGCCATCACAGCTATTACCACCCGGACGCCGACCTCGTCTCCCGCCTCTGCGACTCTGCTCATCTCAAACAGTTCTTCCTCACCAACTGCTACTACAATCGCCTCGGCATTAACTCCAACTACCTCGGCCAGGAACTCACCCTCCTTGGTAACCTCACGGACCTGATGATCGAAACGGCCAGGGAAGCCGAAGACGCCTGCGCGAATTGGCGGCAGGCCCTGAATGGGATTACCCGGCCCGGCAGTACCGTCTTTCAGGCAAAGGGATTGGCGCAGCAGTTTGTCGATCGCACCGCGGAACTCACCGTCCTCTGTGGAGCTCTCCGGACGCACACGCTGCGCCTGGCCGGTCCGCACGATCCCGCCCTCACGGACTTGAAAAAGGAGATCAAGACGCTGCACGAAGCCTTGGTCGACGAAAAGAAAAAAGTGGCGGCCAACTCCAACTTCGCCAATTGGAATCAAAACGCCGAATACGGTTTCATCAACAACCCAACCGTGGACGCCGTCAAAGCTAAAATCCGGCGGCTCGCGGACCGCACCAAGGCGGCCCAGGACATGATGGACCGCTATACAACAGCGGAACAAAAAATCCAAGCTCTCACGGAGAAGGGCGGGAATGCGGACAGTCTCATCAAGGGTGTGGTCGCGGGCGGCGATGGCCACCTCGGCACAATAGTCCTGCACATCACCTCTGCGCAGGCCATCTTGGATGAGCATGCCTACCACATCGGCCACTGGAACTTCTCATTCGACGAAGAGTGGCAATGGACCCTCCATTGCTGCAATCCGGACGCAATCGCCCCTCTCTTTCTCGCGCCGCCCAAATGGAACCTCGGCGCCGCCTGCGCCATCGCCCGGCTGAAAAAGATCGAAGCATGGTCCCCGCAGCGCCAATGGGTCTTCGCTCTGGAGTCGGACACTCTCGTGGATTTCTCGCTCGTCACCGGTTCCAGCGGCGCGCAAAATACGAAAAGAAAGGAACCGCGAGAACTGTCTTCCCAGGAAAAGAAGGAACTGCTCAGGCAGGAAAAATATGAAAGGGAAGTCAGGGAACAGTTGGAGCAAAACGTCAAGCGTCAAAAAACCAGAGATGCGCAGTGCGCTTCCTGCGGCGGCGGCTCTGCCCGGACAGTTGTCTATTGCACCCATTGCAACGCGCAACGCAATGTCTGCCGCCATTGCCGGCAATTAACCAACTGCCCCATGCACTAATCCTATGCTCACGATTCGTGCCGCCCAGTTCGAAGCGATGCGGCGTCAACGCCGGGATGCCTTTCTCCAACGTGCCTGCCGCACCATCCACGAACTCCTCGCCGCTGCCGGCCGGCCCGCGGACCCGGGCTTTCTCCTCCCTCGTGTGCAGGCCGGTATCGCCCGCGCCCTTGCCTTCCAACTCCTCTCCGAACACGACATCATCGACTACCTCAAAGCCGGTTTCCTTTACTGCGACGGCTTCCAGTTTCCCCACCCCACCATCCAGGAAATCGCCTTCCTCTCCACGGGCGGCCTACCCTCGGACCGCGTGCAACGTTTCTCCCGCTGGGCTCGCTCCGCCTGGGAGTCGAAAGGACAAATAAACCATGGCCAATGAATTTTCCTCCCTGCCCCCTGATGCGGTTGTACTCCCTTGTCCCCTCAGCCCATCCGTTCCCGCACACTGGATCGAAATCGAACTCGTGGGAGAAGATGGAAATCCCATACCCTGGGAACGCTTCCGCCTCGTTCTTCCGGGCGGCGATATCGTCGAAGGCGCTCTCGATGACAAAGGCTATGCGCGTGTAGACTGCCATACCCAATCGGGGGAATGCACGGTCACCTTTCCGGACCTCGACGCAGGCGCCGTCTCTTACCTCCAGGCCGCCGGGCCCCGCCCCGCCGGATAACCGGCGGCCTGTTCAGCGTGCCAACTCCCAGGCCGCGCCCGCGAGAATCGCGCCAAGAAACGCTCCCGTCCACGCCAGTACCCGCCGCCGCCAGTTCCCCTCCTCGTGCGGTGCATAGCGAGCCTCCTGCACCGGGATACGCGCCAGCGCCCGGTTCTGGTTCAGCGCCTCCGCCAGCCGCGCCGCCGCTTCGGCGGCCTCTCGATGGTCCAGATACGGATACGCAATGTCCAGTTGCTTTCCTTCCCACGTCTCCACGCCCGCCGTATAGTTGGCAACGCGCGCCATTTCTCCGCTGGCTCGGGAGCGGAACAGTGCATACTGCGTCCGCACTGTGCAGCAGCGGATATCCCGCCGCGCCGCCCATACCGTCCGCCCCTTCGGGATCGGGCCGTTCGCCGCCCGCACCCCCTCCGGTCCCGCTGTGATCACCCTTGCATTCACCGCGGCCGGTATCGCCCACCATCCCAGCAGCACATATGCGGGAATCAGCAGCCGCTCATACTGCCATGCTTCCTGCGCGGACCGCAGCAGCAAGTATCCGAAGCCCAGGTAACCCGCCCCTAGGGGAACTGCCAGCCACCAGGGTGTCCACGGCTGTCTCATTCTGAAAGTGGCCATGCGCGGATCTCCCTCCCAATTCACCATACCGCCGCCGCCAAATGGCCCAACCCGCCGCTAACCCCGCCGCTGCGGCCACGGCGCCCTGGATCCACTCTCCCGGAATCCACAAGCCCGTTGTCGCCGCTACCCACGCCGCCACGCACAGCGGGCACTTCCCCAGCAGCGCCGCCAGTGCACCCGGCATCGCCGCCGCCCCAACGCGGCAACACGTCACCGGCCGCAGCATCCCGCCCCCGCGTTCGTGGGCACGTACTCATCGTGCCGGCGCCACCATACCCCCTGTTCGTTCCTCCCCAGCGGCGCCCGGTCCAGCCACGGATACATGCCCCAAAGCGCGTCCAGCCCACGCGCATACGCCGAATACGTGTGATACACCTGGCCGTCCCGCAGCGCAAACGCGCTCACCCCCGGCCGCTCCCGCAAATAGGTCGCCGCGTCCGTCCCTGTCATCTCTGCCTGCATCTGCACCGGAGCCGGCGCCGCCGCCTCGTCCATCGCGTGTCCCCCGCGCCGGTAGTTGTACTCCCCGCTGCCTGTCCGCTGCTGTTCCTCGGTCAGCGAAGCCTGAAAATCAAAATTGAAATCGCCCTCTCCCGCCGAGGCCCACGGGAACGTCCAACCCATCCGCCGGCGGTAGGCAAGCAGTTTCTCCAGCGGCCCCCGGGATACCGCCGTCAATGTAACGTCGTGATTCGCAAGGTGCACAGCGATCCCGTTAAATCCGTCCGCAATCGCCGAACACGACGGACAACCCGCCTCATACGCCGGTCCGAACATGAAATGGTAAACCAGCAGTTGCCCTCGCCCCGCAAAGAGCTCCGCCAGCGTCTTCGTCCCCGTCTCCGTCGTGAAACGGTATTCTTTGTCCACCGCCACCCACGGCAGCGCTTGCCGCTGCCGCGCCAGCGCATCGCTCCGCCGCGTGAGCTCTTTCTCTTCTTCCAGCAGAGCCAGCCGTGCCGTCAACCACTCTTCCCGCGTGCCAATTTTCTGCGTCTCTCTGTGTTCGTGCATCATAAGAGCAATCTACGGCCGAACCGCTTACCCGCGGGAGTGACAACTTTGGCGGGATTTCCATGGACTCACTCATCACCGCCGCTGCCCACTCCCTCGCCCACGGCGATCCCCTCGCCGCCCTTCGTCTCGTCGCCCTCCGCGCCGATCCCCCCGCCCTTGCTCTCCGCGGCATCGCCATGGCGCAACTCGGCGACTTCCCCCGCGCCAAACTCCTTCTCCGCCAAGCTTTCCTTGCCTTCTCCCCCCGCGAATCCCTGTCCCGTGCCCGCTGCCTCGTCGCACAAGCCGAAGTCGCTCTTGCCAGCCGGGACCTCGCCTTTCCCGCCAAAACTCTCCACGACGCCGCCCTCGCCCTCTCCCGCCACGGCGACCACGCCAACGCCGCCTACGCCCGCTTCCTCCAGGTCCGCCGCCTTCTCCTCCTCGGCCGTCTCTCCGAAGCCGAGCAGAACCTTGCCGCCTGGGATCCGGCCGCGCTTCCCCCTGCCCACCGCGCCAACTACGAACTCCTCCTCGCCCGGCTCTCTCTGCGCCGCCTCCGCGCTAGCGCCGCTCGCGAGTCGCTGCAAAACGCCCTCTCGTTCGCGCGCCGCGCTGCCATTCCAGCCCTCACTGCCGAAATCGAATCGGAAATGCAGCTGCTGTCTGCCCCTGCCGCCTGTCTCGTTACGCGGAGCGGGCGGCAAACGCTCTCCCTGGAAGAGGTGGAAAGCCTCCTCTCCGCCGGAACCTGCCTCATAGACGCCTGCCGCTCCCAAGTGCATGGCCAGGGCCTCTCCATCCCGCTCGCCTCCCGTCCCGTCCTCTTCGCTCTCGCACGCGCTCTCGCGGAAACGTGGCCGGGGGAATGTACGCGGGCCGCTCTGATCGCCGCCGCCTTTGGTTCTCGTCTCGTCAACGAGTCCCACCGTGCCCGCCTCCGTGTGGAAATGGGGCGTCTGCGCAAAGCGCTGCGGCCTATAGCCGCCATGCAGGCTACCAAACAGGGATTCGCGCTTGTTCCCGTGGGCGCCTCGTCTGTCTCCGTCCTGGCCCCGCTCGTGGAAGAGCGCCATACCGCCTTGCTCGCCCTGCTCGCCGATGGAGAATCCTGGTCCAGTTCAGCTCTGGCCGCCGTCCTGGGAACCAGCCAGCGTTCGGTGCAGCGAGCGTTGGAGGCTCTCGCCGCTGGGGGGCGTATCCAGCCGGTGGGGCGTGGCCGCGGCCGCCGCTGGGCGGCGCCGGTACTTCCGCAAAGCGCGACAGCTTTGTTGCTCCCGCTTCCGCTTCTGCTGCCCTAACATGGGGGCATGAATCCTTCCAATGCCGAAATCCTGCGGGAATACGGACCTTACGCTGAAGCTCCCCAGGTTCACGGCGTCACCTATGACGGACACTCGCTCTGGTTCGCCGCCGGCGAAAAGCTACTGGCCGTGGACCCGGATAGCGGCCAGTTACGGAGCCAGTTGGACGTCGCGGCCCACGCCGGGACGGCCTTTGATGGGCGGTATCTCTATCAGATCGCGGAAGCCAGCATTCAGAAAATCGAACCGGAAACCGGCCGCGTCGTAGCGGTGATTCCTGCTCCCGGGGCGGGCGGAAACTCCGGCATGACCTGGGCGGAGGGAATGTTGTGGGTCGGGCAATACCGGGACCGGAAAATCTATCAGATCGATCCGGAAACTGGGGCCATCCTGCGGACGCTGGAGTCGAATCGGTTCGTCACCGGTGTGACGTGGATGGACGGAGATCTCTGGCACGCTACCTGGGAGGGCGAGGAAAGCGAGCTCCGCCGCCTGGACGGGGAAACAGGACAGGTGCGCGACGTGCTGTCCCTGCCGGCGGGGGTGATGGTATCGGGCCTGGAATCGGCCGGCTCCGGAACGTTCTACTGCGGCGGCGGAAAATCCGGCAAAATCCGCGCCGTCCGCCGCCCGCAAAGCGGCGAATGCAGCGAGTGAAAACCCGCCGGGTACTCTGGGTCGTCCAGCGGCTGTAGGTTCTTCTGAACAGGGAATAAGCGCTCGTAGGACCAACAAGTAAGAAGTAGTTGATCCAAAGAGCGGGCATCAAGTAGCGGCCGGCGGCAAGCGACTCCGCCTTAACCCAGACGGTGCCGCTCGTGTCGACATTCTGAAGTCAACCAATAGGCTTAAGCACGAAACGGTGCAGGTCAATGATCCCGATAAACTCAAGCGACGATGAGGCGTAACAAAATGAAAGTTAGAAACCTTGCCGATTTCCTAAGCGGCGCCGAGATTCAGTCGGTGGTAGGCGTGCCGATGGGAGATGTTCGAGGTTTCTTCTTGGATGTCGTGCTTTCATCCAGCGATACGGCAGTGCGCCTAACCGGTGCTGCTTCTGATCTTCCGGATCGGACTGAAGCGTTTTTGTTAACCGCGATAGAGATTGGTCCAGCCCAGGAATGGACAGGGTCTGAGGGTAACTTAGGTTGGGAAGCGGAGGATTTATTGGCAAGATGGAAAGAGACCGGACTAGCGGGAGTCTGGCTAGGAAAACGATCCGTTCGATACTTCTTTGACCGGGAAGATCGCGGCCGGGGCCTGACTGTGCAAGGCCCTCTTGAATCGGCTGCTGCAATCGAGTTCAGACCAGTGTCTGGCACTCCAGACCAGTGTTTGGTGCTCTACGCAACACCCGGTTACCCTTGTGCGATCGAGGTGGCTATAACGTCGGAGCGACGCGATGAGCTTCTGGCCACGCTTGAGGAGTTTGTGCCTCAAAGTCCCGGCACGATCTCTATTACTGGTAGGTAGGCGTCCGATGCAACGGGTGAGCTTAGCCTGCATTGCGCATTGGCTGATAGTGAGGACCGCTCTTACATTGCAGTGGGTGTTCCCATTCTCCGGTTCACCAGCCTCGCCTAACGGCGGCAGAGTCGCTGATCTGCTGCTACGATGTGACACGGCCACAACCATGTGGTTACGATAACCGACGACGTATACCCACGGCACGTTTGCGTGCTTGCAATTGGTGCCGCTTGCCGGGATGTAGCGCCTTGTTCCTGCGAGCAGCTAGTAGTTCTGAGATCAGTACATCGGATCTTCCAACGCCGAGACGGGGCTGGATTGTCCACGAAAAGGAGAAAAACTCGGGAGTATCGCGAATGGCAAAGAGAAATTGCTGGAACGCCTGCAGGCGTGGTTTGAAAACCAGTGCAATGGTGGTTGGGAATATACGTGGGGCATAAAAATCGAAACAACCGACAACCCTGGATGGCTGATTACAATTGATCTGACTGACACTAAGCTAAACGGAGACCAAAAGCTGCTTCGTGAGTATTCTGCAACAGATATGGACTGGCTGGTTTGTCGAATAAACAATCGGAAGCAGTTTGTGGGAGCAGGAGATTCAACAAAGCTTGTTGCAATTCTGACCGAATTGGAACGATTCACAGAGACCTGCGGAAAAACTTGAAGACGGCGCCTAGTCACAGCGCGCGTCGACAAACAGCCCCCTACCCTGCAAGTCCCCGACAACTCAGAAGGCGAACGCATGAGCAACGCGCTGAACGCCGTGCTCAGGGTCTCCAAGGCCGATCTGCTCAAGGCCGAAGAGCAATGGAAGCAGGAGCAGGTGAAGAAGAGGGCCGCGAAGAAAGTGTCGTAGCAGGTTGACACTAGGTGGCATTGCGGTTGCCGATAAGGTAGCCGATCAGTAAGCCTGTGGTTCCAAATAGACCTTGAAGTGCCGGGTTGGCGGCCCAAGTCACAGCCACTGATATCGTGGCTATTGAGAAGATCACAGCTAGGGTATAGGCCATTACAAGCCGTACGAACTCAGGATCTCTAAGCGATGGGAAAAGGCTGTCGTGTGCCTTGGACAGTAGTCCTTGTAGCGTTTGCGCTGCAAACACGTTCGCGCCGGCCTGCCATGCGTAGTTTTCGAACCATTCGCCGTTCTGCCCCTTAAACACAACTATAAACAGCTCGCCCTTACCCATCCTCCCGATGGGGCGCTTTGAGAAGTCTGTGTTTTTATATCCGGCGTTAAGTTCTTCAACGGCCACAATGATCGGGTCTCGCGACTTTGATTCAAGTGGATTAATCGCGCTGGACATGCTGGGCATTCTGTTATCAAACTCCTGAGGGTTGATCCTATCACCCTAAGCAGGTTTCTGGAGCCCAGCAGTAAAACGGTTATGAGTAGCGAAACATATTATTATCCTCCAAAGGAGGTCGCGGGGGCGGGAGCCCGCCAGCGGTACGGTCCGTAGAAGCGCCCACAGACGATGACATAGCTCGTTTTACCGAGGGCCAGCGGGCACTTCCGCGCGCTTTTGTCCTGGCAGTGACGATAAAACTCGCCATATCAATCCCCCCGCGTGACTCCAGGCCCGCATTCCACCCTGCCGCAGGCATATCAAACACCCTAAGGAGTTTCTTCCCCCCTCACCCGTGTCATCCCCCCCCTGCGAGTGTCGTGCCGGGTAGCCGCTTTGAACGCCTCCGCACGACACCGCCGGATCAGAATGCCGGCGAAAGGTCAGCGGTACTACTCGGAGCGGTGGCCAACACAATAGATGCGCATAGCGTCCCCATGAAGAGTAAACAAGACGTGCCGTAGTTTTACGTTTCCGCCACCGGTGGGCGTGTAATGAACCTCTGACAGCAAAGTATCAACGAGTGTCAAGGTCGGGGTACGTCTGGTGCAACAATGAGCTTCTCGGGGTCACGTCCTAATAGACGCAATGGCAACCGGCCACAGGAGCGGAGCCGAAGTGGCTCGTGATCTTCATGCCGTGCCGAAATCATCCGTGCTCACACGGCTCG
>DASTML010000070.1:0-45013 GCA_035714175.1 Bryobacteraceae bacterium | reverse complement strand
CGCCTATCGAAAGGTAACAAAGCCGTTTGGCGAGGCGAATCCCCCAAATTGATAATGCCGCTATGAATAATTGCGCGCTAAAATCGCAACTCACCGAAGGCGGCATCCAGGAGTTCCAGGGTCAGTTGAATGTCCGCTTCGGTATGAGCCGCGGAGACATAGATTCGCCCGTCCGGCACAAGCAGAACGCCCGCCCGCATAGCCGCATGCAGGAATCGTTGCAACAACTCCCGGTCGTCGTCGAATGTGTCCCGGTAGTCCCACAGTTCTGTGCGTTCCGTGAAGTGTGGATAGAACGCTGTGCCGAACCCCGTAATTTGCAGCGGAAAGTCATGGGTGCGGGCGAGACTCCGAATCCCGTCCATTAGCAGGTAACCCAGCCCATTCGCATGGCGCAGCGCCGCTCCGTCGTCCTTGGCAAGCACTTCCAGGCAGGCATCGGCTCCGGCCAGCGAGAGCGGATTGCCATTGAAGGTTCCGCCGAAGACCACACCGCCGGTGAACATTTGTTCCATAATGTCCGCGCGTCCACCCACCACGCTCAATGCCAGGCCGCCGCCCACCGCCTTGCCGAAACTCGCCAGATCGGGAGTCACTCCGAAATGCTGTTGCGCGCCGCCTGGCGCAATCCGGAACCCGGTAATGACTTCGTCAAACGCAAGCAACGTCCCATACCGGTTGGCCAATTCGCGGACGCCTTCGAGAAAGCCGGGGCGGGGAAGAAGGCAACCGCTGTTGCAAAGGACAGCCTCCATCATAATTGCCGCGACCTGTCCCTCATGCGCCCGTAGAAGGTCTTCCAGCAGATCCAGCCGGTTCCACGGCGCTACGACAATATTCTCAGCCGCGTTCGCAACTTGTCCTCGCGAACCAGGCACGGTGGACGGCGTCTCCAACGGACCCACTTCGGCTGGCTGCGGCTTATAGCTGTGAAGCGCCGAATCCATCCAGCCGTGATAGTGACCTTCAAATTTCAGGATCAACGGCCGGCGCGTATGCGCACGGGCCAGCCGGTGCACAAGTTGTACCGCCTCGCTGCCGCTGGAAGTGAACGCGACTCGCTCCGCGCACGGAACCATCGCCTGTATCCGCTCCGCAACGGTAATTTCCAACTCATGCTGCGCTCCATAGCTAAGCGGCTTTTCCACTTGCCGCCGCAGCCGCTCCACCATCGCCGGGTGGCTATATCCCAAAATCATCGGCCCCCAGGCGAGCTGGTAGTCGACATACTCGTTCCCGTCCACGTCGCGAAGCCGCGCTCCCTGGCCGTCCTCGAAGAACAGCGGCACGGGCGCCTTCGCCCGGAACGGGCTGCTGACTCCCCCTGCCAGCGCACGCCGCGAGCGTTCCAGCATCGCCTGCGATTTGGTCCACGACGTCATTTCGATTCCCCTCCGCTTCCGGAACGCACATACGCTGCGCTGGTTCCGCGCACCACCAGTTCTGTAGGTACCGCAATCCGCTGCGGCGTTGTTTCGCCGTTCAGTTGGTCAATCAGCATCTTGGCGGCGATGCGCCCCACCTCTTCCGGGTAGGACCGGATGGTAGTCAGCGGCGGATTGCCGTCTCGTCCCAGCTCGTCATAGCCGATTACGCTCATCTGCCGGGGCACGCTGATGCCGGACATTTTTAAGGCTTCCATCACGCCCATCGCCACAAGGTCGTTGGTGGCCAGTATCGCGGAAGGCAACGATGGAGCTGTTGCCATTTCCTGCATCGCCCGGAACCCGGCGAGAATGCCGGGTTCGACGTCGGGAAGCTGCAAAAAACGCACAAAATGGGGGTTATATTGCAGTCCTAAGGCCCCTAAAGTAGCCCAAAACGTGCGATATTTTTCCGAATTTGGAAACCCGATGAAGCCAATATTCTCGTGCCCAAGACCGGCCAGGTGCTCAATCGCCTGCCTCGTCCCGATGGAATAGTCTGGTCCGACCGCGCTCGCCGGTCCGTCCTGGACGATCAAGTCCGTCAGCACGATCGGAACTTCCCAATTCAAAACGCGGTCCAGCGTCTTCTTTCGAAGACCGCCCGCGACCACGCAGCCGCGTATTCCGTCGGGCTGCACCCCCGCCGGGCTCAACCCCAGATCCGTCTCTTCCTCTCCAACCGAATGAAACAAAAGCTTATATCCATGCTGGCGGCAGGCCTGCTCCGCGCCCACGAGAATCCGGTCGTAGCCGGGTTGGACGAATTGGAAAATAGCCTCGCCAATGAGAAATGCCAGTTGCCCGGCACCCTGCTCCACCGGGTTTCCGCCGGCATTGCCCGCTGCTGACGCGACGTACGTGCCTTTCCCGACAATCCGCACCAGTACGCCGTCTTCCACCAGTGCATTCAGACACTCGCGAACGGATGTCCTCGATACGGAAAATCTCTCCGCCAACGTTCGCTCAGACGGGATTTTTCCAGTTTCCCCGTACAGACCCTTATTGATCTCCTCCGTGAGAACTGTACGAAGTTGGACGGGGACGCTGACGGCGTTCTTGGCCTGAATCTTCACCATGGCGGTTGCGTGGTCATACCAGACTGTACCATTTGACTTCACAAGCGGAGTCGTGTCAATGAAAACTGCGGCCAAATACCGCTTGACAGTCATACCGGTCTGCTATTAGCATACAACCACTGCATACCACCTGCCTCAGGAGGCCCCTATGAACCGATCGCACTTCCTCATCCCCTTACTGCTCCTACTCTCCGCTTCCTCGCTACTCTCGCAAGTTACTACTGCTTCGATTGTGGGAACGGTGAAGGACGCCTCCGGCGCGGCTGTTCCGGCGGCGGCCGTAAAGGCCCGCGCGACGGCCACCAACCTGACGCGCGAGGTGGAAAGCGACAACGACGGCAACTACTCCCTCACCAATCTGCCAGTCGGCATGTACGAGGTATCTGTAGCAGCCAAGGGATTCAAGACTGAAGTCAACCAGGGCCTTGAACTTCAGGTAGCGCAGCGTGCGCGTCTTGACGTCACCTTGCAGGCCGGGGCGATCACGGAATCGGTAAATGTCACCGCTGAAGTGCCGATCATCAACACCGAAGATTCGGTTTTTGGCGACGTCATCGACAACAAACGCGTTGTCGAACTTCCGCTGAACGGCCGGAACTTTAACAATCTGGCGCTTCTCACCCCCAATATTCAGAATGGCGTCCCCGGGGGAGCGACGCTACAGGGCTTCCTGGCGGGCGGCATCGCCGTTTGGGCTCACGGAAACCGCGATACGGACAATGAATGGAACCTCGATGGAGCCACGATGAACGTCGGCTTCTACAACTGGAACTCGTTCAATCCCTCCATCGACGGTATCCAGGAATTTAAGATGCAGACGGGCGCCTTTTCCGCTGAGTTCGGGTTCCAGGCGGGCGCGAACATCAACATCGTCACGAAATCTGGCACCAATTCGTTGCACGGCACCGCATTCAATTTTCTACGCAACGACAAGATGGACGCGCGCGGCTTCTTTCCCACATCGAAGCCCAAGCTCCGCCAGAACCAATTCGGCGGCACAATTGGCGGTCCAGTGATCATTCCCAAACTCTACGACGGCCACAACCGAACCTTCTTCTTCTCCAACTACGAGGGCATTCGGATTCGTCAGGAACAATTCGGCCGGTATACGCTTCCGACTGACGCCCAACGCGCGGGTGACCTCTCCCTTACCGCCGCCGGCGCGCCAAACACCACCCCTGTCATTGACCCTCTCACCGGGACTGCCTTTCCGGGCAATCAGATTCCAGCCAACCGGATTCCGGCCCAGTCCCAGGCCATCCTGAAGTACTTTCCTCGCGTCAATACCCCAGGCCAGATCTTCAACTATCAGATCCTCGCTCCAGTGATCACCGACAGTGACAGCACCATTCAGCGCATCGACCACCGCTTTAGCGACAAAGACTACTTCTTTGCCCGCGGCGCCTACGACAACCGCTACCGGCCGGACGCCGAGTTTTTCCCCGGCTTTAAGCGGACCACTACGTTGAAGGCCTACAACATCGTTGCTGGCCACACGCGAATTTGGAGCCCCGCAATCGTTCAGGAATCCCGGCTCGCTTACAATCGCAGCTACATTACGCAATCCGATCCGCGCGAGAACACCAATTTCAGCATTGAGAAAGAGCTGGGCATCGCCGGTATTCCCGCGGCAGGACGCACGAATGGATTTCCATTCATCGCAATTGCCGGCTACTCCTCCGTCGGCGATTTCACGAACAATCCGCTCATCCAGCCGGACGACGTCTGGCAGCTGACCACGAACTTCACTATTACCCGGCGCCGCCACACCATTAAAGTAGGCTTCGATGGCCGGAAGATTCGCTCGGATCGCACGCAAGGCCTCACTGTTCGTGGCCAGTTCAACTTTGAAAACAACAATCCGGTCGGGTCCAGCAACTCTTTTGGCGACTTTTTGCTTGGCCGTCCGCAACAGAGCAGCCTAGGCAACCGCGCCTATACGGTCCGCATGCGCAACACGCGTCTGGGCATGTTCATCCAGGACGATTGGCGGGTCTCTTCCCGGCTCACGCTGAACGTGGGACTCCGCTACGAACCCACCACGCCCATCCACGATGCGCGCGGCGAAGTGACCGGGTTCGATTTCACGAACGGACAACCAATTCCCATGAAGGCGGGAGATCCGTTCTATCCCAAGGACTGGAACAATTTCGCTCCCCGCTTCGGATTCGCCTGGCGGCCTTTCGCCTCTGACAAGACCGTCATTCGCGGCGGTTTCGGCATCTACTATAACTACAGCATGGGCCTGGCGCTCACCCGGACCGCCAGCAATCCGCCGTGGGCCGTACTCACGAATTACTTTGCCAATGCGGGTTCTCCTCTTATTTCGTGGGATAACCCCTTTCCGGCCGCCTCCGCGGGAGCGCCTCCTCCTCCAAACTACGCCGGATTTGTCGACAATTTCGGCGCGGGCTATTCCCAACTCCGGTCGCTCCATCTTTCTCACCAGTTGACGAATCACGACGCGATCGAAATTGGGTATGCCGGCAACCTGGCTTTGGGCGGTGACCGCGCTGTGAATGCCAACGATGCGCCTCCCGGACCCGGCGCCATCCAGGCGCGCCGCCGGTGGCCGCAGTACGGAGTTGTCAGCCAGATCCGTTCCGATGCCAAGACCTTCTATAACTCTGGCACGGCGAAGTACACGCGGCGCTTCAGCGACGGTCTCACTGTGCTCAGCTCCTATACCTTCTCCCGGACACTGGATCAGGCGTTTTCTTCCATCGCCGGCAATCCTACCGGCGGCGCCGTTTCGCAGACCATCAACAATCTTTCCCAGCGTGGTCTCTCCGCCTCCCACCGGAAGCACGTCTGGGTAACCAGCGCCGTCTATCAGCTTCCCTTCGGCAAAGGCATGCGCTTCCTGAATCATGGCGGCGCTTCGGACCTGATCCTTGGCGGTTGGCAGCTCAGTTCCATTCTGACGGTTCAATCAGGCGGCGCTTTCGCGGTCACGGTACAGGGAGCCAACGCGCGTCTGAACACGGGCAGCGACCAGAGGCCGAACCGGATTCGCGACGGCAATCTGTCGTCCGATCAACGGTCGATCAATCGCTGGTTCGATACCGATGCCTTCGTGCTGGCTCCGATGTATACCTTCGGGTCTGAAGAGACACGGACCCTCATCATGCCAGGCCTTGCCAACGTCGACGTGAACTTGAAAAAGGCGTTTCCCATCTACGAACGCGTCAAGCTGGAGTTCCGCGCTGAATTTTTCAACTTCCTCAACCACACGAACTTTTCTCAGCCCGGCAGCACCCTCGGTACGCCACAATTTGGGATCATTTCCTCGTCCGGCCCCGCGCGCGTGAGCCAGATGAGCTTGAAACTCGTGTTCTGACGTTCAGGAGCAATTCTTTTGAAAATTGCAGTCGCTTCCATCCTGCAGGAGAGCAACACATTCTCTCCTGTATCGACCTACTATCAAGACTTTTCGCCGGTATACGGCAACGCCGTATTTGATCGCCATCGCGGTAAGCTGACCGAAATGGGGGGATTTCTCGACGTGCTCGACCCGTCGGGCGTCGAAGTTGCTCCCGTTTGCGCCGCCTGGGCGATCACGGCGAACCGGCTGGTGCGGGCGGACTTTGAACGGCTAGCGGACGCTTTCTCCCGCGGGCTGCGCAAGGCCAAGCCCGATGCGTTGCTGCTCGCCATGCACGGCGCTCAAACGGCGGAAGGAGAGGATGACGTAGAGGGCGCCATACTCGAACGCGCTCGCGCCATTCTCGGCCCGGACAAGCCGATCATCCTTACCCTCGATCTCCACGCCAACGTCACGCGCCGCATGGTCACTCTTGCAAACGCCATTGTCGGCTACCACACGTACCCGCATATTGACATGTTCGAGACCGGCCAGAAGGCGGCGCGGTTGCTGTTACGAACCCTTAGCGGCGAGGTGAAGCCGGTGATTGGCTTCCGGAAACTCCCGCTGATCGTGCAGGCCGAAAATTCGCAGACCGTCCATGGTCCGCTGGAACGGCTCTTCCGGACCGGCAAAGGCTGGGAACGAACGGGCAAAGTAGAAGCTATCTCTATCTTCCCCGTCCAACCCTGGATGGACATTGATGAGATGGGATCATCTGTCGTCACGGTCACCAATGGGGACGCCAAGGCGGCTCAGAAACAGGCCGATATCCTGGGACGCCGTTTTTGGGAGACCAAGCAGGAGTTCGAAGTTGAATTGACGCAGCCTGCCGATGCGATTGCCCAAGCGATTGCGATGGAGGACGGACCTGTTGTTCTGTCCGAGTCTTCGGATTCGACGGGCTCCGGTTCGCCAGGCGACAGCACGGGTTTGTTGCAGCACCTGGTGAAAGCCCCGCTCAATGGTACCGCCGCGATTTTTCTTGTCGATCCGGCGGCTGTCGCCAAGGCTTTTGAGGCTGGCGTTGGAGCCACTGTCTCCATGCGGATTGGCGGCGCGTTTGACCGGAAGAACTCGAAGCCCGTAGCGGTGAAGGCGTACGTACGGCTTTTGGCCGACGGCCGTTGGACCGCACGCGCGCGCGGCTACAACACGGGGATTACCACAGCGATGGGGCGTTCTGCCGTATTGGAAGTCGGGCAGGTACAGATTCTAACGGCGGAGCGCTCGTCCATGACCGTTGATCCTGCCCTTTTCCGCAGTCACGGCATTGATCCGGAGTATTGCAAAATCGTCGCCGTAAAATCACCGAATGGTTTCCGTGCCGCCTATGAACCGATTGCCCGCGCAATCTTCCTGGTAGATACGCCGGGAGTCAGCACTGCCAACCTACGGTCGCTACCGTTCCAGCGAGTGCCTCGTCCCATCTATCCGCTCGATGCCAACACGCCCTCGCCGTTTGAAACCTGAGCATGCGGATACGCCACTCCATTGTCCTTCTCGCCCTGGCGATCAACATGGTCTGCTACACGGACCGGGTTTGCATAGCCGTGGCCGGTCCGGAGATGCGGAAAGCATTTGGGCTGGACCAGGCGCAGATGGGCCTCGTGTTCAGCATTTTCAGCCTCTCCTATTTCCTGGGCCAAACGCCCTGGGGTATTTTGGCGGATCGCTGGGGCTCTCGCGGCATTGTAAGTTTTGCCATTGCGGGCTGGTCTGTGTTCACGGCGCTCACCGCGACAGCCTGGAGCTATCTGTCCCTGCTGGTGATCCGCTTCATTTTCGGTTCCTTGGAAGCGGCTTTTTCGCCGTCGATCGCCTCGGCGTTCTCTCGTTGGGTACCGGTGAATGAACGGGCAACCTCATTCGGCGCTTTTCTCGGCGGCGGCCGCTTGGGCGGAGCGCTGGCGCCTCCGATTGCCGGCTATCTGTTGCTGCACTACGACTGGCGCGCACCGTTTGTTGTTTTCGGAGCCTTCGGATTCCTATGGTCCGCTGCCTGGTTTGCGTGGTATCGAAACAGTCCGCGGGAGCATCCTTCGGTCACCAGGGAGGAGCGGAATGTCATCGAAGCCGGGGCCGTCGCTCCCCAGGCGATGCCGTCCGGCGCCTTGGCCGGTCTGCTGCGCTCATCGCGTATGTGGTGCCTGCTGCTGGCGGCGTTTGGCTCCACCTTTCTCTGGCAGTTTTTCATTACGTGGTTCCCTACGTATTTGCGTGAGCATCGCGGACTCTCGCTGACAGAGGCTTCCTTCTACGCTAGTCTGCCGTTGTTGCTTGGGGTCGGGGCCAACTGGGTAGGCGGCATGTTGACCGATCTTATTGGCCGGCGGACAGACGATCGCTTCGCGCGAACGGCGATCGGGTTCGTGTCGCTCATCGGCGGAGCCGCGCTGCTTTCCGCGGGCATCTGGTGTGCGGACCCGAACCTGGCGGCGCTACTGATGGGACTTTCGGCCGGATGTGTGGATCTCTATTTGGGTGCGGCCTGGTCCTCGGCTACCGATATCGGAGGATCGGCGGGCGGCGCGGCGGCGGGAATGATGAACGCGGCGTCCAACTGCGCTGGGTTCTGTTCGCCCGCGCTGATGGGTTGGGTGTTGCAGCGTTCGAACGATTGGAACGCCGTGTTGCTGCTAAGCGTCGGTACGACGGCGGCCGCGGCAGTCTGCTGGCTGTTTGTAAATCCCCGGCGCCGGAGTGAGGCGGTGACAGCATGAGATGGGCTTCGTTCGTTTGCGCAATTGGAATTGCCTATGCTGCGATTGACTCCGACCTTCCTTCCCCGGCTCCGCTGGTCCGCGCCACCTTCCCTCATGGCGCCACCCGCGGCGCCACCACGGAAATCGAGCTCACCGGGGACAATCTGCACGATGCGACAGGCGTACGCTTTGCCGGACGCGGCGTGGACGCGCGCATCCTTTCCGCGTTCGGCGGCAAACTGAAACTGGCAGTGACTGTTTCGAATGATGCCGAAGCAGGCCGCCGCGACTACCGGTTGGTCACTCCGCGCGGCGAGTACGAAGGCGTTTTCGATATCGGCACGCTGCCCGAAATTCGCGAGATCGAACCCAATGATGATTGGCGGAAAGCCGGCCTTTTGCCGCTTCCTGTTTTGGCAAATGGAACGCTCGGCAATGAGGATTGGGATCACTTCCGGTTCCACGCCGCCGCCGGGGAGACACTGGTCTTCGATGTCAGTGCCACACGCCACGGTTCGCGGTTGGATGCGGACATCGCGCTCCTCGACGCCAAGGGCCGGGAGCTTGCGTGGGTGGACGACACCACTATCTTCGGCGATCCTCATCTGGAGCACACATTCCAGACGGAAGGCGATTACTATGTTCGCGTCGGCTCGCTCACCGGCGGCGGCGATTACCGGCTCTCCGCCGGGCGCTTGCCCTATGTGCGGCGCGCGCTGCCGGCTGGGGCAGGGATAGGGCAAACGGCCCTCCTTACGCTCCGCGGAACGCATCTCGACCTCGTTGATGCCGTATGGGTGGGCGACCGTGTGGCAACGGGGCAGATCCTCAAGAAGACGCCCACGGAAATGTCGGTTCGTCTGCGGGTACCGGCGGGCGTCCGGCCCGGGCGATACTGGCTGCACGCCGCGCAGAAGGGACGAGAGATTCCGATGGCTACGGAATTCCGGATTTCAGCGTTTCCGGAAAAAACCATCGCGGCCGAACCGCTCACGATGGCCGCCGCGTTATCCGTCTCCCCTTCCATGGTATTGAACGGCGCAATTGAAACACCGAAAGCGATGCACTACTACCGCTTCACGGCCAACGCGGGGGACACCTATACTTTTCGCAGCGAGTCAATGAAGCTGGGATACCACTTGGACCCGTCTCTCTCGCTTTATGACGCCGCCGGAAAGAAACTGGCCTACGCCGATGACCCCGGTAATGACGATCGCGCCGACGAGTATCAGATCGACGTGGACCTCAGCCATCGATTCGAAAAGACCGGCGCCTACTACATTGGTATTCGTGACGGCATGTACCGGGGCGGAGAACAGCTCCTCTACCGGCTAACCGTCGAGAAGATGGCGCCCGACTATATTCTCGAACTGCGGGAGCCGCTGAAATCTGTTTATCAAGGGCAGCAGAGCACCGTTCAGGTCCGTGTCCGAAGACGCGCCGGCTGGAACGTACCGGTGGAGGTCTGGGCGGAGGGTTTGCCTGCCGGCGTCACCGTCGAAAAGCAGGCCGCGGCGCCGAAGGACTCCGTTGTGAAGGATACGTGCGGCGTTGATAGGACGATTGACGGAACCATCGTGCTGTTGCCGTTGCGCGTTGCGGAAGATGCCGCGCCAGGTTCCTTCCATTTCGTCGTCAAGGCGCGGGGCGGAGAAGTGGAACATGCAGCCATCGCCCGCTACGAAAATTTGACGGCGGGATATACCTACGGCCCGATGGAGATCCAGGAATCGCGGCTCACGGTTACACGCCCGCCTGCCGTCCTTTTGACCGCGCCGGCGGCGATTATCGCGACGCCAGGCAAGCCACACAAGATCAAGATCGGCATCCGGCGTTTCGGCGCCGCCAAGAAAGCCGACCTACAGATCCGTGCCGCGGGGCTGCCTCCTGGTGCGGTGATCGAACCGGTGACCGCCGCTACCGGGGCAAAAGAGGTGGAGTTGATCCTCACCACTGCGACCCCTTTCGCGAACGGCAATTTAACCTTCGAAGCGGCTGCTGCGGGAGAAGTGATCGGCCGCGCGGCTCCATCCGCCCTCACGGTTCAGCCCGGGAGTTCTGCAAGGAGATGATGATGCGAATTTGGGCGCCCCTTCTCTTTCTGGCCGCCGTGCCGGTTGTGGCGCGAACCGCCAAGCTGCAAATCTATCCGCCGGAAGTACGGCTCCACGCCGGGGGCGAGGGCCAATCGATTTTGGTGATCGCTACGGACGAAGAGGGCGTCAGCCGGGAGGTGACCACGGAGGCGACCGTCACGTTCCGGCCGGGTTCGTCCGTCACGTTTTCGAAACCTCGAACCGTGAGGGCCGCCGAACCGGGAAACTCCACCTTGCAGGTGACGTTTGACGGAGCCTCCGCCGAAGCGCCTGTTGCCATTCTGCCTGTCAAGCATCGCGAACTCAGCTTCATCAACGATATGGTGCCGCTGTTCACCCGTGCCGATTGTGCCAATTCCAACTGCCATGGTTCCGTGCGCGGGCAAAAGGGGTTCAAACTTTCCCTCTTCGGAAGCGATCCTGAGTTCGACTACGAAGCCATCGTGAAACTCAGCGACGGCCGCCGTGTGGACAAGGCCAACCCGTCCAACAGTCTGGTGTTGCGCAAGCCCGCCATGCAGGTCCCGCACGGTGGCGGCCGACGCTTTGCCGTGGGCTCGTCCGACTATCAGACCATGGCGGATTGGCTGGCCAAGGGCGCGGCCTTTGACGCTCCCGGCCAAGCGCGCCTGCGTAGTCTGGCCGTCTATCCTCCGGAGTGGCGCATGGTCGGACTTGGTTCCACTTTGCAACTGGTGGCAGTCGGCGAGTATAACGATGGATCGGTACGCGACTTAACGAATGTGGTCCGTTTCAGCTCCAACGTCGGCGCGATCGCTTCCGTAACGGCGGGCGGCAAAGTGGCCGCCGAGACCGAGGGCGAAACGGCGATCATGGCGCGTACGCTCGGGCGCGCCGCCGCGGTTCCCGTCCTTGTCGTGAAGGACCGTCCGCTGCGGAACTATCCTACAGTGACCGAGAACAACTATATTGACCGCCACGTTTTCGCCAAGCTGCGCCGCATCAACCTGATTCCCTCAGAGTTGTCCACCGACAGTGAGTTCGTCCGCCGCGTCTACCTGGATACCATCGGTATGGCTCCCTCGATTGCCGAGGCGGAGGCGTTCCTTGCTTCCAAAGATCCGGCTAAACGCGACAAGTTGATCGACGCACTGCTCGACCGTCCCGAGCGAGCCGACATATGGGCCATGCGCTTCGCCGACATGTTTCGCGCCGGCTACAACGAGGCTGGTCAAAAGGGAGGCGGCGCCTTTGGGCGGTGGTTCCGCGATCAGGTCCGGAAAGACGTGCCCTACGACGAAATGGCCCGGAAACTACTGGTTTCCCAGGGCCGCCATGACCATGAAGGTATTTCCAACTTCTACTTTGTGAGTCGCGAGATCACGCCGGAGGAGTCGGGAACCAACGTCAGTCAGTTGCTGCTGGGGCTGCAAATCGAATGTGCCCGTTGTCACAACCATCCCTTCGAAAAATGGAAGCAGGACGACTTCTACGGCTTTGCCGCGTTCTTTGCGCGAGTAAGCCGGAAGGACATGTACCTCAACAACCACAACGGTACTTACCTCAAGGATGCCGGCGAACTGCTCCATCCGAAAACACAAAAACCGGTGACGCCCAAGTATCTGGACGGCGACTACGAAAAGGAGCGCGAGGGCGAGGATGTCCGGGAGCGTCTCGCTCGCTGGGTGACGGCTCCCAATAATCCATACTTCGCGCGCGCGACGGTCAATCGCGTCTGGAAGTTCTTCCTGGGCCGCGGAATCGTAGAACCCGTCGATGACTTCCGCGTTACCAATCCGCCGTCAAACGAGTTACTTCTGCAAGCCCTGGCCGACGATTTCAAAGCCAACGGCTACAGCCTGAAGAAGCTGGAACGATCGATTCTGCGCTCGCGCGTCTACCAGCTCTCTTCCGTGCCAAATGAGACGAACCGGAAGGACCAGGTGAACTACGCGCATTTTTCTGTTCGCCGCCTCATGGCGGAACAGATTGTCGACACCATGGCGCAGGTCACCGGCGTCCCGGAGAAATTCCCCAGCATGCCGCTCGGAACCCGGGCCATGCAGATCCCGGTTCTGCCCTTCGGCAAGCCGAGCTACATGATGAAGGTTTTCGGCCGGAACGATTTGCGTGAGGTAATCTGCGAACGGGACACCAAGCCAAGCGTCGCGCAGGTGATGCATCTGGTGAGCGGCGACACGCTGCAACATCAGATCACCGCTCGTGAATCGACTTTGGATGCCTGGCTGTCGGATACAAAGCTTAACAACGCACAGATCGTTGAGCGTCTCTACCTGGCCGCGCTCACCCGCCGTCCTTCGCTAGACGAGACGGCGTCCGCGTTGCAGCCGCTGGCCGCCGGCGGCTCGGACGCGGTTCTGCGCCGCCGCACCTTTGAAGATCTGCTCTGGGCAATCTTCAATTCCAAAGAATTCCTGTTTCACCATTGAGGAACTGAACGACTATGAGATTCTTTGATCGCCGCTCCTTCCTCCGCGTCGGCTCTGTTGTGCCCTTCGGCTGGCTCACGCTCGGTGACGCGTTAGCCGCTGGCGCAAAGAAAGATGGCATCTCCGTGATCCATCTCTTTCTCACGGGCGGCATGAGCCAAATGGACACGTTCGATCCAAAGCCGGACTCCAAGCCGGAGTTTCGCAGCAAATTCGCGTCGATCCCTACCAGCGTGCCGGGCTTTCATGTCACCGAACACCTGCCGCGCTGTGCAAAGCTCGCACACAAGTACACGACGATCCGGTCCATGACCCACAAGACGCCGGTGCACGTTCCGGCGTGCGGCCTGATCCTGAGCGGACATCTTCCACTCTCAAGCATCACCCACCCATGTGTCGGTTCCGTGGTGGCCAAGGAACTTGGTCAACGGAATGAGATGCCGTCCTTCGTGTCCGTCCCGGCGTCCACCGGCTATTGGGAAAGCGCTGGCTATATTGAACCGCGCTTCAATCCATTCGATGCTGGGAATCCAAACACGGACAACTTTCAGGTCCGCGACCTCGATCTGCCGCTAGGCGTGGACTGGGCACGAATGGACCGCCGCCGCTCGCTGCTCAGTTTGGCCGATGAGAAATTCCGCCAGTACGACTCGCAGAACGTCATCGAGAATATGAACTCGTATTACCAGACAGCATTCGGGCTCATGCAGTCGCCTCGCGCGAAGAAGGCATTCCTCATCGGTGAGGAAACGGAAAAGCTCCGGGAAGCCTATGGACGGACGTCGCTGGGGCAGGGCGCGCTCTTGGCCCGCCGGCTCGTACAGGCCGGTGTGCGATATGTGACGATCTCCCGTGGGTTCAATACCTGGGATCATCACGCCAATATTTTTCCACAGTTGACCGAGACGTTTCTGCCCGAGCTCGACAATGCTTTTGCCACGCTGCTGGAGGACCTGGAAGCGCACGGTATGCTCGAAACGACGCTTGTGATTGTTACGGGCGAATTCGGCCGGACGCCGGAGATCAATGGCAATGGAGGGCGCGACCATTGGGCCAATGCATTCTCCATGTGCATGGCGGGCGCGGGCGTGCCAGGAGGGCAAGTATGGGGAGAGACGGACGAAAATGGCGCGTATGTGACCAAGGATCCCGTCGAAATCCCGGACTTCACCGCAACGATCTTCGAGAAGCTTGGCATTAACTACACGAAAGAATATGTCAACCCGCTCGGCCGGCCCACCAAGCTGTCCGCCGACGGCGCCAAGCCGTTGAAATTTCTCTATTCTTAATGACAAAAGCCGCCGTATCGGTAAGATACGACGGCTTTCATATGTAGTGCGGAGAGCGGGACTTGAACCCGCACGGGAATTACCTAATCGGACTCGTCATCGGCATCGTAGCGAAAATGTTGATGCCGGGATGTGATCCCGGCGGCTTCATCGTCACCACAAACCTCGACATCTTCGGGGCGAACTCGCGGGCTTACTGATGTCAGTTGTAGGCGCAGTGCTTCTCCTGTTCTTGTACCGCCAGTTCCCACACAAAGCAAACCCCTGAGCCACTCAGTGGATTCCTTTGCTCGCGGGAGAGGGCTTGTACGGACAGGAAATTGTCGCCGTATGTGGTCGCTACTTGGCGCCTGCACAGCAAGGAGCCACGATGTGCGGCACACAACGGAAAGGGGAGAATGACTCGAGCCATCCTCCCCTTCTTGGTACTTCACTTAAACAATTAATAGAACATGAACAGACTGCAGTGGCAGCCAACGACCGCTGCGGGAATAAAAAAGAACCAAAGACGAAAAACAACACTTACTGCAACTGCAAATCGGACAGACCGCTCAGCGAACGATACGGTCGAAAGGCAGCGCTGTCGTTGGAATGCCGATAAAATGAGACAGTTATACCTCCTACGTGTTGGATGTTAGAAACCCGACAAGCGGGTCAATCATGACAAGACGATCGAGCGAACAGAACTGCAGCAGGCAATCAGCGATCACACAAGAACAGCGAGCAGAACAGGCAATCAAATACTGCGGGACTGACGTTTCCGACCACGAATTGAAAACACCTTTTGTCCCTCTGAATTCACTAACTACGAAACGAAGGACTCTAGAACTGGAGGCCCAAAAGCGGCTCCCAAAGTGCTGATCAACGTGCTGACAATTCCAAATTAACTCAACAGAGAAACATCCCGCAACAAGTTTTTTCGTGACCCACACACTTTTTCGTGGGGCAAAGGTTGCTCTCAAGCAGGCCTTGAGACGGCACGTGCGGGAGTCCGGCGAACGCTCACGACGAAGTTTCTTAGGGCAAGTGAGCACACGATACACAGCGCCGCGCTGCGAACCGGTCTTCCGAACGATCGCAGTAATTTTTCAAGGGACATTCGTTACGATCAACCAGACAATCACGCGCCTCTCGGCGCTCCCCGTCTCGCTCAGCATCATGCCCGTACAGCTCGTGCCTGTCCGGCGCGTACAAAGCTACCCCGCAGGATTCGTCGGTCCTCGCGGAAATACTCTCCCTGCTCGTCGCGACGCGTTCCAGATCGGCGGCGTGACCGGCAACGTCGCCAAAGTGGCAGGGAAACAGCCACCGGCTATCCACGTATGGGTATCAGCATGGCGCGCACCAGTATTCCGCAAGCCAGAAGGACCCCTCTACGTCGGCCTGCGAAAAGGAGCGCTCCCTGAGGATCAAGTGGACACAGGTTGACCTCAAGGCGTCATGCATTTGGAGTGACGGGAACCGGGAAAATCGGAAGCTGGAGCCAGTGGCCGTCCCAATCGACGGTGACATGGCGAAGTTCCTCTCCCGGCAGCCCTGCCGGAGTACTTACTCTTTGCCCGTCGTGGGTCAACGCCGATCTGATGCTTCCGTGCGAGCTGGGATCACGCATGCATCGCGGCCGGCGTCCCGGATCTCCTTTTTCATGATCTCCGCCGAACAGCGGCTGGAAGCCAGCGGCGAGCCGGCGTCGCCGTGTCGGCAATCATGGATCGCTACAACATCACCGATCCAACTGACACGCCGAACGGTTCCCAAATCGAGAGCACGCGAGGAACTTCTCACGATTCACGTCAAAAAAAGAAGGAAGGCAAATAGATGCACGCAGAACTACGGGCGCCAACAAATGACAAAAGCCGCCGTATCGGTACGATACGACGGCTTTCATACTTGGTGCGGAGAGCGGGACTTGAACCCGCACGGTGTTACCCGCTAGCACCTCAAGCTAGTGCGTCTGCCAATTCCGCCACCTCCGCAAACTCGTGGCTCACTACTGCTTCTTCTCTTCTTTCTTCTGCCCGCCATTCGCCGGGGGGGGCGGAATGGTCAAGGGTTGCTTCGAAACTACTTTGCCCGTTTCCGGATCCAGTAGTTCGATCGACGGCTGCGGCACGGGAGAACCCGGTACCGTGGTGGGAGCCACCGAAGTCGGAGCAGCGCCAGGATCTTTCACTGACTCCAACACCGACTTGCCGCCTCCGCCAGTTCCACCGGATTGCCGTGTGGAAATCACGGATAAGCCCAACGATGTGATCATAAACAGAACTGCCGAAGCGGTAGTGGCACGGCTCAAAGCCGTCGCAGCACCCCGCGGTCCGAACACAGTCTGCGAACCCATACCACCGAACGCGCCTGCCAAGTCAGCCGCCTTGCCGCTCTGCAGCAACACGACTACGACCAGAAACAGACAAACGATCACGTGAATAATCGTCAGGATAACCGACAGAATCATAGAAGCTAACGCCTCAAAACAGTATAAGCTACCTCACCGGTACGCCGCAATTCCTGTTTCATGTTCTCCGATCACCAGGCAATGAATATGGTCGGTCCCCTCGTACGTTTTCACCGTCTCCAGATTGCACATGTGCCGCATGATCGGATATTCGTCCATGATTCCATTGGCCCCCAGCAGGTCCCGGCTCACCCGTGCACACTCCAGTGCCATACCGGTATTGTTCCGCTTCAGCATCGATATTTGATGGGGGGCCAGCTTTCCGGCGTCTTTCAGCCGCCCCGCCTGGAGCGCCAGCAATTGCGCCTTCGTGATTTCGGTCACCATCCACGCCAATTTTTCCTGCACCAACTGGTGGGACGCCAACGGCCGGTTGTCGAACTGCTTGCGGTCGATGACATAGCGCCGTGCCGTGTCGTAGCAGTCCATCGCCGCTCCCAGTACGCCCCAGCCGATCCCGAAGCGTGCCTGCGAGAGACAGGCCAACGCGGCCTTCAGACCCTTCGCCCCTGGCAGCATTGCCGAATTTGGCACGCGTACATCCGTCAACGAAAGGCTGGACGTTACCGAGGCCCGCATGGAAAGTTTGCCGTGGATATCAGAAGCCGTAAAACCCGGCGTGCCTTTTTCCACCACGAACCCTCGAACTCCTTCCTCGGTGCGTGCCCAAATAATCGCCACATCGGCTAGCGAACCGTTCGTGATCCAAGTTTTTTCTCCCTGCAGCACCCAGTGGTCGCCGTCACGCACCGCCCGCGTCAGCATCCCGGACGGGTTCGACCCAAATTGCGGCTCGGTCAATCCAAAACACCCCACCGCCCGTCCCTGCTGCAACAGGGGCAACCACTTTTCTTTTTGTTCGTCGCTGCCAAAAGTAAATAGCGGGTACATCAACAGCGCGCCCTGCACGCTCACAAAACTGCGCAGTCCGGAATCTCCGCGTTCCAATTCCTGCATGATCAACCCGTATTCGGTATGGCTCAGGCCCGCGCAACCGTAGCCCTCCAAATTGGCCCCAAAGAACCCCAACTCTCCCATTTCGGCCACCAGTTCCACCGGAAACCGGCCCTCATTGAAGCTCTGCCGGATTACCGGCATCACCCGGTCCTCCACAAACTGGCGCGCGGTCCGGCGAACCAATAATTCCTGTTCGCTCAGAGATGCGTCCAACAGAAAATAGTCGACACCTTGGAAGGCCATAGGCCCCATTATCAGATTTTTCCTGAGAACTCCGCGCCGCTGCGCCCACTACTAAGGCAAAGTCATGTTCTCGAGAATTCTTGTCCTGGCTGCCGCCGCTGTCGCCCTATCGGGACAGCCGGTATTGGACCGTGCCTATGCCGCGCTCCGGGAGAAAGACTACGATCAGGCCATTCTGCTCTTCCAGCAGGGGCTCGCCGCGGACCCGGCCCGGATTCCCGTCCGCAAGGATCTCGCCTACACGCTGCTCAAGGTGGGAGAATCCGAAGCTGCGCGGGACCAGTTTGCCGAAGCGATGCGGCGGGACCCCTCTGACCAGCATGTGGCGCTCGAATATGCTTTCCTCGCCTACGAGACGAAGCAGCCGGTTGCCGCTCGCCGCGTCTTTGACCGTCTTCGCCGCCTCGGCAACGCCACTGCGGAGCAGGCGTTTCAAAATGTGGATGCGCCCCTTCGCGAAGGCATCGAACGATGGCAAAAAGCGCTGGCCGAAATTCCCGGCAACTTTTCCGGGCACGAAGAACTGGCCAAACTCGCCGAACAACGGGACGAACTGGAACTGGCCTCCCAACACTACGAACGCGCCTGGCAGCTTAAGCCGGGTTATCGGGTTTTGCTGCTTGATTTGGGGCGCGTCTACACCGGTCTGGGTCGTGCGGCGGAGGCCCATGCGGCGCTTTTGGCCGCCTCCCGCGGCGCAGAACCTCGCGTCGCCGAACAGGCGCGGGAACTCCTGGCCGCCCGCTACCCCTTCGTCTACGAATTTCAACGCGCCCTTGCTCTCGATGCCGGCAACACCGGGCTTCGCCGGGAACTGGCCTACCTGCACCTGGAAATGCAGAACAAGCCGGAGGCGGAACGGGAGTTCGCGCAAATCGTCAAGGAAAGCCCGGACGATCTGCTTTCGACGGCACAACTCGGTTTTCTGAAGCTCGCCCGCCAGGACACGGCCGGCGCGCTTCCTTTACTGGAACGCGTGTTGAAAGGCGACGATGACGATCTGTCCGACCGTGTCAGGGTCGCATTGAAAATGCCGAAAGTCCTCCGTCGCCGTCCGGAAACCCCACGTTCCGAAGTGAAGGTGGAGGCGAAAACTCTCGCCGAGAAATCGTATGAAAAGGGCTATATGAAGGACGCCCTGAAGTATCTGACGATCGCGCACGAGAACGATCCGTTGGACTTCGACGTCATGCTGAAGCTCGGCTGGGCGAACAACATACTAAGAAATGACAGCGACGCGGTCCGCTGGTTCGACCTCGCCCGCCGTGCTCCGGATGAGAAAATTGCCGGTGAGGCGCAGAAAGCCTATAAGAATCTCGCAGCCGGTCATTCGCTGCTGCAGACCACCTTCTGGGCCTTGCCCATGTACAGTTCGCGCTGGCACGACGCGTTTGCCTACAGCCAGGTGAAAACGGAGATCCGGTTGGACCGGCTGCCCTTCAAGCCCTATTTCAGCGCCCGACTCCTCGCCGATGCCCGGGGAGTGGAACGAACCCGCACCGCCACTGCCAACCCACAGTATCTTTCGGAAAGCGCGGCCATTCTGGGCGTCGGATTCTCCACCCCCGTCAAGCGCGGTTTTTCCGGTTGGGCCGAGGCCGGTACCGCTCTTAGCTTCCGCGGACCGCGCGATCAAGCCCGCGTCCTGCCCGACTACCGCGGCGGCCTCATCTATGCAAAACTCTTCGGCGCGCCGCTCGGCGCCGAACGTACGGGATGGTTCACGGAAACAGTCAACGACGTTGTCTATATCAGCCGGTTCAATAATGACGTGGTCGTGGTTAGTCAGAACAAGATTGGTTGGTCCGCCCACCCCCAGCTGCAGATCTTCACCAGCGTGAACGGCAACACCGACGCCAAGTCCCAGTACTGGGCCAATTTCGTCGAACTCGGCGCCGGTATCCGTACTCGTTGGGCGTCCTTGCCGCCCAACGTCCACTTCACCTTCCAGGCACTCCGCGGCGTCTACACCCGCAACGAGGCCAACCCTCGCCGTCCCAACTACTATGACATTCGCGCCGGATTCTGGTATGCCATCACGCGTTAGCTTTCTGTTATTCGCCTGCCTCCCGCTCCTCTGCGTCGCGGAACCCTCTTTCCATTTCCACGTTGCGGGAGACGAGCCCGGCCCCTGGCCCGCTATTTTCCAATCCATCGGCATGTCCAACGCCAATGGAGGAGCGGCAAGCGTAATCGTACTTCCGGCCGGGACGCCGGCAGCGCCCTCAACCTGGAGAACGCGTGTAGAACAAGGCGCCATCCTTGTTCTGGAGGGTAATTCCGAGTTCGCCGCGTCTTTGGGAATCGTCCCCACGGCCAAGAAGGTTTCTACCCGCCAACTCCGGGACACGCACGACGAGACGCTATCCATTATTTGGGAACGCACGCTCGAATTGCCCGTCTACAACATGCCTCCCTCCGCCCGCATATTCGCCCGCGAACGGTGGACGAATGCGCCGATGGCCGCGGGGCTCCGTCTGGGGCGTGGCGCGGTTTTCTGGCTCAACGTAACTCCGGGAGAAAAGGGGCACGAGCGTTTCCCTTATTTGTTGCAGGCCCTGCATTCGCTCGGATTGCAACCGCCATTCCGGTCCGGCCGCCTCTGGGCCTTCTTCGACAGTTCCTACCGCTTGCGCGCTGATCCGGACTACCTTGCCGAACGTTGGAGGGCCGCCGGCATTGGCGCTCTGCATGTGGCCGCCTGGCACTATTACGATGCTGACCCACAACGGGATGCCTATCTGCACCAGTTGATTGAGGCCGCCCACCGCCGCGCCATTCTGGTCTACGCCTGGGTGGAACTCCCCCACGTCTCCGAAAAGTTCTGGAATGATCATCCGGAGTGGCGGGAAAAAACGGCGTTGCTTCAGGATGCGCAACTGGATTGGCGCAAGTTGATGAATCTTGCCAATCCGGCCTGTGCGCGCGCCGTCAAAACCGGTATCGAAAACCTCGCAAAACGCTTCGATTGGGACGGTATCAACCTCGCCGAACTCTATTTCGAGTCGCTGGAGGGTATTGACAATCCTTCCCGCTTTACACCGTTCAACGACGATGTTCGCGCCGAATTCCGGGCGCTTCATAATGCCGATCCCGTTGCGGTCGCCAAGGAAAAGACCCATCCGCTCCGACCGAAGCTACTGGAGTTTCGCGCCGCTCTTGCCCAGCGAATGCAGGAGGAGTGGTTGTCCGAACTCGACAGGATTCGCAAGGACCGTCCTCAACTCGACGTCGTTCTCACGCACGTCGACGACAAGTTTGATACTCGTATGCGGGATGCCATCGGGGCGGAATCCGCGCGGTTGCTCCCGCAACTGGATAAGCGCGACTTCACATTCCTCATTGAGGATCCCGCCACCATCTGGCATCTCGGTCCGCAGCGCTATCCGCAGATCGCGGAGAAGTATGTGACGCCGCACAAGGAAAAGCTGGCCATCGATATCAACATCGTGGAGCGTTACCAGGATGTCTACCCCACTAAGCTGCAAACCGGAACGGAGCTATTTCAACTCGTCCACCTGTCCTCGCGCGCCTTTGCCCGCGTTGCTCTCTACTTCGAAAACTCAATCCGGAAAGTGGATCTGCCGCTTCTCGCCTCGTCCGCCGCACGTGTGGACCGGGTCGATCATGTGGCCGGACGTCTGGTGGTGGAGTCAAAATATGGCGCCGGTATTCCTTGGAGCGGTCCTGCAAAGGTAAACGGGCGGCTCTGGCCGGTTGCCAATCCGGAGACGCTGTGGCTGCCTCCAGGGCCCGTGGCGATTGAGCCGGCGGCGGCCCCTCCCGTCATGCGGGTTCTCGATTTTAATGGGGACCTGAAAACGGCCTCCGCGTCGGGAAATAGCGTGGAGGTTAGCTACAATGCGTCGCACCGCGCTGTCGCTGTCTTGGATCGTCTGCCGGCAGCCACAGAGGTGGATGGCGCGCGCGTGCCGTTGCAATGGAAAGGGGAAAAAGGCCGGCATGTCGTTCTGCTGCCAAGGGGACAGCATGTGGTGACCTTCCTGGTTACTGCGCCGGGCCAGCCGGTAGAAGCCCCGAGTTCCGGCCAGTAGGCGGTTGCCAGGCCCCTGTGGATTCCGCGTGGTCCACACCCTTGGCCGTGATGTGATGTTTCGCGCCGTCCGTCCGCACCACAAGGCCGTGCTCTTTCAGAAACCAGAGCGGAAACTCTAGATGTTCGCGTGGAACTCCGAGTAGTTGCTCCAGTTCCGGGATTCCCACGCCACAATTCTCTGGCTGCCTCATTCGACGGTTGTACAGGACGGAAAGAATCCCTCGCCGTTTTCGTTGCTCCTGTTCCAGGCCCGGAGTGGCCGAGTCTGGATCGAAGATTCTCCACTGCTTCGAATGGAAACGGGACCGCTCGACATCGAAAGCTGCTCGTTGCTCCGGGTCGGACAAAACGCGGTAGGCGCTCAATAGCTTCTTAAAGCCCTCTTCATTGCCGCTCTCCGGATTGTCGGGATGTAGCCGGTGCGCGAGTACGCGGTAGATTTTATGGATTGTGTCGAAGGAGGCGACCGGGTTTACCTCCAGCGTCTCGTAAAAATCTTCGAAATCCGACGGTTTGGCAGTTCCCGTGCCTCGCCCGTCGTCCAATGCCACGCCGGCGCGGAATACCCCGGGAGATACGCTGTTGCACCAGGCGATGCGCCCGCGTGCCCTGCCGCCGCCCGGCCCGGCGAGGCCTGCGCCGTCCACCAGAACCCCCGTTCCCTCTCGCAGCATCTCCCCAAGCACCAGTCCCACGCCGAACTCGCCGATATCCTGCACCTGTACCGCCAGCTTGTGCCAGACTCCGTCTGCCCGTTCCAACCAGAGCAGGGCGGGGAGTGCCATTTGCGCTGTGCCGCGCGCTTTTCTTCGCCGTTCTGGACGTTTTGCCCCTTCCACCACTCCCCCTATCGTCTGTGGGCGCGTATATCTTTAGGGTTAATACGCCGCTTCGAGTTGCAGATGCTGCGTTTCCTTGGTTTCGGCGGTGCGCTGGTCCCAAACCTTCATTTGTTCGGATTGTTCCACGCCCTTTACCGTGATCGAGTAGCGCCCGTTGTCCGTTCTAGCCACCCAACCCTGCTCTTTCAGAAACCACATCGTGAAATCCAGATGTTCCCGCGGCATGCCGAGCAGCGCCTCAAATTCAACCAGATTCATCCCCGGATGGTCGCCGTCCCGTAAGCGCTTTAGATACAGAGCTTTCAATACCTCACGGCGCTTGGTCTGTTCCTGTTCCATGCTCGGCGCGGCCGAATTCTGATCAAATACCTGCCAATGGACTCGCTGCCTTGCATTCCGGGCGCAGTCAAATGCAGCGCGCTTTTCCGGATCGGAGAGGATACGATACGCCTCAGTCAGGCTCTTGAATGCTTCCGTGCTTCCTGTTTCCGTATTATCCGGATGTAGCCGCTGGGCCAGAATCCGGTAGATCCGGTGGATCGTCTCCAGACTCGCGGCCTGGCTCAGTTCCATCACCTCGTAATGATCCACGAAGTCGTCCGCCGGACTTTCCGGTACCTTGACGGCAAGAGCCAGTTCGATACCCGCCCGGAACCGACCATCCACGGTCGGCCGGCACCATCGGATCGTCCCTTTCTGCCGTCCCCCGGAACCTCCGGAAAACCCTTCGCCTTCCACCATCACCGCTTGTCCAACTTCCACCGGCCGGGAGAGGATCAAACCAACGCCTTGATCGGAACGATCGCCAATTTCCGCTTCGTGCCGGGTCCAGCCGCCCGTGTCGTCTTCTGCCCAGAAGGTGAGCCGCTGTCCGCGGGGCGCCTTATGCCTCACACTGCGTCTGCGTTCTACTCCCGATCGGCGGTCCACGTTTTACGTATCGGTGCTGGCCCGTAAAATGTGAACGCTTATCGGCCCAGCCAGTTTTCGATCCGCCGGCCCAGGATCGCCAGTTCCCGCACCGCCAAAATTTCTGATCCCGCCCCGTAAATCGTCTGCCGTACCCGTACTACCGCCCCTTCCGCCCATAGTTCTTCCGCCGCGTGGATGGCCGCCTCGCCCAGAAATTCAAGTAGTGGACGCACCCCCAGCGCTCCTTCGCCCGGCAAAGTTACCCGTTCCTCCACCACCAGGGTTTTGCCGTCGCGCCATTCCCGTACCCATTCGTTGTCCTTGCTCGCCACGGTGCAATCCGGCGCCCGGAACTCTTCGTGCGGGTCACGGAGCCGACGCGCGCCCCCGCGCGCAGGCGCGACGAAGGTTCCCGCTCCCACGCGACGGATCACCAGACCCAGCCGGTCCAATTCCACCAGCGCACGTCGTGCCGTCATTAGGCTAACCCTATGACGTTGCGCGAGTTTTCGTTCCGATTCCAGCCGTGTGCCCGGCGCGAGCCGCCCGTCCGCAATCGCCGCGCGCAGCCTCTCCACGATGCGCCGGTAGACCGGTCCAACCTCCGATGCCATAATTGAGTATGAGCGCGGGCCACGCCAATTCAGAACTCCCTCTTGCCATGCTCCTGGTTTTTGGGACTGCCAAAATCATCGGCGAAATCGCCGAACGATTAAAAATGCCCAATATTGTGGGCCAGATAGTCGCTGGAGTGATCCTTGGACCTAGCGTTTTGGCGCTCGTTAAGCCCGAATCTGTGCGCGAATTAGCCGATTTAGGCGTCATGTTTCTGCTTTTTCGCGTCGGTTTAGAGGTAAAAGCGTCGGATTTGGTGACGGTTGGACGCACCGCTTCGGTCGTTGCCTTGCTTGGGGTCATAGTACCTCTGGCGATGGGGTACGGTATTTTTCACTGGAGCGGCGCCTCTACGATTGAGTCTCTCTTTGTAGGCGCGGCCATGGTGGCAACCTCGGTTGGGATCACCGCGCAGGTGCTGGCGGGAATGGGCTTACTGAACGCGCTCGCCAGCCGGATCATCCTGGCCGCCGCCGTTATCGATGACATTTTAGGGCTCATCGTGCTCGCCATTGTCAGCAGCCTTGCCCACGGCAGCGTCAACGTCATCCAGCTAGCCACTACCGCGGCCATCTCCATCGGTTTCACCATTTTTATTCTGAGCGTCGGGGCTCGCACGGTCGGTTCTGTCCTGCCCAAGGTCGAAAAGCAGATGAAGGGAGGAGAGAGCCAGTTCACTTTGGCGATGATTCTCCTCTTTGGCCTGGCGTTGTTTGCCTCCTATGCCGGCGTAGCGGCGATTATTGGTGCGTTTTTAGCGGGGGTAGCGCTGGCCGAAACGGTCTCCCACCGGGTACATATTCTGGCCCAGGGCGTGACCGAACTTCTCGTCCCGTTTTTTCTGGCCGGGATTGGACTGGCGCTGGATGTACACGTCCTGCGCGACCCGAAAGTGTTGATGCTTGCGGGATTGATTACGGTGGCCGCCATTGTTTCTAAACTAGTTGGTTGTGGATTGGGAGCGTTGCCGCTGGGCCTTACCGAGGCCAAGCGGATCGGAGCCGGGATGGTACCGCGAGGCGAAGTGGGTATGGTGGTCGCACAGATCGGCGCCAGCATGGGAACCGTTTCTCAACAAGCCTACAGCGTGGTGGTAGTGATGGCCGTCATGACAACCGTCGTTGCGCCCATTCTCCTCACATGGACGTTCGGCTCCATTGCGCAAGAGCCCGAAGATTTTCCCCTTTCCATTGAGTAATTTATGCTGCTACTCGCCGCCGCGTTGACGATTTTGGAGACCGTTTCCCTCCATGGACCGCTGCACCACGTGCAGGGCTTGGATGTGGAAGCCGGGTCTGTTTGGGTTTCTTCTGTGGACAAAGAACAGAAGAAGGGGTTCCTGTACCGCATCGATCTGCAGACCGGGCGGACGCTCGCGCAGGTGGAAGTGCAGGACGGCGACCGTTTTCATCCTGGCGGGCTCATGCTGGACGGCGAAAATTTGTGGGTTCCGGTGGCGGAATACCGGCGGAACAGCACGTCGGTAATCCAACTTCGCGACAAACGAACCCTCCGGCTGCTCCGGCAGTTCGAGGTGGCCGATCACATCGGTTGCATTGCCGCCTCCGGTAAAAGGCTATACGGCGGCAATTGGGATAGCCGTGAGATCTACGAGTGGGACAAAAACGGCAAGCGGGTGGGAATGCAAACGAATCTCACGGGTACCCGCTACCAGGATTTGAAATGGGTGGACGACCGGTTGGTTGGCGGCGGGATCCGCGCGAAAGGCAAGGGTGCGGTGGACTGGCTGGACCCGAAGGATCTGCGCGTGACGCGAAGAATGGAAGTGGAGACGACGGACCGCGGCACTGTATTCACCAACGAAGGGATGACAATCCGCGGCGGACACCTCTACCTGCTTCCGGAAGACGACCCGTCGCGTCTCTTTGTGATTAAGTTGCCGTAGCCCGGCGATAACGGTCCTGCAACCGTCCGATGGCTTCCAGCAATTCCGGCGGCCCGTCCACCGTGAAGTCCACTCCCATCCAGCCGAGGTGCATAGCCAGGCGGTCAAAGGAAGTGCCGCTTGCTTCCCAAATGCAGCTTTCGGTGTCCACGGGAGTGAATATACCGCCTGGATAGCGACGCAGCGCCTCTTCCATAGGCAATTGAAACTTCACGCGCGCGCGGCAATTTTCGATGGAACGCCAATAGCCCTCGGTGGCAAAAGACGCAAGGTCGCCGGCGGGGCCTGGCCGCGCGGCAAAACGTGCGCCGGCCGCGGGCCGGGACTTGATGCGGTCCAGCCGGAATGTGCGCCAATCTTCGCGATGGACGTCCCACGCCACCAGGTACCAGCGGCGCCCCGTATGGACCAGCCGGTAGGGTTCCACGGTGCGTTCGGAAAATGTCCCCGCATGGTCGAAGTACTGGAATTTCAACGCCTCCTGGTCCCGGCATGCTCCGGCCAGCACCGTCAACGTTTTGGCATCCACTGGCTTTTCCGGCAACGGTTGCGTGACTACCACGGACTGCAACGCCGCTACGCGCCGCCCCAGGCGTGGAGGCAGTATCTGCTCCATTTTGGCTAACGCCCGCACAGACGCCTCCTCGACGCCCTCCACTCCCCCGGATGCCGCCTGCCGCAAGCCGATAAACACGGCGACTGCTTCGTCATCATCCAACAGCAGCGGCGGCATGTCCCGTCCCGCGCCCATCTGATATCCGCCTTCCGCACCCGGACAGGAATGGATGGGATATCCCAGAGTCCGCAATTTGTCCACGTCGCGGCGCAGTGTGCGCGGAGTGACCGATAGCCGTCCCGCCAAATCCGCGCCCGTCCAATACCGGCGGCTTTGGAACAGGGATAGCAGTTGCAACAGCCGCGCCGAGGTTTCCAGCATCGGGCCCAGTATGCCATTTTCATGCGGACAGAAGTTGTCCGCAATGGCTGCTACTTTTGGGTCATGACGCTTTGCCAATCTCTCTTACGCGACTTTGATTCGGAGATGAAGATCTCCCGTCCCTTGTTGGAGCGGACGCTGGTCACGGACTTTCAACCGCACCCCAAGTCCATGAAGTTGAACGCTCTTGCCTCCCACGTGGCCGACTTGCCGAGCTGGTATGCGTTCGCCCTGGAAAGCGAGGTGCTGCATCTTCCCGCCGGTTTCCAGATGCATATCGTGAGCTCTACCGAAGAACTGCTGGACCTGTTCGACAAGAACGTGGCGCGCGGCCGGGCGGCCATTGACAAAGCCACCGATGAAGACATGACGAAGGACTGGACCTTCAAGTACGGCGATACGTTCAGCATGACCATGACCCGGCCGGACACTGTACGGAGTTTTCTGAACCACTTTGTTCACCACCGGGCGCAACTCGGCGTGTACCTTCGGTTGCTGAACATCCCGATCCCAGGGATGTATGGCCCGTCGGCGGACGATTCCTGGCAGTAGGTTGATACACTGGGCGGGCCATGAACCGCCGCGCTTTTCTGAGCTTGTCCGGAGCCGCCCTCGCCGCGGCGGCCCCGGACCGGCCCAACGTCATCCTCATCATGACCGACGATCAGGGTTACGGGGACCTGTCCATTCACGGCAATCCGCATCTGCAAACGCCCCACATGGATCGGATTGCGAAGGAAGGCGTCCAGTTCACGCAGTTCCAAGTGTGTCCGGTCTGCTCGCCAACGCGCGCTTCCCTGATGACCGGGCGCTATAACTACCGTACGGGAGTGGTGGACACTTTCAAGGGAAGGTCCATGATGGACCCTGGCGAGACTACGTCGGCGGAAATGTTTGCGCGCGCCGGGTACAAGACGGGCATTTTCGGCAAGTGGCACCTGGGCGACAACTATCCGATGCGGGCCATGGATCAAGGTTTTGCGGAGTCGTTGGTTCATGGCGGCGGCGGATTGGCGCAACCTTCGGACCCGCCGCCGGGCAACCACTATTTCGACCCGGTTCTGCTGCGCAACGGCAAGTTTGAAAAGAACAGCGGCTACTGCACCGATATCTTTTTCCGCGAAGCCGGGCAATTTTTGACGCGTCACAAAGACGAGCCGTTTTTTCTCTACATCGCCACCAATGCGCCTCATACGCCTTTGGAGGTGGAGGAACGGTATGTTGCTCCTTTCCGCGGCAAGGGGCTGGACGAGACCACGCAGAAGGTCTACGGCATGGTGGCGAATCTGGACGAGAACATCGGCCGCTTGCTGCAACAGTTGCGGGACAGCGGCAAGGAAGCAAATACGATCGTCATTTTCCTGACGGACAATGGACCGCAGCAGCCACGCTATGTCGCGGGAATGCGGGGGCTAAAAACCACGCCCTATCAGGGTGGGATTCGCGTTCCGTTTTTCGTACGCTGGCCAGCGCGGCTGCGCGCGGGCGGCAAGGTGGACCGCATTGCCGCACACATTGACGTTCTACCGACTTTGCTGGATGCTTGCTCGATTCGCCCGGCGAAACACGCCCCGTTTGACGGCCGCAGCCTGTGGCCTCTGCTCACCCAATCCTCGGCCCCCTGGCGGGACCGCGTGATTCATACGCAATGGCACCGCGGCGACCGGCCCGTGCTCTTCCGCAATCATGCGGCGCGGAATCAACGCTGGAAGCTGGTGAACGGCGTCGAGTTATTCGACATCGAAAACGATCCGGCGGAGTCAAAGGATGTCGCGGCTGAGAATCCGAAGATCGTGGCTTTGCTCCGGCAGTCGACCGAAGAATGGTTCCGGGACGTGAGCGCCACGCGGGGCGGGTATGCGCCGCCGCGCATCTATATCGGAACGTCGAAAGAAGATCCCGTACTGTTGACAAGGCAGGACCGCCGGGAAGAACCGCCCGGTTGGGAGGTGGATGTGCGTGAGAAAGGGCCGTATGAGGTCACGGTCCTTTTCCGTCCGCTGGCGGCAGCGGGCGAAGTAAGCCTGGCGCTAGGTACGCTGGAGAAAAAGGCTGCGGCGCGAGCGGGCGCGGATAGATGCGTATTTGAGGCTCTTCCGTTTCCCCTTGGCCCGGCCCGGTTGGCGGCCGCGTTGCAGTCAGGCGGTACGCCGGCAGAAGTTTTATACGTAGAGGTCAGGAGGAAACATGGTTGACGGAAAAGTAGTGATCATCACGGGGGCCAGCGGCGGGCTGGGCACTATCGTGACAAAGACGTTCCTGGACGGCGGCGCGCGGGTAATTGGCGTGGATCGCAGCCCGCAATCGAAGATTCCGGACCATCCGTCCCTGACGCATTTTGCGGTTCCCCTGGACGATGCCGCCGCCGTGCAGCGGTTGGTGGCCGATGTACTGGAGATGTACGGGCGCGTGGACGCGGTGGTGCATCTGGTGGGAGGCTACGCGGGCGGGCAGCGCGTGGATGAAACGGCGGATGAGACATGGGAAAAAATGATTGGCGTGAATCTGCGGCCGGCCTGGGTGCTGACGCGCGCCGTATTGCCGGTGATGCGTGAGGCGCGCCGGGGTTCGATTGTGGCGATCGGTTCGTCAGCCGCGCTTTCTCCCACGGCTACGTTGGGCGCCTACGGCGCTTCCAAGGCCGCGTTGATTGCGCTGGTCCGCACCGTGGCGGAAGAGAATCGCGAGTTCGGGATTCGGGCCAACGTTGTGTCCCCCAATACGATGGACACGCCTGCCAACCGCGCTGCCATGCCGGATGCCGATCCGGCTAACTGGGTGCAACCGGCCAACGTGGCCAGCCTGCTGGTCTGGCTGGTGAGTGATGCCGGGGCGGAAGTCAATGGAGCTGTGATTCCTCTTCCGGGACGGGGATAGCGAGGCTCTCTACGGCAACGGCCAACTCCGCCAGCAAGCCCATCATCCGAAGCCGCAGATCGCGCAAACGGCCGATCGCGTTTCCATAGATGTGCAGGAACGCATAGACGCCGCCCTCCGGGTCCATGCGTTCCGGCCGGGCGAAGTCCAGCAAATCGCCCGAGCTTTGCAGCGGGTGCGGGATGGCTTGCAAACCGGTGTCGAGGACGGCGGCGTTGCGGACAGCGCCGTCGAACTCCGATTGAATGGTCTGCATGAAATCGAAGTTGGACAACTTGTCCTTGATGGCCGGGCTTAGATCGCCGAGCACGGCGAGATCGATAGCGATGCGGGTCGTGGCGTCGTCCATCGCTTCCATGGCGCGGACTCCGGTGAGAAGTTGCTCGAAGAGTTGCTGCTTCTCCAACGGCAGAACGGAGCGATGGGCATAGGCGGTCAGCAAACGGCGGCGAATGGGAAGCGCGGCAGCGTGGAACGCGCCGACGATTTCGGTGTACTCCCGTTCCCTGGCGTAGATCCTTCGCCGGCCCTCCTCTCCATCGCATGGTTCAATTTCCAGTTGCATCCAGTTCACCGGAAGCCCCGCTTCAATGCGCCGGAGAATGACCGTATCGGTCACCCACTTGGAATACGCCGCGACAATCCCCTGCAGGGAATCCAACGTGGCTGTGCGACACTCGCTGGCCCTGCGAATCAACTCCGGCCACTCTTCGTCCGAGGCATCCCCGGCATCGCCCAGGCGCAGCCATACCGGGCCTTCGTAGACAGCGCCGAAAAATTCAATCCGCCCCGCGTCCTGCTCATCGCGTAGCTGCTCGTTTTCCATCAGGCTGGCCGCGGCGGCGAGCGTCTCTGGTTGTACGCCGTAGAACCGGATGGATTCGGTGCGGCACAGCGCGTCGAAGTCCGTGAATAGCGCGGCGGCGTCGCCCGTTTCGGCCAGTATGCCGGGATCGTTCTCGACGTCGGCACGGGCGAGCCGGTCCGTGTCGTCCGGATGCGAGTCATATCCCAGACCGATGGTGTACCGGCTTTGCCGCGCCAATTCCCGCCGTTGTTCCGCAGTCAGCGCGTTGTAGCAGAGCCGGACCAGTTCGGCGAAGTTGTCGGGATAAGTCTTATTTTCTTCGGCGCGGAGGCCGATGCGCATGGCCTGCGCCATGGCGGCGGCGCCAGCGGCGAAGGTTTCCACAGAAGCGGCGAAGGCAACGGAACCAGCCGCGCGGATGGCGTAGAGATCGGCGTGGAACTCCATTTCCCGGCTCATGCGGGCATTCACCAGCAGGATGCCGCGCAACAACAGGCCGAGTATACGGCGGCTAAGCCAAATGCCGCCCAACGCCACCCACGAAAAGACCCGGAGAAGATAGACGCTGTCGCGCTGCGAGGCCAGCCAGATATCCCAGCGGTCCCGCCCGTCGATGAGTTGGCGTAGATAGTACTCGGCCCAGTGGATCAACTGCCGGATTCGCATCGCTCCGCTTTGCGAGAAATGGCCTACTTCATGGGCAATGACGTGCGCCATGTGCTGCTGGTCACTGATAGCCGCCAGAGGCAGGCCGAGCGTGAGCCGGTAGCGATTGTTGAACAGACCCCAGAGCGGATGGATGAGTGACGCGGCCCCGTTTAAGGACATGTCGACCGCCACTTCCGCGGGTTCCGGCGCGCCGGTGGCCAGGCAGACGCGGCGGATGAGCGCGGCAAGGGAAGGATGGGCGGCGAGCGGGATGGGCTTGAAATCGCCCTGCATCTTCGGCGGGCTGAAGAAGGCTTTTCCCAGGAAGACCAGAATGGTGAGTCCCGCGCCGAGCACCGCGAGGTACAGCATGATGCCGATGGCTCCCTTCGCAAACGCAAGGCCGGTTACCAGCCAGGCGCAAACCAGCGCCCCGACCGCCAGTACAAAGCTGCCATAGAGCAACGGGACCGCAACCATGGCAAGCGCCGCCGCAAGAACGCTGCGGCGATACGATCCGGATACGGGTACGGGACGCATCATGCGGGATATGTACCATGGTACCGAGAGCATGCTTCGCTTCCTGTTTCTATCCCTTTTGGCGCTGCCCCTGTTGGCCGCCGACCTGCGCGTAATGACATTCAATGTCCGCTATCCCAACCCGCGCGACGGCGAGGACTTCTGGGAAAAGCGCAAGGAACTCTTCGTGGAAACGGTGCGCAAACACAGGCCTGACCTGATGGGTACCCAGGAACTCTTCTACACACAGGGGGAGTACATCGTGACGCAGATGCCGGAGTACGCCTGGTTCGGCGTGAGCCGGCGCGGGAACAAAGAGGACGAGCACATGGGCGTCTTCTACCGGAAGGACCGGCTGCGCGCCGTGGACTCCGGCAACTTCTGGCTGTCGGAGACGCCGGACGTTGCCGGGTCGTCGTCCTGGGGCATGAGCCTGCCGCGCATGGTGACGTGGGCCGTGTTTGAAGATCTGAAGACCAAGCGGCGTTTCACGTATTTCAATACGCACTTCGCGCATCGCGGTCAGCAAGACGACGAAGCCCGGCGCCGCTCGGCGCTGCTGATCGCTGAACGGATGCCGAAGGAAGGTCCATTCGTTTTGACCGGTGACTTCAACGCCGCCGCGGGTGCCTCCACGGCCTACTCCGCCCTGACGCCCGCGCTGCGGGATGCCTTCCTGTCGGCCAGGAACAGGAAAGGCCCGGAAGGCACATTCCATGGGTTTAAGGGCGAACCGGGCAAAGCGCGCATTGACTGGATTCTATTTTGCGCACCCTGGAAAGTGAAGAGCGCCGAGACTCTCACCGATTCGAAGAATGGCCGGTATCCAAGCGATCATTTTCCGGTCCTGGCGGTGTTTCAACTCTAGCCAGCGCTTCGGCAGGAACAGGAAACAAGGGCGGGCGGACGCCGTCCGGTTTCCATCCGAAAAGATGCGCGCCAATCGGCCCGCAGATACGGCCCTGGCACGGCCCCATGCCGCAGCGCGTCTGTAGTTTGGCATTCCGCCATTCACGCATGGGAGCCATGGCGCTGTACGGTACGTCTTCACACCGGCAGAGAATGGTGTCCGGGCCGGCAAGATCGTATAGTTGCGGACGGATGGCGAAGGCCGCGGCCAAATCCCGTACGAAGCCGCCCGTATGACTGCGCCGGATGGCAACGGGCTGGCCCGTGGCGGCCGCGCCCGCCCGTTCTCCTTCTTCCAACGCTTTCTTCAAGCCGCCGATCCCCGTTGGTTCTCCGGCGCAGTAGACGCCCTCCACCGAGGTCTGCTGGCGGCTGTCTACGGCGACAAACCCATCGTCCATCCGGCAGCCCAATAGCTGCGCGGCTTCCGTGTTCGGCAACAGGCCAAACCCGCAGGCCAGATAGTCCGAAGAAATTCGCTTCCCATTGGAGAGCTGGGTCTGCCCGTCCTCATGCCGGACAGGCCATACGCCGGTCCAGTAACGCACGCCCAACAGACGGGCGCGCAACGCCAAGGCCTCCGGAAGTTTAGACGGATGACGCTGGAAAAGCGGAAGAATGCGGCTGAACGGGGACTGCTCCGCTATGCCCACGATGCGGGCTCCGCGGGCGCGGAGCGCGGCGGCCACGGCCAGCAATAACGGACCGGAACCAGCAACCAATACCCGGGCGCCCTTGACCGGCAGGCCGGACTTGGCCAACGCCTGCAATGCGCCGGCCCCCAGGACGCCGGGCTGCGTCCATCCGGGGAAGGGAAGGAACAATTCGCGCGCACCGGTGGCGAGAATGAGTTTGTGGGCCCGGATCGTACCGTGCGGTAGACAGGCGATCTCAAAGCCAGGCCGCAGGTCAAAGACCCGCGTCGCGGAGAGGAAGCGAACTTCCGAGGGGACTGCAATCCGTGCATTGCCGCGCCAGATCTGGCCGCCGGCCGCCGGGTTGTCATCAAGGAGAACCACAGACTTCCCGCTTCGCGCGGCGGCGCGGGCGGCGGAGAGGCCGGCGGGACCTGCACCGAGGATGGCGACGTCGAAGGCGGTCATGGCGCTGTGATCTCCATGCCCTCGCGGCAAAAAGTCTGGCAGGCGAGTTGGTGCGGCTGGCCGTCAATGGTTACGCGGCATTCCATGCACACTCCCATAGCGCAGAGAGGGCCGCGCGGCGCGCCGGTCACGGACCGCCGGAATCCGGCCGTGCCCGCATGCAGCAGCGCGGCGGCGACCGTGGCATTCGCGGGAACGTGGACGACGGCGTTGTTCACCAGAATCTTAAGCATGAAATCGCTCCGGACGGTACGGTTCAGGGGCGATGGGCGGACGGCGGCCGAGGATCTCCGCGGTGATCAGTTTGGCCGTTCCCAAAGAGGTAGTGACGCCCAGGCCCTCGTGCCCTGTTGCGATGTATAGGTGGTCACGCAGGCGGCCGATGAGGGGGAGTTTATCTGGCGTGGCGGCGCGGAAACCGGTCCATGTGCGGAGGATTTGGCAGTGCGCGAGACCAGGGAGAAATTCGAAAGCGCGGGTAAGCATGCGGCGAAGCAGGGGCGCGTCGATGCCGGGCGCATCGCTATCGAACTGCCGGCTGGAGCCAATGAGCAGTTGCCCGGTGGGCCGGGGCTGAAGATTGAAAGCTACGGATTCCGCGGCGTCGCCATGCGCGCTCTGCAGGTAGCCGAGTTCGACCAACTGATGGCGCACCATAGCGGGGTAGCGGTCCGTAATCGCCAGGTGCCCCTTCCGGGGTCTCACCGGAAGATCCGGCAATAGCGTCCGCGCGGATGCTCCGGTTGCGCAGATCACCGCGCCCGCCTGCAGCGCGGTTATGTCGGTTACGGTGCGCCGCGTTACCTTGGCATTCGCCTGCTCCAATAGCCAGCGCGCCGCCACGGGCGCATAGACAACCGCATCGCCGGGAACGAGCAGGCCGCCTGCGAGCCCCGGCCGCAACTGTGGCTCCGCCTCATACAATGCTTGCGCATCCAGCAGTGTGGAATCCGGATAGAGGACCTGCTTGGCGCGCGCCGCCTCCCATTCCGCTTCGTTTGCCGCGATCCATAGCGTGCCGCAGGTCCAGAACTCGGCAGTTTGGGGCAATTGGTCTGCCAGCTCACGCCATAGCGCGACAGACAATTGGGACAAAGCGAGTTCGGCGGGATTATCATCCAGGACCACGAGGTGCCCCATGCCGGCTGCCGTTGCCCCGCCGCCGGGCGGCTGGGAATCGATCACCTCCACACGTGCGCCCTCCCGGGCCAGTTCGTAGGCGCAGGCTGCGCCGACGATGCCGGCGCCTACGATGAGGACGTCGGGAGAGTGGGTCATTTCGGAATGCCGTGGACGAAGGGATCGGCGGGGTCCAGGACCAGGTGGCCGTGCGCGCTGATCCAGGCTTGCCCCGTGATCGTTGGACGAATATACGCGCCCGCGGTTTGGTATGTTCCTTCAAATACGCTGCCCACCACGCTCTCCTGCCTCCATATCTCGCCGGGCGCCAGTTTGCCGTCCGCCGCCAGGCAGGCGAGCTTGGCGCTCGTGCCCGTACCGCAAGGCGAGCGGTCGTAGGCGCCCCCCGGGCATAAGACGAAATTGCGATTTCCGGAGAACAGTTCGATGTGGTCGATTTCGGCGCCGTCCGCGCCCGTGATTCCCTCCCGCGCGAGCGCATTTTTGATCCTGGAAGCGTATGCGGTTAACCCGGACACATCGTCCGCGCGCGGCGGCCCGTCCGGAGCTTCGGTAAGAAAAAACCAGTTGCCGCCCCAGGCCACGTCGCCAGTCACCGTGCCGATCCCATCCACTGCAATGCGCGCATCCTTCCGGAAACGATAGCTGGGCACGTTGGCGATACTTACTCTCCCATCGGCGTGCAGCGTGGCCGTCACTTCTCCCACCGGCGTTCGCAATCGATGTTCGCCCGGCTCGATGCGGCCCAGGTAGGCCAACGAGGCAATAACGCCGATCGCGCCGTGTCCGCACATGCCCAGGTACCCGACATTGTTGAAGAAAATGACGCCGTCCGGCTCGCACCACAGGGCGCCTACCATCACGTCCGAACCGCGCGGTTCGTTGACCGCCGCCGCACGGATATGGTCATACTGCGCGCGAAAAATGGACAACCGTTCGGCCATTGTGCCGTTGCCAAGGTCGGGTCCGCCGGCAATCAACATTCGCGTGGGTTCGCCCCCTGTGTGCGAATCGACGAATTCGATATGGGTCATAGCGTGGGGCGGGCAGCAATCGCGCGGCGGATGATCGCGAGGATGCGCTGCCGCTCTTCGCCCTCGAGCGGTAAACGCGGCGGGCGCGTCGTCTCGCTGCACAGGCCAGTCTCCTGCGCCGCCAGCTTGATGTATTGGACCAGCTTCACATGGGTGTCCAGATGCAGCAGCGGCGTGTACCAGCGGTAGAGCGCCAGCGCCTCCTGCCATTTCCCTGCGAGAATCAAGTCCCACAAAGCCCGATTCTCCGCCGGGAAGGCGTTGACAAGGCCGGAGATCCAGCCCACGGCGCCCAGCAAGGCCGATTCCAGGACGAGATCGTCCACGCCGGAAAACAGGATATAGCGGTCCCCGGTCAAGTTCACGAGATCCGTCAGCCGGCGCGTATCTCCGGAAGATTCTTTGATGGAAACGATCGTCGGCTCGCTGGCAAGCTCTTCGAACATCGCCGGCGTCACGTCCGTGGCGTACGCAGGCGGATTGTTGTAAATCATCACGGGCAGCCCGCTGGCCCGAGCCACCGCGCGGAAGTGCGCCAACGTCTCGCGCGGATCGGACTTGTAGACCATCGCGGGCAGCACCATCAGCCCGTCCATGCCCAGCAACTCACAGTCGCGGGCGTAACGGCAAGCCGTGGCGGTAGTGAACTCGGCGACGCCCGACAGCAGCGGCACGCGGCCGGCAATCGCCTCCTTGGCCGCCTCCAGAACGGTAAGTTTTTCATTGTAGTCATGCGCCGTGTTTTCGCCTACCGAGCCGAGCACCACCATGCCATGCACGCCGGCGCGGACCATCTGATCCAGGTGGTTTTGAAAGGCGGGCAGGTTGAGCGTGTAGTCCTTGTGAAAATGCGTGGTTGCCGCGGGAAATACGCCGTGCCAGTTGGGTTTGGTCATAGAAATCCTCTCAGTGTCAGGGCTGGCCGTAAAAAAGCCAGGCGGACGAAAAATTGGGTGAAAGCGGTTGCCGGGTGAGTGTGGCGCGAACCATTTCGACAGGCATTGTGCCGTGCTGCAGAATGGCGTCGTGAAACGCGCGTTCGGTCATTTTTCCCGGCGCGACCAATTCCTTGTGCAACGCACGGAATTGGAGGCCTCCCAGCATGTACGCCGCCTGATACAGCGGCGGATAGTCTGCCTCAAAGGAGCGCCGGACCTCCGCCGCGGCGTTCTCTCTCTCATGTCCCACACGGTCCACAAGGAAATCGACACATTGCGGAGCAGTCCATTTTTCGAGGTGAAAGTTCAGGCTGAACAGTATTCGCGCACATCGGTGCATGCGCCAGAACAGCATGCCGATTCGATTCTCCGGGGACTGCGGAAAGCCGAGATCCCACAGCCGCATCTCCCAATAAAGCGCCCAGCCTTCGATCCAGAACGGCGTGTAGAACGCATTACGCCACGGTTTGTAGCGGCGCGTCATGTACATCTGCAGATGGTGCCCGGGGATCACCTCGTGGTGCACGGTAGCCCGCGAAAAATGCACGTTGTTGCCGCGCATGCTCATCATTTTCGCTTCGTGCGGCATTTCGGCCGTCGGGAAGCTGACGATGATCTGCTCGCCGCCCAGGAAAAATGGGTTAATTCGCTGCTCGGCGGGCGTCATCATGCGCATCCGCCAGATGTCTTTGGCGAAGGGCGGTATGCTTACCAGGTCGCGTTTCTCCAGGAACTGAATCGCTTCGAATACCTGATCGCGTACAAGAGCCGCCTGTTGTCCGGGCGGCACATAAAGAGTCTTGACGTGCTCCAGCGCCTTTTTCCAATCGTCTCCATATCCCAATTCACGAGACGCCCGCAGCATCTCCCGGTCGCACCAGGCAAACTCTTTCTCCGCAATTTTTACCAGATCGTCCGGCGTGTAAGGGATCATTTCGAAGCGCAACTCATCCCGTAGCGCCGCATCTCCAATTGGGTCGCCGACAATCGTATCGAGATCGCTCTTTGCCACGCCTGCCAACTTCTCCCGCAGATCATCGGCATATTCGTCCATCGCCTTCGTCAACTTCGCGTACGGGTCCGCCGTCCACCAGGAAAAGTTCGGATCGTAGGCGTTATAGAACGTATTCCACTCTTTCAGAGAATCACGCAGTGACCGCGTCAATCGCGCGGCGCGGTTGGCTGTGGCGGGTTTCGTGGTGGGCTTCCGGGAGTTCAACTCCTTGCGTGCGCCGGCAATCTCTTTCTCCATTCGGAACAATTTGGCCGCGATGCGTTGTGAATCGGGCGTCTCCACGCGGACGCGGTCGTCAATGAGCTCGAAAATTGCGCCTGCGAAAGGCAGCAGCGGCAATGCCTCGTTCAGCCGCTGTTCGGTCTGGTCCAGCCGTCGCAATTCCAACCGGATCCGGTTCGCCAGGAGAACATGGTCCACTTGCGCATCGTGTCCGAGTTGGGGGAAGGGAAGCGCGGCCAGCGTGTCGAGCCAACTGGTGTGAAACCGCCGCACGGCACGAATGCGCTGCGGCGCTTCATCGATGGGGTAGTAGCGGTCCAACGCCGCCAGATCGGCCTGGTAGCGTTCGATCTGCGCGCGCAGTCCCGGCTCCACATCGTAACCGGAGGGAGCCGCATAATTTATTTCCTTGGCGCGAGAAGTAGGCGGCGGCATTTGCGCATGAAGAGACGCAAGCAGTAGAAGCGGCGGAATGGCGCGCGGCATCATTGGTCTCTTATTGTGCCACTGCCGTACACTTGTCAAAGATAGGCGCAGTGACTAACTTACGGGACGATATCGAAGGGTGGGTCGCGACCGGCCGGCTGTCCCCGCGGAATGCGGTCAGGGCGCTGGCCATTGCGGGGGTAGCGCCAACGCCGGTCGAATGGCGCAAGTTCGCGGAGACCTTACTTCTGTGGGCTGGCGCCTTGCTCCTCTCCTCCGGAGTTATTTATTTCTTCGCCTATAACTGGAATGCGCTATCGCGCATGGTTCGGTTCGGCATTGCGGAAGTTCTATTTGCCGCCGCGTTTCTGGTGGCTACCTGGCTCGGGCCAACACGCCCCGCGGGCCGGGCGGCGCTTCTTCTGGCCTCGCTGCTGGCAGGCGCTCTATTTGCGCTTTTCGGACAGACGTATCAGACCGGAGCCGATAGCTACGTCCTTTTCGCTACGTGGGCGATCGTCCTGCTTCCCTGGGCCGCTGTCGCGCGTTTTGAATGGCTCTGGCTGCTCTGTCTGGCGTTGGTCAATACGGCAATTGTTACCTACTTTGTTACAACGCAATGGGGCCTGCTCGGCTTGTTTTTCGGTTTCGACGGCGTGCTGTATTTCGAACTCGGTTTGAACACGGCGGCGCTATTCGCTTGGGAATGGGGATTGTCGTCTGGCGTCGTATGGCTGACCCGTTGGGGCGCGCGGGCCGTCGGTTTGCTCGCCGGTAGCGTTGCGACCTGTCTGGGCGTGATGGCGATTGTGGAGCCGCGCGAGGTCGGGGCCAGTTCGTTTTTTGTCTATGTTGTACTACTGGCCAGCCTGTTCTTTTTCTATCGCACGAAGATTCTGGATGTCTTTTTCCTGTCGGGCGGTCTACTGAGCGCCATTATTGTGACGGCCACGCTGCTGGGGCGCGTTCTCGAGAGGAACGACGGTGCGGATAGCCTGCTGCTGATTGGCCTCGTCATCATCGGCATGTCGGGCGCGGGCGCGTCCTGGCTGCGTGGCGTCGTACGGAGGGCGCAATGATCGCGGCGCCGGAACTGTGGAATCGTCTGGCGGCGGAAGGGCTCGCGCACGGGGAAATGCCGAAGCCTGCCGAACGTCCTACTCCTTGGCCGGTACGCGTCATGCTTGGCGCCGCCGGGTGGGCGGGATCGCTATTCCTGCTAGGGTTTGCCGGTGCGGTGTTTTCCAATATTCTCAATCACCCCGGCCCTGCATTCTCGCTGGGTATAGGTTCTTGCGCCTTCGCCTATCTGCTGTTTCGTTCGTTTCCCCACAACGATTTTGCCCAGCAGGCGGGCCTGGCGGTCAGCCTTGCGGGGCAGGCGTTGCTTGTGGTGGCTGTCGGTCAAACGCTCGGCGAACATCGCCTGGGTCCTGCGTTCCTCGTCCTGGCCGCCATTGCCGCGGGCCTGGCTCTCCTGCTGCCGAACTATCTGCACCGCGTTCTATCCGCGCTGGCGGCAAACGCTCTGCTCTTTCTGGCGGCGGGGACTATTGGGGCGCCCGCGCTGGCCACCGCCGTGACGGCGGCCGGAGCCTGTGCCCTCCTGCTCCGGGAAGAATCGCTGCTGGCCGCGCCCGATTTCTGGGAGCCCCTCGCTTACGGGTTCCTCATCGCGCTGCTTCCCATGGACGCGTCGATTTTCGTCGGTCCCGGCTTTTGGAGATGGTTGTACGATTCTTCCTCGCCGCCAGTCCTCTTGTGGCTAGGCCCAGTTGTCTCCGGTCTTGCGATTCTCTGTGTCGCGTTATGGCTGCGGCGCCGGCTTGATACCGAAGCGGACGGTTCCGCCGGTCTGCTGGGCATCGCCGGCGTAGCAGTGATCGCGCTGTGCGGGTGCATGGCCCCTGGCATCAGCGCTTCGCTATTGGTGACAACGCTCGGCTTCGCCTCCGGACGCCGCACCGCAATCGGCCTGGGCCTGTTTGCCTTTGTCGCCTATCTCGGAAACTTCTACTACCAACTGCAAGTCACATTACTCGTCAAATCCATCGTTCTGTCCGGCACGGGAGTTGCGCTTTTGATCTTGTGGTACTTCGTCCACCGTGGAGGCCGCCGCCCCGCATGAGCCGTATCGTCCTCTTTCTAACGGGCCTGCTCATCCTCCTGGGCGTCAACTATTCCATCTGGCGGAAAGAACAGTTGCTCACCAACGGAACCATGGTCCTGCTCGAATTGGCGCCCGTCGATCCGCGTTCGCTCATGCAAGGCGACTACATGGCCCTCCGCTTTGCGGTCCAGACTGCGGCTTCGCCCTTGCCCGAGCAGCCTGACGGCCATATCGTGCTCAAGATCGATGACCGCCGCATTGGTACGTTTCTGCGATTTGACGATGGACAGCCGTTGGCCCCTGGCGAGGTACGGCTCCTCTATCGCCGGCGGAATCAAGAACTGAAACTGGGAACAAACGCGTTCTTCTTTCAGGAAGGCGATGAGCCCCGTTATCGCACTGCCCGTTACGGGGAGGCGCGTGTGGATGCCGATGGGCAACTTCTTCTCACTGGTCTGCGCGATGCTGACTTGCGCCCGCTCGGCCCTTCGGTCCCGTGAGAACTTGCAATCCCCGCGCGCGCCTGAGTGGGTATGCAATGGATGGCCATCGCCATAGCGTTGGGACTCGCCGCCGTGGCGGCAACCGGTCTGGCGCGCCGGGAACATCTCTGGGAACGAATGACATTGGAGCAATCGGCTCTGGGCGAGTTCGGAATCATCCGGCTGCCCGCCGCACTCCGCCCCCGTCCGGACGAGGCGGATATCGGCGCCGACGAAGCCGGTTTCGTGTTCCGTCGCGTGAACGGCACGCACTGGAACGGTCAGACTTCCTACGCCGAACTGCTGCGCGTGACCGTCTTCGCGCCTGACGAGGCGCCCTCCAGCAGCGCGGATTCTCCATGGACCGTAATGGCCACGAACTATGATCGCGATCCGGTTCACGAGCCTGCCTGGCGCATCTTACTGCGCGACCCCAGCCGCCGGATCCAACTCGATTGGCTGGGCTACAAAAAACACTATTCGTTGGATGAGGCGAAGCGTAATCTGCGGTTCCTCCTCCAAAACATTACGCTCCACGACGGCTATGCCGCTCTCTTTTCACCGCACCGCGATTGGCCGGAGGACAGTTGGAAGCAGAACTTTGCCGCCAACGCCGCCGTCATCTCGGCCGTGATGGGCGCCGTGCCGGTCGGCCGGTGGCGCGCCGATGGCCCTTGGCGCTATGCCATTGACAATGAGCGTCCGCAACGGCTGCTCATCGCCTATCGCCTCGGCGAACGGGAACGCGCCGGGGAGCCCATGGATTTTGAAGGACCGCTTACCCGCTACCGTTTTGTGCACGGCGCATGGCGGCAGGACAATCAGGGCAGCGGCGGCGGCTTGATCGGCAATGCGCTGTTCCGCGATTTCCAGGCCGAACTGGCCGATCCTACTAAGGACTACTACTACAGCGTGGAAACGCTCAACCTGTGGAAGCCAGTTGCCGCCGCGCAGATCGCCGCGGCCCGGCAGGCAGCGCTGGCTGCGCGCGCCGCATACCGCAACGGCCAGTTGCTGCATCCATCCCCGCGTTGAGACTATCGAATGTGATAGCAAGAAACGGAGTGTTCCGTTTTTTACTCGCTGGTAAATTCGTCGTATGCAGTCAGCTCATGCAACCCTCTCCGATTCGCGTTGGGCCGCCGTCGTGGCCCGGGATACTTCGGCGGATGGCCAGTTTTACTACTCTGTGCGGACTACCGGCGTTTACTGCCGTCCTTCCTGTAAGGCACGTTTGCCGCGCCCCGAAAATGTAGAGTTTCACGCCAGTTGCGCCGCGGCAGAGGCCGCCGGTTTCCGTCCCTGCAAACGTTGCCGCCCCGGCAATAACTCCGCACTTCACGCCGCCGCCATGGAACGCGTCATCCGCCGCATTGAGTCCACGGACCATCTGCCTGCCCTTTCCGAACTCGCCGCCGAAGCAGGCCTCAGCGCTTATCATTTCCACCGTGTGTTCAAAGCCGCCACGGGACTGACGCCTCGCTCCTACGCCGCCGCGCACCGGGCCCGCCGGCTACGTGCGGCGCTGCCGGCCGCGGGATCCGTTACGGATGCCATCTATGAGGCGGGCTACAACTCCAATGGCCGTTTCTACCAGGAAGCCAATGACGCCCTCGGCATGCGCCCCAGTCAATTCCGTGCGGGCGGGCGGGATGCCTCCATTGTCTTCGCCGTTGGTGAATGTTCGCTGGGCTCCCTGCTGGTGGCGCGTAGCGAACGCGGCATCTGTTCCATCCTTCTGGGCGGCGATCCGGATATGTTGGTTCGTTCGCTGCAGGATCAGTTCCCGCGCGCGGATCTGATCGGCGGAGACGCGGAGTTTGAACGGCTTGTCTCCCAAGTGATCGGTCTAGTCGAAGCTCCAGCGGCAGCGGTGGATCTGCCGCTGGATGTTCGCGGCACCGTATTTCAACGGCGCGTTTGGCAAGCGCTTCGGCAGATCCCGCCCGGTTCCACGGCCAGCTATTCCGACATTGCGGAGCGCATCGGCTCTCCCCGCGCAGTCCGCGCCGTGGCCCGCGCCTGCGCGCAGAATGTGCTGGCCGTCGTGATTCCCTGCCACCGCGTTGTGCGGAATGATGGCGCGCTATCCGGCTATCGATGGGGCGTGGAGCGCAAACGTGCGTTGCTAGACCGGGAGTCCGGCAGATGAGTTGGCGGGAAGAGCTGGAGGAGCAGGGATACGCCGTATGGCCGGCCCTTCTCACGCCGGATCAATGCGCAGCCGTTGCGGCTCACTATGACGATGATTCGCACTTCCGCAGTCGCGTCATCATGGCCCGTCACGGCTTTGGGCGCGGCGAGTACAAATACTTTTCCTACCCGCTGCCGCCTCTTCTGCAGCAGTTGCGAGAGGATGCCTACCTCCGGCTTGTACCCATAGCAAGCCGTTGGCGGCAGGCGATGGGAATGCCTGCGGACTTCCCCCCCACGCACGCCGGTTATCTTGCCGCCTGCCATGCCGCGGGACAGGTTCGTCCCACACCCCTTCTTTTGCGCTACGGCCCTGACGACTACAACTGCCTGCATCAGGATCTTTACGGCGAACACGTCTTCCCGCTGCAAGTGGCTGTGCTTCTCTCGGAGCCGGGGCAGGACTTCACGGGCGGTGAATTCGTCATGACCGAGCAGCGCCCCCGCATGCAATCCCGTCCCATCGTGGTTCCGTTGCGCCGCGGGGACGCTGTCGTCTTCGCCGTGCACACACGTCCGGTGCAGGGGACGCGCGGGGTGTACCGAGTCAACATGCGCCACGGCGTTAGCCGCCTGCGCTCCGGCCTCCGTCACACAGTAGGGATCATTTTTCATGACGCGGCTCTTTGACGATTCACACATTTCGCTCGGGCCCAGTGCCCTTGTGCTGCGTGAATTTGCACTCCGGGAAGAACCGGAACTACTCGCCGCGCTCGACGCCGTCACCGCGGCTGCGCGGTTCCGCCATATGGTCACGCCCGGCGGATTTCGCATGTCAGTCGGCATGACCAACTGCGGAGCTCTCGGTTGGGTATCGGACCGGAAAGGCTACCGGTATGACCCGGCCGATCCCGAAACAGGCCTTCCATGGCCGCCCCTGCCCCCCTCCTGGCTGCGCCTGGCGGCCCGCGCGGCTGCCGAAACCGGGTTTCCGGATTTCGTTCCGGACGCTTGTCTTGTGAACCGCTATGTGCCCGGCGCGAAGCTCACTCTGCACCAGGACCGCAATGAGCGGGACTTCGCGCATCCCATCGTCTCGGTTTCTCTCGGTCTGCCCGCCGTCTTTCAGTTCGGCGGACTGGAGCGCTCCGCCAAAGTGCGCCGCGTACGTCTGGAACATGGCGATGTCGTTGTGTGGGGCGGCGAATCCCGGCTGTTTTATCACGGCGTGTTGCCGTTGGCCGATGGGACGCATCCCCTCCTCGGCCCATGCCGGATCAATCTTACTTTCCGTCGCGCGGGGTGAGGGCCTCGCGGTGCTTCCGCGTCGCTTTTTCCACTTGGCCGGCATCCGTGAAGG
>DASTML010000069.1:0-36281 GCA_035714175.1 Bryobacteraceae bacterium | reverse complement strand
TAACGGCCTTCCTCGTCTTCACCGCCTGTAAGAACCTCCGCCTGCCGGGCGTTGTATACGGTGGTCCGTGAAACGTAAGTATTGCCCCACCCGGCTCGCGGGCATGTGGCACGTTGTACAACCCTCTTCGCGTTTGCATTGGCTCTGGCTCTGTCCCGTATGGCACTGTAGGCACTGACCGCCGCGCTTCCCCTGCGGCCGTCCATCCGAGTGTGGGTCATGGCAAGTCACGCAAGTCAGCCGCCCGTTGCTCTGCAAGTAGCATTGGCTAGCCAACAGTCCCACCGGCGCATACCGCGCGCTTGGCTCCGCCCCCGCCGGCGGCCCATGGCACCCCGCGTAAACGGCCACGTCCCTGGAGCGCGCCATCTGCTTCTTCTCCGGATGCCCCTCCCCCGCGCCATGGCAACTCTCACAGTGCACGCCGGGCCGCTCAGGCCCCGCCGAATGGCATCGCAAACACTCCGCGGCCTCTCCGTCCCGCAAAACCCGGCCAAACGCCGCCGCAAACGTATGTGCCGGTAGCGCGGCCACCCCCGGCGTCAGCCCCAGTCGCCCGGCCTCCGTATACTAGCTGATCCGGTGTTCCGTCCACTGCCCGTTCTGCCGCAGCAGCAACGTCCGCGACTGCCTCCCGGCCCCGAAGTTCCAGGCAATCAGCGCTTCCCGCCGTTCGTCCCCAATGGTGATCGCAACGCGGTTCTGCGTGTAGGTGTATACCGTCCCGCCCCGCTCCCGCAGCGTCTTTCCCGCGAACCCGGCTCCCGTATATCGTTGCAGAGCCCGCGCATGGAAGGACCGGCTCTGTGCCCGCGTCTTGTCCCCATGGCACTCCGCGCAATCCGCCCCCCACGCCGCCGCCGTGTAGGAAGCAGCCAGCCAACCGCACATCCGGATGAGTATCTGCGGCAATCGCCACTGAGTCTAACTACTTTCTTGCGCCGTGAAAAGCGCCTCCAATATCTCTTCCCCGAATTTCTTTACTTTCTGCGGGCCAATCCCCGGAATGAGCAATAACTCTTCCAGCGTCGCGGGCCGCCGTGCCAGTAACTCCGACAACGTCCTGTCATGCAGAATCACGTAAGGAGCCACCTTCTGCCGCCGCGCGAAATCCTTCCGCCAGGCCTTCATCGCGCCCAGTTGCCCCTCGCTCACGCCACCGGCGGCAACAACCTGCCGGGCGTCGTCCCTCTCCATCCATTCCGGCAACCCCGCGCACGCGTCACAATCCCCGCACCGCTCCCACGCCTTCGGCGTCTCCCCGAAGTACTCGCAAATGGAACGCATCCGGCACCCGTTGCCCTCCACCATCTCCTTCACCGCGTGGTATCGCTGCCACGCCGCATCCTTGTTCGCCGCGTCTTCCATCTGGTCAATAAAATGCACCAGCACGCCAATATCCGCCCGTGACCACAACAGTATGCAGTCCGCCGCCTGCCCGTCCCGCCCCGCTCTCCCCGCCTCCTGGTAATACTGCTCCGGACTCTTCGGCAGCGATAAGTGGATCACGCACCGCACATCCGGCTTGTTAATCCCCAGCCCAAATGCCAACGTGCCCACCATCACATCCGCCTCGCCGTTCATCCACCGTTCCTGGTGCGTCCGCCGCGTCTCCGCGTCCAACTTCCCGTGATAATGCAGCGCCGGAATCCCCCGCTGGTTCAACAGCTCCGCCGTCTCCTCCACCGCCCGGATCGTCGACCCGTACACAATCACCGACTCTCCCCGGTGCCGCCGCACCGCCCGCAACAGCAGCTGCTCCTTCTCCCGCCGTGCCGATTCCCGCACGTAGTACCGCAAGTTCCTCCGCGCGAAGCTCGTGATAAACGTGCGCGGCTCCCGCAAGTGCAGTTGCGCCAGAATGTCATGCCGCACCTTCCGCGTTGCCGATGCCGTGAACGCCGCAATCGGCGCATCCGGAAAGTGGTCCCGCAGCAGCCGCAGTTGCCGGTACTCCGGCCGGAACTCGTGCCCCCATTCGGAAATACAGTGCGCCTCGTCCACCGCAAAATACGCCGGCCGGCACTGCCGCAGCCAATCAGTCGTGTTTGCCGCCGCCAACCGCTCCGGCGAAAGGTACAGCAGCCGCAACTCACCCCGGTACAGCCGCCTGAAGACCTCTTTGCGTTCCTCCGCGTCCTGCGACGAGTTCAATACCGCCGCCGGCACGCCCAGCTGTGCCAATTGGGACGCTTGGTCCTGCATCAGCGCGATCAACGGAGAGACCACCACGCACAACCGCCCGCTTGCCACCGCCGGCAACTGGTAGCACAACGATTTGCCGCCGCCCGTCGGCATCACCACCGCGACATCCCGGCCCTCCAGGATGCTTTCCGCAATCTCTCTCTGCTTCGGGCGGAACCCGTCGTAGCCCCAATACTCCCGCAGCGTGGCCTGTAAATCCATCCGCCGCGCGCCGTTACGGCCGCGCCATTGCCGGCTTCGTGCCCGCTACCACAGTCGACTGCTTGATCTTCTCAATCTCGCGCCGCGCAATCGTTGCCCACTGCGAGGCCGGATCAATCTTCAAGTAGGTCTGCCAATGGCTCAGCGCCTTCATCATATCGCCCTGCCCCTGGTGCAGCAGCGCCAGATTATAGTGCGCATCGGCATACTGCGGCTGCAACCGCAGCGCCGCGTGATAATGCGTGTAGGCCTGCTCCGCATCGCCCCGCTCGTCGTACAGATTGCCCAGGTTGTAGTGAGCCAGTGCGTAGTTGGCGTCAGCCTCGATCGCCTGCTTGTAATATTGCTCGCTCTTCGGCCACTCGCGCCGGTGAAAGTAGATCGTGCCTAGGTTCACCAGCGCGCCTGCCGCCGCCGGATTGAACTCGAGCGCTTTCAGGTAGGCTTCAATCGCCTCTTCCGCTGGTGCGTTCGTCTGCTCCAGTTCCAAACCCTTCTGGAACCAAAAATCGGCCTGTTCCCGGTTCCGCTGCGGTTCCTGTTTCGGCGCGAATGTGCGCGTCTTCCCCGGAGCCGCCGTGTCGAAGTCAAACAACATTTGCCCCGTCACCGGTTCAATGCGCTGCCCGGAGTATTGCACTCCAATCCGCTTTCCTTCCGTGAAAATCTTCACGTCCGCGGGCTGCTGCCCCAACCGGTCCTGCAAGGAAAGGAACGACTGCCGGATCCGCCGCAGCGGAATCTTCTGCGCGCGCAAGGAGTTCAGCGTGCGTAGCGTCAACAGGTCCGAAAAGGCGTACTCGTCCGTCGCCGGGATCAGACCTTGCTTCTCCCAATTCCGGAGCTGCCGCTCCGCGAGAGAAAGAACCCGGCAAATTTCTTTGCGAGTCCACGATTGTTGGGTGACCGCCGCCACGAAAAAAGCATAACACGCCCCCTTGTGGACCTCATGTGGAAAACCCCCATTTGTTGTGGGTAAGTTTTTTGTCCCTACGCGCCGATGTACTTGGCGTAGAGGCTTCGCGCCACGCCCACATCGACGGTCCCTTTAATGATGGCCCGTCCGTCCGGAAAGATCGTCATCTCATAAGGAGCAGGGAAGAACCGCAAAGCGAACTCATTGGCCCGCACCGGCGCCAGTTTCTCCAGTCTTGCCCGTAAACTCAACAAATCTAATGGCTTGGATCGCTCGTGAATCTGCACCGCATCTCGCCCGCACAGCGAAATCGGAGCCCGTTTCTCCCCATCTAAATAAGGAGTCTCCGCATTCTCCCCGCATGCCGGGCAAGCCGCGTCCCGTTCCGGCATGTCAATTTGCCGCGTCGCGCCGTTCCAAACGTCCCAAGTGGTGATCCGCAAGCGGGGGGGCTGCCCCGTCAAAAACCGTAGACCATCCGCAACCTGTTGTGCCGCCACCGTCGCCGTTACGGACCCCAACACGCCCGCCGTCTCGCAAGTCTCCTGTCCGCTCCCGGGCGGTTCCGGATATACGCATCGCAAACAGGCCGAAACGCCCGGCGCCACCGGCATCGAGATGCCGTAGCTTCCCACCGCCGCGCCATACACCCACGGTTTCCTAGTCTGCAGCGCATACTCGTTCAGCAGGAACCGCGTCTCAAAGTTGTCCGTGGCGTCCAGCAGCAGGTCCGCCTCGCCCAGCAGGTCTTCTATATTTGTAGGATTCAGGTCCACGATATGTGGCACCACCCGCGTCCCGGAGTTGATGCGGCCAATCGCGCGCGCCGCCGCCATCGCTTTCGGCATCGAATCCGCGGCGTCCTGCTCTTCAAACAGCCACTGCCGCTGCAAATTGGACGGCTCCACATAATCCCGGTCCAATATATAAACCGTGCCAACGCCCGCGCGGGCCAGTGCCGCTGCCTGAAACGTCCCCAAGGCCCCGCACCCGATCACTGCCACCTTCGACGCGAGTAGTTTTTCCTGCCCCGCCGCCCCCATCGGGGCAAACAGGATCTGCCGCGAATACCGCTCGCGTTCCTCAGGGGTCATCATCCCTGATTTTAACGCAGGATCACCGCCGTCCCCGCCGCGCTCACCATCATCATCCCGCCGCCATTCCCGATCTGAATGGTTTCGTAATCGATATCGATCGCAATCACGGCATTGGCGCCCATCTGCGCCGCCTGCTGTTGCATCTCCGCCAGGGCAATATCCTTGGCCTTCCGCAGTTCCCCCTCATAGGCCGCCGACCGTCCGCCGACAATATCCCGGATCCCGGCAAAAAAATCTTTGAAGATGTTCGCCCCCAGGATCGCCTCCCCGGAAACAACACCCAAATACTGAATCTGCTGGCTGCCTTCAATCGTGCTCGTCGTAGTGAGTAGCATGTCTGCCAACTAGTACGGATTCGGGCTGCTTCGAGTTCCGTCGTTTGGAAGAGCGGTTCGCCGGGCTGCCGTCAGCGCCAACGTCTAATAACCAGCTAGTGACAGGTATATGGAGCGAAAATTCGGACTAATTACTCCTCTCCCCCATTCCACCCATCCCCATAAAATAAAGAACGATCGAAGCGAACTAGATAGTTTGGGATAAGAGAATAAAGAAGAATTACGGCAATAAATGCATTGACGAATATTCTTATTTATGCCACTATCGCCCTAGTCGCGGCTACCCTAGACTGGAGTCGCGCAAAAAAGCACGTCGCGAGGGTTTATGAAGAAACTAATGCGGTTCTGTGCGTTAGCTGTGTTGCTATCATTGCCGGCCATACCCCAGGCCTGCCGGAATATCGAAATAACCTGTAGTCAGTGCGGAACCTGGCTATGGCCGGTTGGACCTCCCGGAATACTCAACCAGAACGTAACCTCCATCCTCTCCGTAAGTTGTACCGCCGGTAATCTCTGTTACTGGCCGCAGCCCGATATCTGGATGTATTCCGTCACCGTGCAAGCGTTGGACTGCGACTACAATCAGGTCGAACTCTACTCCTACCTCTGCTGCCACCAATTCGCCTAGCCGGATCCCGGCAATCCGAGGAAAGAAACGCATGCACCGGATTTCGCTAAGCACGCTTGCGGTTGTACTTATCTTCACGGACGGTTGCGGAAGCAAAACCGGCCGTGAAGTGGCATCGTCCCCTCCCGCGCAGATTCGCGTCTACGATGCCGTTCTAGATTCCTCCGCACTTTGGGTCGCCTATCTCCGGATGGAGGGCGATCGAAAAGAGTTCCGCGTCTCGAAACTGCCGTTGGCTGATGCCGATAACGCCCTGGACCAATCATCCGGCGAAGTGAAATACTCTTCGGAGTTGGCGCCGTCCCGGGTCGAGTTGCACGCCACCAACGACAATCTCTATATCCTGCATTCGGGCCAGGTGCCTGCAAACGAAAAAGAAGCCGCAGTCCAGAACACCCAATCGGGTGGCAACAGGACTCCCGCCATGATCGTTGTCCCGAAGAAATCCGGCTCGCCTCGCACCGTCCAAAACATACCCGCCGCCATCAATCGCTGCTTCACGGACCAATCGGTCCTGTCCCTTGCGTTTGACGGTCAGGTCGCGTCCACTTCCCTTTCGGAAGATAGCACCGTGACGCATGGCGTCCGGCTGCCCGTGCCGAAGTACCCTCTCAATATCGTGTGCGATCAGAATTCCGCCTATGTCGTCGATGGTGTCCTGGCGGAGTTGCGGGAACTTCGTCTCAAGGAGAAGTCAATTGCCGGGCCCAGAATCCTCGATAGTAAGGCGATCGCTCGGGGCCGCACAAAATTCGGCGAACTATACAAACCGAAAGAGAACATTCACAACAAGTTCACCCCGCAAAACTCGAAACCGGCGCTGCTTTCCGGATGTCGCATGGTCGCCGCCACGAAGCTGCATTGCCTGGTCAATGGCTTCAGTCTCTTGGATTCGGCATGGATCGTAGAGGTCGATATGAACGCCGGAAACATGACAGCCTCCGACTACGTGATGCCGCTCCACGCATTCATCACGACCAAGGACGGCAAACCCGCGACCGGCATCCGAAAGATGACCTCGAACACGGACTACATCGCTGTGGTCACCATCGACGGGAAAACCCGGCTGCGGAAAACCAGCGGGTTGGCGCGGCTCTAGCTGTCCCGCTTCGCATTCTCCGAATCGCTACTTTTTCAACAACGGCCGGATCACATGCATCACATTCCGGGCCACAATCTCATTCCCCGCCGCCGTCGGATGGATCTGGTCCTGCTGCATCAACCCCGGTTTCATCACAACCCCATCCAACAAAAACCGCATCCGCGTAATCTTGTGCTTCTTCTCCATCTCCGGATAAATCCGCTCAAACGCCCGTAAATACTCCGGTCCATAATTACGCGGCAGCGTCATCCCCGCCAGCATCACCTTCGCCCCCGAAGCCAAAAACGCCGTAATCATCTTGTCCAGGTTGTCCCGCGTCACCTCCACCGGCAGCCCGCGCAACCCGTCATTCCCGCCCAGTTCCAAAATCACCAGATACGGCTTTAACTCCGTCGCCTGTGTCACGCGGGCCAACCCGCCGCTCGTCGTATCCCCACTAATCCCTTGGTTCACCACCCGGTACCGCAGCCCCGCCTTGTCGAGCTCCTTCTGCAAAAAGTCCGGGTACGACGCGCCCGCCTCCGCTCCGAAGCCCGCCGACAAGCTGTCGCCAAACGCGACAATCACCGGCCGGTCGTCTTTCTCCACCGCCGCCTGCGCCGGCATCGGTACGGGTTCTTGCGCTGGGGGCTCCGTTTTTGTACCGCAAGCCGCCACGAAAAGCATCACACTGAGTAGAAGTCGCTTCACCTTTCTCCATCCTATGGCAAACCCCGCACTGCGTCCGGCCATCCAGGTCCGCGGCCTCCACAAATCCATCGCCACCGCCACCCACACCGTGGACATCCTGCGCGGTATCGATTTCGACGTTCCTCAAGGCCAGTTCGTTGCCATCATGGGCGCCTCCGGCTCCGGCAAGAGCACGCTCCTCGGTCTCCTCGCCGGTCTCGACACCGTTTCCAAAGGGTCCATCCAACTCGACGGCGAAGAGATCACCGGCCTGAACGAAGATGCCCTCGCCCTCCTCCGCGCCCGCAAGCTCGGCTTCGTTTTCCAGTCCTACCAACTCATTCCCACCCTTACCGCCGAAGAAAACGTCATGCTCCCGGCCGAACTCGCCGGCAATGCCAAGGGCGGCGACGGCGCAGAACGGGCCCGCCAACTCCTCAACGATGTCGGCCTCGAAGCCCGCCGCGACCACTATCCCGTTCAACTCTCCGGCGGCGAACAGCAGCGTGTCGCCCTCGCCCGCGCCTTCATGCTCCGTCCTCCCATCCTCATGGCCGACGAACCCACCGGCAACCTTGACTCCTCCAACGGCGCTCACGTCCTCGATCTCCTCCTGCACATGAATCAGAAGGAAGGCACCACCCTCGTCCTCGTCACCCACGATCCCCAACTAGCCGCCCGCGCTGCCCGCCGCATCCACATGCGCGATGGAGTCATCGTCACCGATGAGTCCTAAAACCGCCGCCCGCCTCGCCTGGCGTGACTCCCGCACCGCCGGAGCCAAGTTTCTCTTCGTCATCCTCGCCGTTGCTGTCGGCGTCGGCTCCCTTACCGGAGTCCGCGGTTTCTCCCGCGCCTTCCGCACCATGCTCCTCCGTGATGCCCGCACCCTCATGGCTGCGGATCTATCGATTCGCGTCTTCGAACTCCCCACCCCTGCCCAGGACAAGGCGTTTGACTCGCTCGAATCCCGCGGCGTCTACCGTACCTGGATCACCGAAACCGTCTCCATGCTCAGCGCCCCCAAACTGAGCAGCCCCCTCCTCGTCGCCGTCAAAGCCGTCGATCCCGCCAAATACCCCTTCTATGGCCGCGTCGAGCTGACGGGCCAATCCAGCCTGCCCGCCGTTCTCTCTGGCCCCAGCATCGCGGTCTCCGATGACCTGCTCGTTCGTACCGGCCTCCAGTCCGGCGACGCCGTCCGTCTCGGTACCGCCCAATTCACCATCCGCGGCGTCCTCACCCAGGAGCCGGACCGTATGGCAGGCTCCGTCAACGTCGGCCCCCGCGTCATGCTCACCCGCGAGAATCTGGAACGTGCCGGCCTCCTGGAGGAGGGCAGCCGCAGCTCCCAGCGCTTCCTCTTCAAATTCCCAGCCGGCCAGGCCGACGCCATGATCCTCGAAGCCCGCAAGGAACTGGCCGCCGTCTTCCCTGACGCGGTGATTGCCGACTACCGGGAAACCCATCCGCTCATCACCCGGGGCCTCAACAACGCCACCACGTTCCTTAGCCTCGTCAGCCTCATCGCTCTCGTCGTCGGCGCCCTCGGCGTCGCCATGGCCATGCAGTCCCATCTACAGCAGAAGCTGGACGCGATTGCCGTCATGAAGTCGCTCGGCGGACGCTCCTCGCAGATTCTCCAGGTCTATCTGCTGCAAGCCATGGGCCTCGCGGTGGCCGGTGGTCTGGTGGGCCTCCTCCTCGGCGCGGGTGTGCAAAAGGCCTTCCCGCTCCTCATTGCCAGGTTCTTTCCCGTCGCTCCCGAAGTAGCGTTTGAGTGGCGTTCCATCGCCGAAGGCCTGGGCCTCTCCCTGCTCTCCACGCTCCTCTTCGTTCTGCCGCCGCTCCTCGGCATTCGCCAAATCAAACCCATTCTCATCTTCCGCCGGGACATGGAAGGTACGCCCAAGTCCTGGGGGGAATGGTGGCGGGAGCAGCGCGCATCCCTCGCCGCCGGACTGCTCATCTGCCTCGGGCTCGCTGGCATGGCCTCATTCTTGATTGACGCCAACTGGCGGGACGCCGCCCGCGTCGGCCTCTGGTTTGTCGGCGGCCTTCTCGGCGCGCTCCTCCTCCTGGCCATCCTCTCCTGGGTCCTCCTCAAACTGCTCCGCCGCCTGTTGAAGGTGTCCGCTCTGCGCCTCCCGGCTCTCGCCCGCCATGGACTCGCCAACCTCTACCGCCCCGGCAACCGCGCGGAAGCCGTCCTGGTCGCCTTCAGCCTCGGGGTCATGTTCACCCTGACCATTTATCTGCTGCAAAGCTCCATCCTCAGCCAGATCTCCGCCAGCGCCCCTCCCGGCATGGCCAACGTCTTCCTCATCAACATCACCAACGCGGACCGGGAAGCCGTGGGTTCGTTCCTGAAAACCGCCCCCGGCGTCCAGGGCGATGTCAACATCGTTGCCACCGCCGGCGGACACCTCAAAGCCATCAATAACGTCGTTCAGAACGAAACGAACCTGACCGGACCTGCCAAGCGATTCCTCCGCGCCCGTACCGTCACCTGGGCCCGTGAACTCCCCCCGCAGTCGCAGGTCGTCGAGGGCAAGTGGTGGGGAGCCGGGCCGCTCAAAGAGCCCCAACTCTCCGTCCTCGCCGAACCGGCAAAAATTCTCAACCTCCACCCCGGCGCCCTCACCGAGTGGGAAATCTCCGGCCGGAAACTCTACGCCCGCGTCGTCGCCATCCACCGGAACGAGAGTGTCCGCCCCGGCTCCAATACCGAATTCGTGTTCTCGCCGGGCGCGCTCGATAGCGTCCCAATGCTGTATTTTGGCGCCATAAAGGTACAAAATGACGCCATTTCGCGCCTCCAGAAGGCCTCTTTTGAGCGTTTTCCCGCCATCACCGTCATCAATTTGTCCGACGTTTTGGACCGGGTACAGGAAGTAATCGATCAGGTTGCGCTCGTCGTCCGGTTCATCTCCGCCTTCGCCATCCTCGCCGGCGTCATTATTCTCGCCTCCTCCATTGCAGGCAGCCGCCTCCGCCGTGTTCGGGAAGTAGTGATTCTAAAGACCTTGGGAGCCACTCGCGCCAAAATCGCCGGCATCTTCTCCGTCGAGTTTCTCCTCCTGGGCCTCGTCGCCGGCCTCATGGGCAGCGCCCTGGCCGTCGCCTTCACGAATCTCCTGCTCACCCGCCTGTTGGACGCCCAATTCCACTTCGCCTGGGCCCCCAATGCCGTCGCCATCGCTGGCAGCGCCGTCATCGCCATGGCCGCCGGCTGGCTCGCCAGCAACCGCATCCTGGACCAGAAACCCCTGGAAATTCTTAGGGATGAGTAGGGCAGCCGCCGCGCTCTTCCCCAAACCGGAACCCCGCCTCGTCCCAGAAATATGACACGCAGCTCCGCTTCTCTCCTGGGTTCTTCAGGGAACGTACCGTCACCCGGCCAGGTTCGAACTCTACCCGTGCCACGGTCGTAAACACGTCCCCGCTCGGGTGCTCCATGGCGGTTTCCTGCTCCTTGAGCGTCAACACGTTCACCATCACGCCGTCGCGCATCCGCCAGATCTCTAGTACCGTCCGGGAATCCTCGGTGCCGCCGCCGCGCGTCCGCACCACTACGTCCTGTGTTCCCAACCGGACCGTCTCCCGGAGTTCGATAAACCGGTCTGCGTCCTCCGGCACGAAGTTCCACCAAGTGTTGAACTTGCCGGCCACCTGCCACCCGTTCGCGCGCGAATCCAGTACCTGTGCGTGCACGCCGGAACCCGGCAGTATGTACTGCACCACCGCCTCCATGGCGTCATCCGCGTCCAACTGCACCAACTGCACACGGACGTCGGTCGCGCCCTCCGCCCGGACCTGCGCCGCCACCGCCTCCGGGCTAGCCAGGGCCACCGCAAACACCAACTGAAACGCGTGAATCACGGAAATACTCTAATTACACGGTAACCCGTTGTGAAGAGAATTGTGCTCGGCTGTCTGGTAGTGGCCCTCTGCGCGCAGGGACAATCCATGCGCGACGTCGTGTTGTCCCGGCCCGCTCCGGAGGGCGCGCGCATCGCCATCGGCTTCCTCGGCGCCTTGGAACACTGGGATGACCCGAACCGCTCAGTTCGCAAACTCGCCCTCCATCTGCGCGAAGCGGGATGGCAAGCCGAGTCTTTTTCCCATCGCAATCTCCGCGTCGCCAAAAAAGCCGTCATCCAGGCTCTCGACCGCAATGGCAACAAGCGTATCGACCCGGCCGAGGCCGCCGCTGCCCGCATCGTCATCTACGGACAATCAATGGGCGGCGGAGCCACCGTTAAGCTTGCCGAATTTCTGGAATCCAAAGGCGTCCCGGTGCTCCTTACCATCCAGGTGGACAGCTTTGGCGCGCATGACCACATCATCCCCGCCAATGTCCGCTCCGCCGCCAATTTCTACCAGACACACTGGTTTACCATCCGCGGCGAAGACCACATTCGTGCCGCCGACCCCAAACGTACCCGCATTTTGGGAAACTTTGAATACGAATACCCCCTGTGGATGGTCCACACGTGGCCCGAATCCTGGCCACGCCGCGTTTTCGGCGGCGCACACGCCAGGATGGAGGCGGACCCGTTGCTCTGGGCACGCGTGGAAGCCATGATTCGGGAAGTAGGAAGCGCTCCATGAAACTGATTGCCCTCTCTGTTCTCGCCGCTTTTGCCCTCTGGTGCCAGATTGCCGATAAGCCGGTCGATATCGACATCCCAGCCGATAAAGTCTGGACCGATACCGGCATTGATGTGGCCCCCGGCGAATCGGTAGCCATCGAAGCCAGCGGAAACATCACGTACCAGGGCAAGGACACCGGTCCCGAAGGTTTGGCCCGCGGCTGGGCGGATCTCATCAAGGTCTATCCGCTGAACGACGCCAAACGAGGCGCTCTCATCGGCCGGATCGGCAACAACGAAGCCGCGCGCCCCTTCCTGATCGGCACACGTACGGACCGCCAGATTCCCATCTCCGGCCGCCTATTCCTCGGCATCAATCAGGGCTCCATGGATCGCGCCAGCGGCTCCTACCGCATACGGCTCACCCGCACCAAGGGCGCCGTGGCCGTCCGCAGCAACGAAGACCTCATGAAGGGGCTGGCCAAGATTACCCAGACACAGCTCGATGAAATCCCGAATCGCGTGGTGGACGCGGATGGTCTTGCGGGCGACCGCGTCAATTTTTTCATCATCGGCAGCGAAATCCACGTCGTCTCCGCGCTGGAAAAAGCCGGCTGGGTGAAAGTAGACCGATCGGTGAAAGACACGATCTTCCGCGGCATTCTTGCCAGCATGTCCAAACAGGCCTACGTCACCCTGCCCATGAGTGAACTCACCATGTTCGGCCGCCCGCAGGACTATGGCATGGCGCACGCAGACCCCATCAAGGTGGTCGCCGCCCGCCATCATTTCCGCATCTGGCGCGCGCCCTTCACCGCCGGGGGACGCACGGTCTGGATCGGCGCCGGAACCCATGACATCGGGTTTGACCGCGATCAGCGCAACGGCAAAATCACCCACAAAATCGATCCGGACACCGACGGCGAACGGGAGTTCATCGGCCAGAGCCTGCAAGAGACGGGCGAAGTCCTGCTCCTGGACTATATGACCCACAAGGACCCGGTGAAAGAAGCCAAAACCGCACACGGGGAGGCTTACCACTCCGATGGCCGTACGCTGATGATCTATCTGAAGCCCGATGAGAGCGATAGCTCAAAAGCCTTCACCGACGTTTTCTGTACCGTGCTGGCCAAAAACAATCCCGATGGCGGCCAATGGGACGGCTGCGATTCCTACGTCGAAGGCGGCGGTTCCACTACGGCCGCGCTTCCGGATCTCTCCAAGGACTACCGCGTCCTCATCGTCCCCGGGTTCATGAGCTCCTGCTTTGCCGATAGCCCTGCTTTTAATGAGGGGCTGCCCGTCCTCCGCGAGAAATACGGCATGAATGTGGAGTACCTGCAGGTACCCAATGACGGCTCGGAAACCAACGCCAAGGTGATCGCCGATTTTCTGAAAGAAAAGTCCGTCGGCGATACGCGCAAATGGATTCTGGTGGGCTACAGCAAGGGCACGCCCGATATACAGGAGGCGCTGGCACGTTACCCGGAACTCCGCCCCGGTACGGCGGCTTTTATCAGTGTCGCCGGAGCGTCTGGCGGCTCGAACATTGCCGACGTCATCCCCTCCATGGTCGACAAGTACATGAATCAGTACAAGTTGAAGCCGACCTGCAAGGGGGACATGGCTGTGGGATTCAAGAGCCTCAGCAAAATGGTGCGCGGCCAGTTCCTGGCCAACTATCCCAATCCCTTCGTTCCCACCTATTCCATCATCGCGGCCTCGGACAAGAACAACACGTCCAAGGCGCTGCTGCAAACCTGGCAGTTGTTGTTCACCTACGACCCTTTGCAGGACGGCCAGCTAACCCGCGGCGATGCCATCATCCCCGGCAGCGCCTATCTGGGCGTGGCAAAGGGCGACCATTTTGCGGTCGCCCTGCCCTTCGATAAATCGACCGACCCGACCACCAAAATCGGCATGGACAAGACTCGTTATCCGCGCGGCGCGCTGATCGAGAGTCTCCTCCGGTACGTGACGGACGATCTTGCCAAGAAGAAACGCTAGGAAACAGAGGCCTTCGACTTCGGTTTGGTTTCGTCGTCTACTTCGGTCGGCAAGCCCAGCTTCACGCGAAGATTCAGGTCGATCGCGGCGGCAATATCGGGATTGTCCTTCAGGAACTGACGGGCATTTTCCCGGCCCTGGCCGATGCGGTCGCCCTGGAAGCTGTACCAGGAGCCGGATTTTTCCACCAGTCCGTTGGCTACACCCAAATCCACCAGGTCGCCCTCTTTAGAAATTCCCTCGCCGTACATGATGTCGAACTCGGCTTCCCGGAACGGCGCCGCCACTTTGTTCTTCACCACTTTGATCTTCGTCCGGTTGCCCATCACCTGGTCGCCTTCTTTGATCGCGGCGATCCGTCGAATATCAATACGCACGCTCGAATAAAACTTGAGTGCCCGTCCGCCCGAAGTCGTTTCCGGATTGCCGAACATCACGCCGATCTTCTCGCGAATCTGGTTAATGAAAATCAGGCACGTATTGCTCTTGGCAACAATGCCCGTCAATTTCCGCATCGCCTGCGACATCAACCGCGCCTGGATGCCGACAAACGCATCGCCCATTTCGCCATCCAGTTCCGCTTTCGGAACCAGTGCCGCCACCGAATCCACCACCAGCACGTCGATCGAGTTCGACGCGATGAGCGTGTTGGCAATTTCTAGCGCCTGCTCGGCGTAGTCTGGCTGCGACACCAGCATATTGTCGATATCGACGCCCAATTTCTGCGCATACACCGGATCCAGCGCATGTTCCACGTCTACATAAGCGGCGATTCCGCCCGCTTTCTGCGCCTGCGCTACCACCTGCAACGCCAGTGTGGTTTTCCCCGAAGACTCCGGTCCATATACCTCAATGATCCGTCCACGCGGCACACCGCCGACGCCGAGGGCGAAATCCACCGAGATGGAGCCCGTCGAGATCGAGGCGATTGGTGCAACCGCTTCGCGGGAGCCCAACCGGAGCACCGATCCTTTCCCGAACTGCTTCTCGATGGCGCCCAGCGTCGCTTGCAGCGAACGCAGCCGCTCCTTGTCATCACTGCCGCTCAAAGACCCCGCCTTCAGGGCTGTTACTCCGTTCAGGAGTTCTCCGGTGGATTCCGTAGTGCTAGCTGTTTGTTTCGCCATCTCTTCGCTAGAGTAAGGGCGAAGAGATGGCGAAGTCAAGAAAATTCTTAGAGACTAGCGCTCAGGATCTGGTCCACAGCCCGGTGGGCCGATTCAAATGCGCCTTGCATCCAGGTCGGCGTCAGGGAGGCGTGCTCACCGGCCATGAAAATACGCCGTTCAGGGGCGATCAGGTCGGGATAGAGCGTCTCGTGCTGACCGGGCGACATCCAGGCGAACGCCCCACAGGTGTAGGGGTTGTTGTCCCAGGACCAGCTCATCGTATTCTGCACCATGCCGGATTCGCCCATCTGCGGGTGAATCCTGGACATGGATTCCAGGGTGACGCGCTCGCGTTCTTCGGGTGAGAGCGCGGCCAGCCGGCGGGCGGCCTGTCCCCAGGTATAGGAGGCGAGGAAAACGCCGGGTCCTTCGGAGACGCCGCGGTTGCGGGCGGCGGCGTTGTCGGACGGGTAGTAGGTGATGCCGGTCGGAAGGTCGGTATATGTACCACCGCCATAGATGTTTTCGTCGGTCTCCCAAAACCGCCGGTTGGCCTGGATCAGGACTTTCGTCGAGGAGTCATAGGTCACTTGGCGAATCGCCCGCATCTTCGCGCCGGAAAATGCCGGCTGGATCTGGATCTTGCTCAACACGCCCAGCGGCACCGTTACCAGCAGCACGTCGCCGTCGGCCCGTTGCAGCGGACGGCCTGGCCCGTCCAGATAGTAGGCCGTCGCGCCGGCGGAGGTCTGCTCAATGCGCACCACCTTGCAGCCCATCCGCGGCTTGTTCTTGAGGTTGTTCACAAACGCGCGCGGCAGCATGTCGGTGCCGCCGATGATCTCGTCAAAATTCCTCGTCCAAACCTCTTCGTACTCCTCGCGCAGAATGGCCGTTACGCCTGACTGCAGCATGGTCTCGTAGGCCCAGGTGGAGGCCAACATCTCCATGGCTTCCGCGGACAGGCCCGCCTGTTTGAATACCTCTTCCAGAGACAGGCGATCCAGCGCCTTCACTTTATCGGTCTTCAAAACCGTATTCCGCAGGTCCGCCAGTTCCTCCGGCCCCAACTTGCCCAACAGTTTCAGGATGCTCCGGTCCCACAGATCAAACGGCGACGCCGATTTCTCGCTCTCCCCCAGGTTGTAGTACTGGTTCACCTGCGGTTCGTCCTTGATGCGGATCTTTTGCCCACGCACGTAGTAGTAGGCTTCCGGGTTCGATTGCACAAAGTTCCGCAGCGACAACCCGAATTGATTCACATACTTCCGCGTCAACAGATGTTTGGCGGGCACGCGCATGGCCCCCAACTCGCCGTACTGGCCATTTTCGAACCGGTGTGTCCGTGCGCGTCCGCCCACGTGCCGGGTTTCGGCCTCCAGAATTGTCACTTCATGGCCGCGCTGCTCCAGTTCATACGCGGCGCAGAGGCCGGACAGTCCGCCCCCGACAATCACCACGCGCAGTTTGCGGCTACTGTTTCCGGTCTGTGCCAACAGGCGGGCGGGGCCGGACGCGGCGGCGGCGAACCCCAGGCGACGCAGCAACTGGCGTCGGGACAACGAGTTAGAAGGGAATAGGTTGGACATAAGCGGTCTCCAACTCTCCCGGCGCGAACGCCATGGAAAAGCTGTCACCGTAATGCAACTTTTTTTACGCCTACCCCTTCGGCGCGTAATACCCCTTGCGCGCCCGCACGTTCAGCTCTTTCCGGCCCTTCACCTTGATATCGACCCTGTGATACAGCCCATCCGTCTTTAACGGTTCTGGCCGGTAGAGCACATTGTACTGGTGGCGCAGCTCATTGGAGATGTTCTCGAACGATTGCGTCAGGTCTTGCATTTTGAAGGGGAAAAACGCCACGCCGCCGGTCTCTTCGGCAAAGTACCGCAGCACCTTGTCGCCGTCCCGGTCTATCTTCGTGTTGTTCGTCGAGATGGAGTACACCACCACGTCAGCCTTCTGCGCCATTTCCAGGGCCTGGTCGCGCGTGTACCGGCTGGCATTGTCGTCGCCATCGCCCAGCACAATCATGGCGCGCCGGAACTTATGCCGAGGCTGGTCCTGCATCAGTTTGTCGCGGCAGGCGTAGAAGATCGCGTCGAACATGGCGGTACCGCCGCCCGGCCGCAGTCCGCGAATCGCTTTGGCTAATACTTCGGTATCGCCGGTCAGGTCTGCGACCAGTTCCGCCGCGGTATCGTAGCTGACGATGACGGCCTTATCCTGCCGGGGCCGCACCACCTGATTGATAAATTCAATTGCCGCTTCCTGCTGGAAACGGAAGCGGTCACGAATCGAATTGGACGAGTCCACCAGAATGCCCAGTCGCAGCGGCAGATCGCTTTCCGCCGTAAATTCCAGAATCGACTGTTCTTTTTTCGCTTCCGTAATGACAAAGTCGTCTTTCCGCAAGTCGGTCACAAACCGGCCCTTCTTATCGGACACGGTATAAAGCATGTTCACGCGGGCTACATCGAGCACAATACGGGAAGCCGGATCGTCCTCCGGATTGACCGGCGGCTTCTGTGCGTGGGCCGTGGCGGCGCCTGCGAGGGCGGCGAGGAACGAGGACCTTTTCATAACGACTCTGCCTCGATGATACCAGTGAGCTCCGCCGGTAGAGGCGCTTCCAATGTTACCTCTTTGCCGGTTCCGGGGCTGCTAAATCGCAGCCGGGCGGCGTGCAGGAAGAACCGATCGGGTAGAAGTTTCGACGCTGGCGCTCCGTAAAGCGTGTCGCCCAGAATGGGATGGCCCAGCGAGGCCATGTGCACGCGAATCTGATGGGTACGGCCGGTGCCGATTTTCACCTCCACCAGCGTATGTCGCGCGAACCGGCGCAGTACCTTCCAATCGGTCAGGGCATGCCTCCCGGTTTCGAGCTTGCAGGTCATGCGGGTGCGGCGCACGGGGTCCCGCGTGATGGGCTTTTCCACGCGCCCGCTCTCGGCCTTCGTGACGCCGTGCACCAGCGCCAGATAAGTCTTCTCCACAGTCCGGGACTGAAACTGCTCGGCCAGAGAACGGTGGGCGGCGTCGGTCCGCGCCACCACCAGGACGCCGCTGGTTTCCTTGTCCAACCGGTGCACAATGCCCGGCCGCAGGTCGCCGCCTTCGCTGGAGAGCGCCCCGAACCGGTGCAGCAACGCGTTGACCAGCGTGCCCGTGTGATTGCCCGCTCCCGCATGGACCACCATGCCCGCGCGTTTGTTGATGCCGATCACCGCGTCGTCCTCATACAGCACGTCGATCGGCAGGTCCTCCGCCTCCGCGCGCAGCGGCGGCAGGTTGGCAGGGGTCACCGTAACGCTCTCCCCGCCCTTCAACACCAGGGACGCCTTCGTCTGCCGTCCGTTCAGCGTCACATGGCCGTCGCGCACCCAATCCTGCAAACGGGATCTCGAAAACTCCGGCAACCGGGCTTGCAGGTGATGATCCAGCCGCTGGCCGGCCGCTTCCAGCGGGACAATCCATTCCACGCTTTCACTGTATCCTGAGAGGGTGATTCGAAGTGCGATCGTGCCTGTCGCGGGTCATGGTACCCGTCTGCTGCCCGCTACCAAGTCCCAGCCGAAGGAGATGCTTCCCGTCGCGCGAAAGCCTATCGTGCAGTATGTTGCCGAGGAACTGGCGCACAACGGCATTGAAAACATGCTGTTCGTCACGGGCCGCAGCAAAACCTCGATTGAGAACCACTTCGACTCGGACCCGGAGTTGATGCGCCTGTTGACCCAGGGAAAGAAGGACGATCTGCTGGGCGAGTTGAAGTTTGAAGAGCTGGCAACGCAGATCCTCTATACCCGGCAGCGCGTGCAAAAGGGTCTGGGCGATGCCATTCTTTGCGGCGAGAGTTTCGCCGGCGAAAGCCCGTTCATCGTGGCCTTGGGCGACTCCATTCTGGGTATGCACGGCTCTTCTACCTGCGTCACCCGCATGAGCGAGCTGTTCACCTCTATGCGCGCCAGTTGCATCATCGCCGTGGAAGAGGTGCCCGCGGAAGACACAAAGCACTACGGCATTATTGATCCAGGCGAAGGCGACGGCGATTGCGTCCGTATCAAAAATCTGGTGGAAAAACCGGATCCGGCCAAGGCCCCCAGCCGCTGGGCCGTTGCCGGCCGCTATGCCTTTTCGCCCATCATTTTTGACATGATCCGGCGCGTGCAGCCCGACAAGCGCGGCGAGATTCAATTGACCGACGCCATTCAACTCCTCTGCGAAGAAGGCAAGCGTGTCCTGGCGTTGAAGCTGCCGCCGAAGGACAAGCGCTACGACATCGGCAACTTCCCCAGCTACTTTGAAACCTTTGTGGAGTTTGCCCTGGCCGATCCGCTCTATGGCCCGGATCTGAGGCGCAGACTGCAGGAACTTCTGCAACAATAAGTGGCCGGTGTTCTACCTCGGCCTCTTCGCGCTGATCTTGCTGTTCCGCCTCTGTCACAGCGGTATTGTGTGGGTGGAGGAGGGCTATCCCCTCGCGGCCGCGGCGGAGATGCTGCGCGGCAAGCTGCTATATAACGACATCTGGTTCGACAAGCCGCCGCTATTTCCGGCCTTTTATACGTTGTGGGGCGCGCTAGCCGGGTGGCCGCTACGCGTGGCGGGTGCGCTGTATGTGTTGCTGTCCTCCTTTGCGGTGGGCCGGCTGGCGCGGCACCTATGGACGGAGCGGGAAGAACGCCTGGCGGCGGCGTTGACGGCCTTCGCGCTCACGTTCTGGATTCCGGCCACCGTGATGGTGATTGGGCCGGATCTGCTGCTGATTCCGGTGCAAGCGGCCGCCGTGCTGGCGGCGTGGCGAGGGCAGGCACTGGCGGCGGGCGTGCTGGGCGGAATCGGATTATTGATGAACGGAAAAATGCTGCTGCTGTTGCCCGCCATCTTTGTGCCGCGTTGGCACTGGGTAGCCGGATTGGCGCTGCCGCAGCTCATCCTGCTGCCCAACGCACCGGCCTATTGGCAGCAGGTGTGGAGCTGGGGCGCCTTGTATTCGCGCGATACGTTCCTGGCGAACCCGTTGGTGGAAGGGTTGCAGCGCACCGCCAACTGGTTTGGATTCCACGCGGCCTATATCGTCGGCGCGGCGCTGGCCTTGCGCAAAGAACCGGCCCGGCTCCGCTGGTTGCTTTGGTTGGGCTGCTGCGCGGCGGCTGTGGTTGCCGGATTCCGCTTTGCGCCGCGCTACTACTTCCTGCTGCTGCCGCCGGTCACCGTACTGGCGGCCCGCGGGCTCCTGCAGCAGTCCTATTGTCGCTATGCGCTGTTATTGCTGCTAGTTCCGCTCGTCCGCTTTGGTCCACGGTATCCGGAACTCGCGCTGGACCTCTGGCACGGCCGCCCGCATCAGTGGCGGGATCTGGCCATGGAGCAAGACTCGCGCGCCGCCGCCGCGCACCTGCATGCCCAGGGCACGCTGCTGGTGTGGGGCTACCGCCCGGAGATCTATCCGCTTTCGGGATTGCCAGCCGCCACGCGATTTTTGGATTCGCAGCCGTTGACCGGTGTGTTGGCGGACCGGCACCTGATCAGCGCACGCCAAACCGCTCCGGAGATCGCTGCCGCCAACCGGGCCGAACTGGTGAAAACGAACCCAACCTGGATCGTCGATGGCCTTGGCCCCTACAACCCGGCCCTGGCGATCACGCAGTATCCCGACCTCCGCGAGTGGCTCTCGCAATACGAATCCGTGGCCCATAGCGCGGGTAGCGTTGTCTACCGCCGGAAGCAATAAAACCCCAATATTTACGGGCGCAAAACTAAAGGGGGCCTTGTCAACGCGTTTGCCGCGAGCGCCGTCTGCTAGTAGCGATGGCAATTCATAAAGCTGTAATACTTACCCTTTTCGCCGCTACCTTTCTCGCGGCGCAACCATTCTCTTTCGGCGTCCGAGGCGGTGTACCGCTCAACACGAACGATACCGGCGATTCGCGTTACAAACTCGATGTGGAACGCTGGACAGTCGGTCCCACGGGCGAATTCCGTCTTCCGTTTGGACTCTCCATCGGGGCCGACGCGCTGTATCGCCGTGTGAACACCAACAACACGCGCACCGTTGGCGGCGGGACTTTCACGGACAACTACCGTACCAACGTCTGGGAGTTTCCTTACTATGCGACCTACCGCGCCGGGTCAGGCCCGCTCCGTCCCTTCTTGCGCGGCGGCGGCGTTTCCGGTCGCTTTTCGAACGACGGAACGTACGTCTGCAGCGGAGAAGCGGCAAGCTGCGGCACGGCGACACCCGGACAGGCGGTCGCCATTACGGGTACCAACTGGTCACACGGGTTCCTGTTCGGCGGCGGCCTGCAGCTGAAAATGGGCAAACTGAAGGTGGAACCGGAGTTCCGTTATACCCGCTGGACCAGCGACTTCTACAGCGGCACGAGCCGGAATCAGCCGTCGGTCCTGCTGGGCATCACGTTCTAGGTTTTACTGCACCTGCAAGTCCAGGCGGGAGCTGTTGCGCGGGATATTTGCGCGCTTCGTGATCGCGCCGGATCGGATCTGCACGGAACCCACGAACCGGTTGGGAAAGCGATACTCTCCCTTCCGGTTCGTGAACGTGCGGTACGTTTTTCCGTTCGCGGTGATGCGTACCTCCTGGCCCGGAACCGGACGTCCATTGGCGCTGGTCAGCACACCGCCGAATTGGGGCGGCGTAAGGATCGGCGCGAACAGAAACGTCTTGTAGAGCACGTCGTAGTAGACCGCAATATCCGTGGGGCCTTTGTAGCCAAAAGAAGGACCGCCGATGGTGACCTTGGCACTCTCCGATGTGCCGGCGGCCGTGGATGTCCCACTCTTATTGGTCCAGGTCCACGACGTCTCTGATTTCAGCGACAGCTTGGCGAATCCAGGCACGCCGCCTTCCGCCGACAGCGTCATGCCGACCTCGTACTCGCGTTCCGTCTCTTTCGCCGTGGTCTGCGTGGAACTGCTGTCGAGCGTGGCCTGGAACGTCGTCACCGGGTCGCCTTCGGCAAAGGGCGGTTCGTAGGGAAAGGTGGTGAATAGGGGCAAATAGCGCGCGGAGTTGATGACCAGCCCTCCATTGGCGAACGGGTCGGCACGGAGAATATCGGGATAGTCGGCGGGCGTGATGCCGTTGGCTTGCAGGCGCTGCGCTACGCCGGGCGGCATCAGGCTTGGATTTTTCAGGTGGCCGACGAAGACAAACTGTATGTCGGCGGTCTGTCCACCGGCCACGGTCCACTTGGTGGCCGTGGGCGTGGCGGTGATGCTCAGCCTCGGATTGAGCCACAGCCAGATTTGATCGCGGTCATGATCCAGGCCGTCAATCCCCGGACCCTTCACGGTGATCTCCGTCTGCGCTGACTTCTTCACCTCCAGTTCCGAAGAGTTAGTGGTGCTGCGGGAAATGCCGAAACTGCCCCCGGCGCCGCCGCCGTTGCCGAGAATGCCGCCGGAAACCTCCACGGAGACCTTGGTTCCTTTTTTGAACGAATTGCTGGAAGAAACCGTGGTTCCGGAACTGCTGCCCTGCCCATAGGACACCGAACTGTCGCTGCCGCCGCCTTTAGTGCCAGGCGGGGAATAGATGACGGTCAATACGTAGTAGCGGGGCTTGGCCGTTCCGGTCGCCGGAGGGTCAGGTTCTACTATGCAGGGGGTGAACCGCCCGTTTATGCACTCTTTTGTACCTGTTTTTCCGTTCAGTTTGCACGAAACGGTCGTTCCATCTTTGCAGGCGGCGCGGGCCACGGGAACCGCGCTAAATAGCAGTACCGCGCAAAGCAATTCATTCACTCGCATGGTTAGCTCCTTGGTCGGAATAGTGACGCGAAGGCGTAATGCGTTGCAAGCGGTAAAATCTGCTCCATGGACTGGAAGCAGCCCGAAGGCCTTCGGCGCCATTGGACGATGGAAGAGCTGGACGCGGAGCTCCTGTTTCTGCAAACGCCGGTCAACGCCGCGCAGGGCCGCGTCGGCGACGATGTTTACGATCTTCGCGACGGCGGCCAGTTGCGGAAGGTCCGCACGCTGTCCAGGGACGGCACGGAGATTGCGCGGCTGGAGGAAAAAGCCGCCGGCGCAGGTGGAACCCTCCGGCTCGGCGCGTTCGAGTATGTGTGGAAGCCGGCCAACCTGATGGGGACCACCTGGGCGCTGCACAACGCCGCTGGGGTAGTTGTGTTCCGCTACGTCCTGCGGCCGGGCCTCGTCAAGGCGGCGCGGCTGGAGATGCTCGGGGAACCGCTGGACAATCTCGGCGTATTGGCCCTTCTCACCTGGTACGTTGCGGTGCTTTGATAATTCTCAAGCGCCGTTTGCGCAGGTCTGGGTATGAGCATCCGAAACTTCTTTCTATTGACCCTCTCCGCTTTTGCTCTTTCCGCCGCGCCCCCCATTACCTTCCTCGGGCAGCCCTACCAACTCGCTTCCTTTAACCAAAAGGGAAACCCCATGTGGGAGTTCGCGGCCAGCAACGAAACGGTCAATAACTGGACCACGCTGCTCACAGTAGTCGAACGCCCCGACGCCCATTCCCGTGCCGACCTGGACCGCTTGGCCCAGGGCATTCTCGATACCTACAAGTCGCGCGGCGCCCGTGTTCTGATGGCCCGCACCATGGCCGATGCCTCCGGCGCCCCGTTCAATTACATGGTCGTGGCCTTCGAAGAACCGTCGAAGCACCGCTTTGAACTCAATTTCGTCAAAGCCGCGCTCGGGCCGAAGAATGCGTTCATGGTCATTTACGGCGTCCGCGTAACGGACCCGAAGGACTACACCACCAAGGCGAAGGCGTTCCTGAATCAGCAGTCATCCAACATCGGCAAAGCAATGGAAACAGCGGCCATACCGCCTACCGCGTCGCTTCCGCGCCGCGAATTCTAACGGAGTTGTAACAGGAAGTTAGTACCGCCTCGTTTTCGTTCACTAACTTGTAACTGCCTCGTTATTCGCTTGTATTTCGTCCTCCCTAGACTCAGGACATGCGTTCCTTTGTCTTGGCCACACTGTTGGCCTGCTGTGGCGCCTTGTCGGCGCAGGTCGCCGTCCTCAACGGAGCCAGCTTTCGCACCGGCCAACCCATAACCGCCGGTTCCTGGGCCGCCGCGTTCGGGACGTTTGCGAACGTCACGCAGACCGTGGCGACTACGTCTCCCATCCCCAAAACTCTCGGTGGCGTGTCCGTCACCGTCAACGGCGTCGAAGCGCCCGTCTATTTCGTCTCCCCGGCGCAAATCAACTTCCTGGTCCCGTTCGCCGTAACTCCGGGTGTTCGCAACGTCGAAATCAAAGCCGGCGGCGAGACCATCACCGGTTCGGTCCGCATCATGTCCGCCGCCCCCGGCATCTTCGCCAATCCCGAAGGGGGTGCGGTGCTCAATCAGGACGGCTCCCTGAATACCGCTGCTGTTCCCGCGTCGCGAGGCCAGGTGATCCAGATTTTCGCCACGGGCCCCGGGGCGCTCAGCCGTGCGATCGACGATGGCGCAGCCGCCCCGTCCAGCCCCTTGGCGAACACCGTTTCCACGCCGGATGTCTTCATCGGCGGCGTGCGCGCCGCCGTGCAGTTCAGCGGCATGGCCCCTGGCTTTGCGGGCCTGTGGCAAATCAATGTGACCGTTCCCGATAAGGCGTTCCTCACCGGCCGCGTGCCCCTCCAACTCTACATGGACGGCGTTGATTCCAACGAAGTCACCATCTCTGTGCGATAGCCCGCGAGGTAGCCTCATTTTGCTCCGCCTTTCTTCTTTGTTCCTGCTTGGCGCGGCCCTGTTGGCCGCGCAAGCGCCCACCGGCGCCATCGCCGGTTCGGTGCTCGACAGCCAAACCGGTCGTCCTGTCCCGGGCGTAACCGTTCTCCTCAACGGCCAACAGGCCGGCAACCAAAAAGCGGGGACGGACGGGCGTTTCACGCTCACCGTCTCTCCCGGTAGCTATACGTTGACGTTCCAGGCCGACAACTACTCGGAAACCAAGATTGAACAAGTGGTGGTGAAGGCCGGGGAAGTCACCGAAGCCTCCACCGTCATGGCCAACAAATCCGTGGTCACCACAGTCGAAGTGAATGAGAAAGCCTCCGCGGTCGGCGCCACGGCCGAAGCTATGTTGACCGAGCGCAAACTCGCCGCATCCGTATCGGACAGCATCGGCAAGGAGGAGCTCTCCAACAGCGCGTCCTCGAATGCGGCTGGCGCGCTGGAAAAGGTGATCGGCGTCTCTGTGGTGGGCGACGGGTTTGTTTATGTTCGCGGACTCGGCGAACGCTATAGCGCCACCATGATGAACGGCGCCATGCTCCCCACAACGGAGCCCGAAAAGCGCGTTGTCTCGCTCGACCTCTTCCCCTCCGGACTCATCGACAACATCAAAATCCTGAAAACCTACACGCCGGACCTGCCCGCGGAATTTGCCGGCGGCCTGGTGCAGATGCAGACCATCGAGTTCCCCACGCAAAAGATGTTCCAGGTGAACACGAAGGCCGGCTTCAACACCCGGACCTCGTTCAATCCCTTCCAGACCTATGCGGGCGGCGGAGCCAGTGACTTCTTCGGCTTCGGCGGCGGAAGCCGTGGCGTTCCTGCGCAGATCCCGGCGGACCAGCGCCTGTTCCCCGGCGCCTTCACGCCCGCCCAGTTCCAGTCCTTTGGACAGTCTTTCCCCAACATCTGGCAGTCCACCACCAACGCCTCCCAGCGCCCCGCCTCGGATTTCTCGGCCGTGGGCGGCGGCACTTTCAAACGCGTCGGCATCGTGGGCGCCATCAGCTTTAGCAACTCCCCGCAAACGCTGAATGAGTATCAGCGCTACTTCCGCCAGGGCGGCGACGGGCCCATCACCTTCACCGAGTACAAGGACTTCAACGACTACACGGAAACCGCGCGGCTCGGCGCTGTGTTCAACGTGGCGTTGCGCCTAGCCGATAACCACAAACTGGTCTTCCGCAACACGCTGACGCATGAGGCCGACAAGGGCGCCCGCCGGTTTAGCGGCTACGACGGCGGCGTCGATGGCGTTATCTCGTCAGAGCGTCTGCACTATGTGGAGCGCAATCTGTTCTCGACCAGCGTGGAAGGCGAACACGCCGTTCCCTCCTGGCACGGCAGCGTCTTCAAGTGGCAATTGACCTACTCCAATTCGAGCCGGAACGAACCCGACTTGCGCGAAGTCATCCGCGGCCAACTGCCCGACGGCCGGTTCACCTTCTCCGCCCTTGGTTCCTCCGGTATCCGGTTCTTCTCAGATCTCAAGGATCACATCTATGAGCCGCAGGCGGACCACACCATTCCGTTCTTCAAGGGCAAGATCAGCGGCATCGTGAAGACCGGCTTCCGCGCCACCATTCGCCACCGGGACTTCCAGGCGCGCCGTTTCCGCTTCATCCCGCAGCAGGCCACAACGCTCGACCTCTTCCTGCCAAGTGATCAGCTTTTCGCTCCCTCCAACATCCGGCCCAACGGCTTCCAGATCGTCGAGTTTACGCGCGGTACGGACCGCTACTCGGCCGATATGGACATCTACGCCGGCTACTCCATGGTGGACATGGCGCTCGGGGCCAAGTGGCGCGTGGTGGGCGGGGTTCGTTTTGAAAAAGCGAACCTACACGTGGTCACCATCGATAACCTGGTGCCGAACGCCCGGCCCGCGACCGCCGATCTCCGGAACACGGATCCGACGCCCGGCGTCAACCTGATCTATCAGTTGACCCCGCGCCAGAATCTCCGGTGGTCCTACAGCCGCACTGTCTCCCGCCCGGACTTCCGTGAGCTCTCGCCGTTTGACTTCAACAACGTGCTCGGGGGCTTCGTGGTCCAGGGAAACCCGGATCTGAAACGCGCGATCGTCAACAACTACGACGCCCGCTGGGAGTCGTTCCTGGGCGGCAATCAGATCATCGCTGTCAGCTTCTTCGTGAAGAAATTTACGAATCCTATCGAGCAGACCATTCTCCCGTCGAACGATCTGCGGCAGACCTTCGTCAATGCCGCAGGAGCCCGGAACCTGGGTCTCGAGTTCGAATTCCGGAAGAACCTGGGTTCGATTTATAAACGCCTGCGCGAGTTCAGCTTTACGTCGAACCTCACATTCGTGGATTCGAATATCGACATCAAGCCGGAAAACGCCGGTGTCGTCACGTCGCAGTCCCGCCCCCTGCTGGGGCAGAGCCGCTACATCTTCAACGCTATCGGTGAGTGGAGGCGGCCTGCCTGGCACAGCCAGGCTCGCTTCTACTCGAACTATGTTTCCCGCCGCATCTCCGGCGTAGGCACCTTCGGCCTGCCGGACATCTACCAGGAAGGCAACACCTTCCTGGACTTCGTCTACCAGTACACGTTCTCCGAGAACGGCAAGTGGGCGTTGCGATTCGATGCGGAGAATTTGGCCGACAACAAATACCGCTGGACGCAGGCCGATCTGATCCAGCGGCAGTATCAGACCGGGCGCACGTTCCAAGTGGGCGTGAGCTACTCGTTCTTCTAGTTCCGAAAGAAAGAGGAAATTTCGAATGCGAATCTATTCGCTTGGGTTGTTGTGTGTTTACGCGGCGGGCATGGCCCTCGCGGGCACGACGGAGACCACCGAAAAGGCCGCCATCGGATATGGCAGCCCCGAACAGAAAATTGCCATGTGGATCTGGAGCGATAAGTACACCTATCGCGCAGGCGAGAACTTGACCTTGAAGTGGACCGTCAAGACCAATGGCGACCTGTACCCCTACACCACCTACATCTACCGGCAGAACAACCAGACCGGCAAGAAGGTGTACCTGCCCGCCAACTCCGAGACGCTTCCGGATAACGTGAACCCCGCTTCCGTGAAGGATGCGGCCAAGGCCGATCTGGCCACCGTATCCGTTCCCGACGAACCGGGCATGCACACGCTGGTGGTCCAGCTTCGCGACTACTCCGGCACGCGCGTGTTGAAAGCCGCCTACATGAAGATCGGCGTAGTCACCGAGCAAGTGACGGTGTCGGCTCCCATCACGACGAACACTACCTGGGTGAACACGAAGTCGTATCTGATCCGCGGCATCGTTCCGGTGAAGAACGGCGCGACGCTGACGATTGAACCCGGCACCATTGTGCAGGGAGCTTCCGGCTCCGAACCGCCCTCGGCACTGATCGTGACCCGCGAAGGCAAGATCGCCGCTGACGGCACCAAGAGCCGCCCGATTGTCTTCACCAGCGCCCAGCCCTTCGGCCAGCGCAAGCGCGGCGACTGGGGCGGGCTCGTGATGCTCGGCAAGGCTCCGATCAACGTGGCCGCCAACACCAACGGCAACACGAACGGCGCCGGCACGTTCTACATCGAAGGCATGACGGCCAGCGACGACGGCCTGTACGGCGGCGCGGACGAAAACCACAACTGCGGTTCGCTCTCCTATGTCCGCGTGGAATACGCAGGTTCGATTCTTTCGCCCAACAACGAGCTGAACTCGTTCACCTGGGGCGGCTGCGGCAAGGGCACGAAAGTACACCACCTACAAGCTCTCTACGGTCTCGACGACTCCTTCGAATGGTTCGGCGGCACGATGGACGCCAAGTATCTGATCGGCGGCCTGGGCGCGGACGACTACGTGGACTATCAACTGGGCTGGACGGGCCGCCTGCAGTACGGCATCTTCTACCAGAGCCCCGATTCGCGCGGCAACCGCGGCGTGGAAGGCGACAATAGCGAATACAACAACGCGGCGACGCCGTTCTCCAACCCGACGATGTACAACCTGACCTTCATCGGCAGCGGCCAGCCCGGTTTCGATGAAGCCAACTCGCCCGGAATCTTCCTGCGCCGCGGCGCACGGGCGACGATCAACAACGTCGCTGTGACGAACTTCTACAGCTCAGCCGTGGAGTTCACCGACGCCAACACCCAAGCCCAAATGGACCAGGGCAACATCGTGATGAACGGCTTCCTGGCATGGAACAACAACCTGGGAGCGAACGGCGCGAATACGCTGACCGGCCAGATTGCCAATGCTCCGACGCTGGCTTATGCGCAGGGCACGCGCGGCGACGGAGCGGCGAAGAACTTCGTCGTGACCGACCCGATGCTGCTCCGCCCGTTCGAGTACAGCGACCCGAACTTCCGCGGCCGCTTCGGCTCCCCGCTGTTCCGCGCCGGTTGGGTTTCGGCTCCGGACGACGGGTTCTTTGATCAGACGGCCACGTTCATCGGCGGCATCGGCGACGATGACTGGACCGAAGAGTGGACGAACCTCCTGACCGAAACCGACATCTAAACAGGAATGCGGTAACGCATGCCATCTCCCTCCCAGCCGTCGTTATAGGCAAAGAGGCGAGTCATGTAGAGAACGATGTCCTTACTCTCGCGGTCCTCATGGGCCCAGAAGTTGGAGAGAGTGAGGATGTCGTTCTCGCCGTTTTGGCGGTCGTCGATCGGACGGAGTGTAGATTTGTTGAGGAGCCCGGTGGCGCGGTCGACCTCGGCCATGACGAACGGATAACGGGGGCGGTTGCCCTTGGGGTTCTGCGGGGTGATGTTGCCGAGCCAGTAGATGCGGCCATTGGAGTGCGGCAGCAGGTAGGAGCAGGCGCTGGGAGAGAAGAAGGATTCTCCGCCGGTGTAGGTCCAGGGCTTGGCGGGCGAAAAGGTACGGCCACCGTCGGAGGAGAGGCTGTACCACTTGTAGCCGGGGAGTTGGGGCTTCTTGTCATTGGACCCGCGCATGACCATCAGCACGCGTTTGTTGTCGAGAAAAGCGAGAGTGGGTTCCACCATGCCGCGTGTGGTGACGGCGGGATCCCCCTGGACGATGTTGGACATGGTCCATTCCAGCTCCTTGCCTTTCCACCGGCCGATGGCAACGGCGGCATCGGACCACGTATAGCCGCCGCCGGGGTTGTAGAGCTCGCCGTCCTTGGCCGGGAAGATCTCCAAGGGAAGGAGGATGGTGCCATCGGGCGCGGTGATGGGGGCGGAGCCATGGTCCCCGAGCATGAAGCCGTTGCGGCCTAACTCTGCGCCGGGAATGGGGTGTTTGGCGTCAAAGCCCGCGCCCCGGTGAATTAGTTGCCGCATGGGCCCGCCGTCGATGGAGTAGTAGACGCCGTAGCTGCGAAGGCCCTCGAGCGGGTCGTCGGTGGGAAGGACGGCTTCCATCCAGAATTCGAGGAGACGCTTGGATTTGGGGTCGATGTAGCCGGCGCGCGGGTGTTTGCGCCAAGTGCCGTTGGGCCGCTTTTCACCAGTCTTGGATTCTACCGGGGTGGACCAGGTGCGGCCGTTGTCGGAGGAGGTGCGGCGGAACACCGTATCTATGGTGTCCGAGCGTGACCAGCGTTGCTCCAGCGAGATCATGTCCAGGCCAGAAGACTTGGCGTAATAGGCGATGCCCATGATGGCCGTGCCCTTGCCGGGAGACTTCATGAGGACCTCGCGGCGGACGGCGGGCTGGGCATGGGACCCTGCCACGGCGAGGGTCCCAAGGAAGTGGCGGCGGCGCATCTTGCGAGTTTACGTCTGTTCGCAGTGGCGGATGTAATCGTCGGGGGTGCGCGTGTAGGAGGTGCCGGGGAGGATGGTGAGGGCGGCGATGCGGTCCAGGCGGAAGGTGCGGTAGGTGAGGCGGAGTTCGCACCAGGCTCCGAGGGTCCAGGTGCGGCCCCAGTAGAAGAGTCCCAGCGGCTCAATGGTGCGGTTGGTGGTCTCGGCGTTTTCTTCGTCCTTGCGGTAGGCAATGGCCACCTTGTTCCGGGCGCGCATCGCGGTACGGAGTTCGGCCATCCAGACCTTGGACTGGGCGCTGGCGGTGAAGGCGGGCGCGAAGAGGAACTGACGGTTGGTTTCCTGCCCGAGAGCGGGCGGCAGCACGGCCTCGATACGGCGGAGGGCGGCGGTGGCGGCTCCGGCGAGCACATCATCGGTCCACGCTTCTACGATCTGCGCGCCGAGGCGGAGGGCTTGGAGTTCTTCGGCGGTGAACATCAGAGGAGGAAGATCAAAGCCTGGTTTGAGACGGTAGCCCACGCCGGCCTCGCCTTCGATGGGGACGCCGGAGAGGGAGAGGTCCTGGACATCGCGGTAGATGGTCCGTTCGGAGACTTCGAGGCTTTTGGCCAGCTCCGCCGCGGTGGTCGTGCGCCGGCGGCGGAGCAGTTGGACGAGTTGGAAGAGGCGGTCAGCTCGACGCATGGGTGAGCTGGTTGGAGCTCCACATGAACTCGTCGTCCACGGGGATGGTTTTGGAGATATTGACGCCGAAGCCGTTGGGATCGCGGACGACGAAGGCGCGTTCGCCCCAGGGCTGGTCCTTGGGCTCGGCGTCGGTGGGGAGGCCGGCGGCTTTCAGGCGGTTGTACTCCACATCGACGTCGGCGACCTCAACGGAGAGCCAGACGCCGTTGGAGGGCATGGCAGGAAGTTCGGCAGTAGCGGCCATGACGCCGAGCTCCAGTGGGCCGTTCTTGAGATGGACGTATTTGGGGCTGGCGTAGACGGCTTCGAAGCCCAAATGACGGACGTAGAAGTCGCGGGAACTGTCGAGATTGTTGGTGATGATACCGATGTCTTTGATTTGTTGAATCTGCATGGAGGCAGTATGCCGGGGGGCTACTGACAGCGTGGTGTCAGTAGACTACGGGAAAAATTCCGGCTTCAGAATGCCCTTCAACTGGGAGTAGGGAATCTGGACGCTGGGGACCATCCGGGAGTCCGGGTCCGGCTGGTAGAGGAGGTGATCGGGGTAGAGGCCGATTTCGGGCTCGTTGGGGTAGGCGTTTGGCTCCACTTTGGCGAGGGCGCGGAGGGCTTCCGCCTTGCCGGATTCCAGGAGGTCCATGGCTTCGATGCGTTTGCCGGTCGCGGTGTCATAGACCTCGTAGTAGTGGAAGACGTTGGGGTGAGCGGCGCCGGTGTTGGTGTAGGTTTTGCAGAAGGCGGTGAGGAACTTCGGATTGTGGCGCTCAATGGTCAGGATGCTTTCCATGGCCCACTGCTGGCCGGCGCTCTCGGAGGCGATGTTCTTGGCGTACTCCTCGAAGGGGATGGGATCGTCTTCGACCTGTTCGAGGTGGGTAAGGGCGGATTCGGCGAGGCTTTTGTTGAGCGCATCGGGCGCGCCTTCAATGACGGGGTGGGCCAGCTTGAGCTCGTAGGAAGAGCCTTTTTTCTCCAGCTGCTTCTCTACGGGTTTCCAGGCGGCCTTTGGTTCCGGGGTGCAGGCCGCCAGGACGCAGAGGGCCGGGAGGAGGAGGCGTCGCATATTTGCTAGTGATAGGATGAGGGATCAGTATGGACCGCCGCAACCTCCTGCAAATTGCCGCTCTCGCGGCCCCCGGAAGCGCGCTGGCGCAGGTTTCGACGACGCCGGACTGGAAGCCGGAGTTGTTCGACGCGCACCAGAACGAGACGGTGGTTGCGTTGAGCGAGCTGATCCTACCGGCGACGGATACGCCGGGCGCAAAGGCGGCGCTGGTGAACCGTTGGATGGACCGGCTGTTGGCGGCTGGGCCACAGGAGCAGCGGGACGCGTTCGTCAGCGGGCTGGGCTGGCTGGACGGTTACTCCATTGAGAAGCACACGAAGCCGTTCGTGCGGTTGAGCGAAGGGCAGCAGACGGCGATTTTGAAGGAGTTGGACGGCAGCAAAGGTCCAGGCGCTCCCTTTTTCCGGATGGCGAAGATGTTGACGTCCCGGATTTACTACGCCACGGAGATTGGCATGAAGGAACTGAACAAGGGCGGGCGAGTTCCTTCGGCGCTTGGCTGCGCGCATACCAGCCACGGTTGAACCGTTTGTGAACTACCCGGAATCGGTTGAGTATCTCTACGCGCTAGGGAATGAGATCCGCACGGCGAAGTTGGGGCTGGAGCGAATCGCGCAGGTTGCCGCCGCCATGAAGAACCCGGAGCGGAAGTTCCGGGTGGTGCATGTGGCGGGGACGAACGGCAAGGGATCGACATCGGCGATGATTGCGGCGGGACTGCGGGAGGCGGGAAACCGGGTGGGCCTGTTTACGTCGCCACACCTGGTGGAACCGACGGAACGGATTGCGGTGGACGGCCGGGCGGTGACGGCGGACGAGTTTGCCGAGGCGTTCCGGGAGGTGCACCGGGTAGCGGAACGGATGATGGAAGCCGGGGCGCTGGACGCGCATCCGACTTACTTTGAGACGGTGACCCTGATGGCTTTCTGGTGGTTCGCCAGGCAGGGAGTGGACTGGGCGGTGGTGGAGGTTGGACTGGGCGGGCGGCTGGATGCCACCAATATCGTGGAGCCGCAGCTATGCGTGATTACGCCGGTGGACTACGACCATGAGGCGTGGCTGGGCAAGAGCCTGGACGCGATTGCCGGAGAAAAGGCCGGAATTTTGAAAACGGGCGTACCGGCCGTGCTGGGGCCGCAACGGGCGGTGGCGCGAGAAGTGATGGACCGGCGGGCGGCGACGGTCTCGGCTCCGCTGCTGGATTCGACGGCCTGGCCGGTGGAGGAGTTGGAGATCGATGCGCGGGGCAGCCGGTTTACGACGGCGGCTCTGCGGATTCGCTGCCCGCTGGCCGGGGAGCACCAGGTGGACAATGCGCGGACGGCGGCGGCGGCGCTGCATGCGTTGAACCTAACCCCGGAGCAGATTGAGGCAGGCATTGCGAATGCCCGTTGGCCGGGGCGGCTGGAGATGGTTTCCGAACGGCCGGAGATCTGGCTGGACGGGGCGCACAATCCAGCGGGGGCGCGGGCCTTGGCGGGGTACATCGAGCGTTTCCATAAGGGGCGGCGCGTGGGTTTGATTTACGGTGCGATGCGGGACAAATCCGTAGAGGAGATTGCGGGGATTTTGTTCCCTGTGGCGGACGTGCTGGTGGCAACCGCTCCGCGGCAGACGCGGGCGCTGCGGCCGGAGGCAATCCTGGAAATGGAGCCGCACGGCGATTCGCGGCTGGCGGCGGATGTGGGGGAAGCGCTGCGCATGGATCTTGGCTGCGATGTGGTGTTTGTTACCGGCTCCTTGTATTTAGTGGGAGAGGCGCGGGCGATCCTCGTACAATAGAAGTTTCGCCTCTCTATGTCGTTTGCACTTCTGCGTACTCTTCTGTGGACTGATCCACTGATTGTTTTGTCCACAGCCTTGATGGGGACGCTTAACCTATTTGTCGCGCTGGTGGACAAGAATGGGGACAAGCAGTTTGTGATGGCCCGGATCTGGTCCCAGATGCTGGTACGGATCATGGGCATGCGGATGGAGGTGACGGGGTTGGAGAACCTGGAACCGGGCCGGCATTACATCTTCGCCGGGAATCACCGCAGCTATTCGGATACGCCGGCGTTGCTTTCGACGCTGCCGGGGAACTTCCGGTTTATGGCGAAGGATGGGCTGTTCAAGATCCCATTGATGGGCCATCATTTGAAGTTGGCCGGGCACATTCCGGTGTCTCTGGTGAATCCGCGGGAGGCGCTGCGGAGCCTGAACCGGGCGGCGGAGATGATCAAGGAACGCGCGGTTTCGGTGCTGATCTTTCCCGAAGGCGGACGCACGGAAGGAGAGTTGGAACCGTTCAAAGAGGGCGCGGCGATCATCGGGATCAAGAGCGGCGTACCGATTGTTCCGTTTGGCCTGGTAGGCACGCGCGACGTGCTGCCGATGCATGGCGTGGCGATCCGGGGCGGCGTGGTGCGGGTGCATGTGGGCAAGCCGATTCCGACAGAGGGACTTGTGTTCAAGAACAAGACGGAACTGACCGAACGGGTGCGCAATGAAGTCGCCGCGTTGCTGGGCGTGGAGCCGTAAGCCTATACTTTAAGGCGATGCGACGGCTATTGTTGTGTGTTCCGGCGGTTTCCTGCCTATTGGCGCAAGCGCCCGTGAAGGAGTGGCCGAGGCCGTCGAGAGACGCCGTGATGACGATTGAGGACTATGATCCGAAGTCGTCGCTCAAGGTTCCAGAGCACCCGAAGACGCGGGCGAAGTACCCGATTATCGACTTCCATAATCACCAGCGCGGCGATATGCCCGAGGCGCAACTGGACAAGCTGGTGAAGGAGATGGACGGGATTAACCTGCAGATCATGGTGAATCTGTCGGGCGGGTATGGCGAGCGGCTAAAGCGGAACGTGACCGCGATGAAAGCGAAGTACAAAGACCGGTTTGTGGTGTTTGCGAACCTTTCCTTTGAGGATATTGACGCGCCGGATTACGCGGATAAGGCGGCAGCGCAACTAGAAGCCGATTTTAAGAACGGCGCGCAGGGATTGAAGTTCTTCAAGAACTTCGGCATGGACCTGAGCGACAAGAGCGGCGTGCGCGTGAAGATTGACGATCCGCGGTTCGATAAGGCGTTCGAGGTTTGCGCGAAGTATAAGCGCCCGGTGATGATTCATACGGCGGAGCCGAAGCCTTTCTTTCAACCCTGGGACAAGAACAACGAGCGGTGGCTGGAACTGAAACAGTTTCCGAGCCGGTACCGGCCGGGGGACAAGTATCCGGGTTGGGAAGTGCTGATGGGGGAACTATACCGGCGGATTGAGCGGCATCCTAAGGTGACGTTTGTGAATGCACACCTGGGGTGGCTGGGCGCAGACCTGGGCGAGTTGGGCCGCCTGATGGACAAGATGCCGAACATGATGACGGAGATCGGCGCAGTCCTGTACGAGTTGGGCCGGCAACCCCGGTTTGCCCGGAAGTGGTTCATCCAGTATCAGGACCGGGTTCTCTTCGGCAAAGACACGTGGGATGCGGGCGAGTATCACTACTACTTCCGCGTGCTGGAAACCGACGACGAGTATTTCGACTACTACCGGAAGCGGCACGCTTTCTGGAAGATGTACGGGTTGGATCTTCCGGATGACGTGCTGAAGAAGCTTTACTACAAGAATGCCTTGCGGATTATTCCCGGCATTGATGCTTCGGCGTTTCCGAAGTAAGCATTGGATTCGTTTTGACCCTTTTCACCCTGGAACGCCGCCGCGTTCCGGGGTGTTTCCGTTTTAGATATTCAGTTTTCAAATAGCTCGCGCCGGGTTCGTTTTGGGGGCGCAGGTTGCGGAGTGCGGTTTGGTTACGCGGCGCGCCGAGGGACGGGCGGGCGTTGGATGTGGTCGTCGTCCTCGTTGGCGGCATGGGAAGCGGGGAGGATGATGATGCGGTGGTTGGGGAACTGGGAGCGATATGCGGCGATGACGGCCGGGTCCGACTCGGTGGTGGTGACGGCGGGTTCGTTTTCGACCGGAGGCATGGGTACGGGTTCGTGGATATCGGGGATAGGCTGGGCGTGGAAGTGTTTATGAACGTAGACGAGTTGGCGTTCGAGCGCGGCAATCTGGCGCTGGAGGCGGGCGGTTTCGCGGGTGAGGCGGGTGACGACGGGGCTGGCTCCGTAGAGAGCGGTGAGGGCGCGGACGTTGGCTTCCAGTAGTGTGGGAGCGGGGGAGGCGTCGGCCTGTTCGAAGACGCGGTCCCAGCACATGATGATGTAGGTATTGAGGCGTTGGAGG
>DASTML010000068.1:0-9951 GCA_035714175.1 Bryobacteraceae bacterium | reverse complement strand
CCCTATAAGGCCGACCACTACCGCTACTAAAGACAAAGTTTTCGTGCTTTGAGGAACTCAGGCCCTCGCCGAAAGGCGAGGGCTTTTTTTTGTTTCGTACTTCTTGATAGAAGTACGTGGTTCGCTACCGGCCAGTCCGGCGGATCGCCCTGGTAAGGCCATCCCCGTATTGGCGGCGACATGCCTACGGTTGGCCAGTGCATGGGCGAATCCAATTGACGTGTCCGGTCTGCCTACTATGCCGGCGGCCTTGGCTCTTCGCGTGGGGCTACAGTCGCTTAGGTTGTACGGGTAACCAGCCGGAACACTACTCCGGCCCTCACGGCACTTTCGTAGGTCAATAAACCGCGGTTTCCTGCTCGGATCCGCACTTGCCTTGAATCTGCTTCGACGCCGTTAGCGGCCAACGCCCTGAATGTTGATCAGGTCTTCCACTTCGGGCTTGCGGTTGTTCAAGCCTGATTCCAAAGTTTGTGGCGCGCGCCAGTAGTCCATGTGCGACGTCATATGAACGCAGGAGATGGTGCAGTGAGGCGCACAGTCTTTCTTCGTAAGAAACTCCCGGCGAACATCCTCGACTGTGTAATCCAGTAATGGAGTGCCCGGAAATCCGCGCTGCTGGGAACAGTAGTGAACCAATCCCTCTTCACAAACGTAGATGTACCGGCTGCCCGCCCGGCATCGCCATTCGCTGGTCTGGCCGGCCGCCACCCGCTCCTGGAATCCGGAAAAGTGCGCGAAACTCCGCTGCGACAGCGTTTTGAACTCCCGGAATACCTTAAATTCCCGCTCGCCCAGCGGTTTCAATTGTCCGTGTCCGTCGTGGATAATGCCAACCGTACAGCTAAAGCCCAACTCCAGGGCCCGGCGCCCAATCACCAAGGCATCTTCCGGAACCTTCGTCCCGCCGCCCAGAACGGAATTGATATTGACATGAAATTCCGCATGCTCGGCGAGCATCTGCAATTTCTTGTCTAGTACTTTCAGGCTCTTCTTAGAAACCTCGTCCGGCATCACGTTGTCGATCGAGATCTGCAAATGGTCCAAACCGGCCTCGTTCAACCGTTGAATCCGGTCCGGCATCAGCAGGTAGCCATTCGTAATCATGCCGGCAATCCGGCCATGATGCCGAATTCGCGCGATGATCTTTTCCAACTCCGGATGCAGCAACGGTTCACCGCCGCTGATCATGATTAACGTCGCACCCAGGCTGGCAAGATGGTCCACCCTGCCCAGCATCACATTCACATCGACCGGTTTAGAAACGTCATCATACTCGTTGCAGTACGTGCACGAAAGATTGCACCTACGCATCGGAATGATATGCGCTTGGACAATATGGTCTGTGGAAATGAGGCCTTTCGCGATCATCTGCAATTCGCGAAGGCGTCGATGCCCCGCGTGCAGATTGCGGCGAAGCCGTGTGGCAAGGCTCGGCATACTAGCGTTAACAACTCATTAAATCATAAGGGCGATAGCCCTCGCAGTAAAAGACTGTCGAGTGGGGAATACTGAGGGCTGAATGCCGATTCTCACGGCTTTTTCGGCGGAGCTGGCGGCGTGGTTGGCTGTCCCGGCTGGCCAGGCGGCGTAGATGGTACCTCGTCGCCGAATGTAATCTTCGTTTCTCCCGTAAATTTCTTATAATCCGCGTACTTCACGCGCATTTTAAGACGCACTACCGAGTCCTCAAAGTAAAGCGTATCGTCAGCCCGAGTCAAAATTGGGAACCAGTATTTCCCGTCGATCTGCTCGCGAAACGTCTCGAATTTCGGAAAACGCTGATCATTGCCCTTCTTCAACTTGCCGGTGGCGCGCCCGTATGTCTTCACAATCTGCAGATCCTGCTCGTCCACCCACGCAATACCTGAGAAGTATCGTTCGCCAGGGACCATTTCCTTCGGTTTCACGGCAAAGGCCAGCGTGTCGATCTCATCCAGTTTTTCGCGGCCCAGATAGCGCACATGGTACTTTGGCAACTGCATCGAATTCAGGACGAAGGGCTGTACGCTACGGATATCCTGTTCGTCTTCGGGCGAGAATGTGACGAATTTGATTGTCGATACGGGTGCGCGCACAATCCGTTCTGTTCGCTTGCCATTGAAGATCATAATGTCGGAGACAAGATCGAACCGCCCGCCCGGCGTTCCCCCGCCGTCAAAATCTTCCACGCTCACGGTTTGCCGGTAGGTATACTGCTCGCGCGCCTGCAAAAACTCAGTCTCTTTCTCGGAAAACTTGGTAATAATCTGCTGCAACTCCGCCTCCGTCGGTTCGGGCTTCGCCGGGGCTGCGGAGAGGGGGAGCAGAGAAATGCAAAATACGAGAGAGGGGAGGGCTGCGCGCATAGAGTCTCCTTAGAATGGATGAGGGTCGGGAACAGGAGGTTACGAAAGAATCTCTTTCGCGATCGTCAGGCGTTGCATATTGCTGGTACCTTCATAAATTCTTCCGATCTTAGCGTCCCGGTAGAACTTCTCCACCGGACACTCTTTTGTAAAACCTATACCGCCAAAGATCTCTACGGCTTGGCTGGCCACATCCTCGGCAATCAGCGAGGCGTGCAACTTCGCCATCGCCGCTTCCTTTACAAAGGGCAATCCCGCTTCTTTTAATCGCGCCGCGTTGTAGACCAGAAGCCGCGCTGATTCCACTTGCATCGCCATTTCTGCCAATGGGAACTGTACCCCTTGGAACTCGCCTATCGTCCTGCCGAACTGTTTCCGTGTTTTGGCGTAGTCGATGGCGTGCCGCAGTGCTCCGCGCGCGAGACCCGCCAGTTGAGCGCCGATCGCGATCCGGCCACCGTTCAATGTCTCAATGGCGACCTTATAGCCTTTGCCCAATTCGCCCAGTACCTGCACTGCGGGAATCCGGCAACGGTCTAGAACCACTTCGCAGGTGGAAGAGCAGCGGATGCCCAGCTTGTCTTCCTTGCGGCCGATCTGCAGTCCTGGCGTATCACGCTCCACCAGGAAGCAGGTGATGCCGCGGTGACCGGCTCCCGGATCGATGGTCGCAAACACAATAAACAACCCGGCTTCGGCGGCATTGGATATCCAGAGCTTACGCCCGGTCAGTACAAAATGATCGCCGTCCGCTATCGCACGAGTTGCAAGGGCAAACGCGTCGGAACCAGAGTTTGCCTCGCTCAACGCGTAAGCGCCTACCTTATCGGTCGCCAACGCCGTCAGGAACCGTCTCTGCTGTTCTGGCGTGCCATACTCTCGAATCGCGCTGATCACCAGGGTGTTCTGCACGTCAACCAGTACCGCTACTCCCGGGTCAACGGCTGCAATCTCCTCCACCGCCAATATCGACTGGAAAAAGGTGCCGCCTTGGCCTCCAAACTCCTCTGGGACTTCGATTGCCGTCAACCCCAGGGTAAATAATTGCCGTAGAAGGCCGGGATCTAACGTGGCCTTCTGGTCCATCTCGCGGGCCCGCGGCGCGATCTGCTCGCGCGCAAACCGGCGTACGGAGGCTTGAAAAAGAGACTCCTCTTCGGAGAGTTGCGTCAGAGGCGTGGACACAGCCTTTAGTGTACCGGCAACTCTACTCTTTGGGGGCGCGCAAGGCGCGGCCCTTGTAGGCGGCCGTGACCTCCCCTAAGGACCCGTCCATCACCAACTGCCCATGATCCAGCCAGATCGCGCGCGTGCACAGATTTTCCAGCACGCCCGTCGCATGGGAGACACAGAGAATTGTACGCCCCTGATTCCGGATTTCGTAGATTTTGTCGACGCACTTCGCCTGGAAATCCTGGTCACCCACGGCCAGTACCTCATCGATAATCAAAATCTGCGGTTCCAGATTCACGGCCACGGAAAATCCAAGCCGGAGTTTCATACCGTTAGAATAGGTCCGCAACGGTTCGTGGATGAACTCGTGCAGTTCGGAAAAATCCAAAATCGAGTCGTACAGGTCGGCTGCCTGCTTCCGGCTAAAACCGAGGAGTGAAGCATTCAGCCGGATGTTCTCTTCTCCGGTCAAGTCGGGATGGAATCCGGCGCCCAGTTCGAGCAACGCTGCCACTCGTCCATTTACCAGGACCTTTCCCGTGGTCGGTGGAACAAGCCGCGTAATCAGGCTCAGTAGTGTGCTTTTTCCCGCGCCATTGGAGCCAACTATGCCCACTGACTCCCCATTTTCTATAGAAAAGCTGACATTCTTTAACGCGTGAAACGAATCAGGGTCTGTCTTGCCGAGCATGTCCTCCAGATAATGCCGTAGCAGACGCTTTCCAACTGCCTTATGAAAAGCCTTGGTGACGTTTTGGAATTCAATAACAGTCATCGCGCCCCGTTTTCCTTACAGGTAGTCGAAGAACCTGTTCTTCAGCCGGGAATAAATGGCCAACCCGAACAGAAAACTCACGCATGACGTAAACGCGAGTTTGTAAACCAGCCACGAGTTGCCGTTCGGTGAGACGCCGTCGATCAAGATGCGCCGCAGGCCCAAAATCAATGCGGCCAGGGGATTGAATTCATAAACCGCTACATATTGCCGCGGAATGATGTCCAGTGTGTAAAAAATCGGAACTAACCAGAACAGCACTGTGCAAGCCGATTCCACGATGTATCGCATATCCCGCAGATAGACGTCCAACGCCGACGTCGCCAATACAAGTCCGCAAACGAACAAAATCTCCAAGGCCCAGAGGAGGGGCAACCACATCCAGTAAATGTTGACGCCCCTCCCGAACACGATGACGAAAAGTAGCAGCAGGCCAATCTGGATACCCAAATGGATTGTGGTAGATAAAACAGTCGCCAGCGGAACCACTTCGCGGGGCACCGGAATTCTTTTGATCAACCCTGCATTGTTGGAGACCGATATTGTGCCGTTGTTCCACGCAACCGTAAAAAAGTTGAATGGTACCAAGCCGCAGAGGACGAAGATCGGAAAATTGCTGATGGTGTGGTTGGGCATTGCCTTCACAAATACGAAGGTCAATACGCCCATCATTACCAACGGATTGAGGAGCGACCAGAAGACGCCGAGCGACATGTTCCGGTACCGGATCTTGAAGTCCTTGACGATCAGATTCTCCAAGAGGAAAAAGTAGTCGCCGTTCCACGTTGATGTCATTGTGCGCAGCCGGCCGCGCTACGTACGCGGAATCTCGATTATACCGCACCAACGTAAGGCCCCATACACCATACACATACAAAGAAATAACACCCATGGCTCCGGTCGCGCCGCGTAGGCGCGGACTGCGCGCCCCTCCCAGGCCCGGAGGAGTTGACCCGCTTCCAGAACCATCCAACCGGCGACAACTCCCAGTACCAGTGGGCTGAACCAGTGGAACGCCACCCCTTCTTGCCAACGGCCGCGGAGCAGTGAGGCCACTCCGCGCGTCATTCCACAGAATGGGCAGGGTAAGCCTGTCAAGACTTGAAAGGGGCAGAAAAAGACGCCGCTTGGGCGATAAGGCTCCGTGGCCGCGCATACGCATAATGCTCCTGCCGGTATGCTGAGCCGCAACCAGTTGGCTTGGCGGGCGGTCACGCTCCCATCCCGGTGATCCGCACCTTCGTCGCCGCACGCAATCCATACAAATCCAGATACGCCGCCGCAGTGGACGCGTAGATAACGGGAATCGCGATGAACAGTCCAACGCCACAAAGCAGCGCACCGGCCAATGCGATGCCAATCTGCAGGGTTAGCAGCAAAAGCAACTTGCCAATATGCCGTTGAGACACCGCGAAACTCTCCCGGAGCGCCTCTATAAAATCGAGATTCCGGTCAATCACCAATAAATAAGGGAACTGCAAGAGTGCGGCCGCCGCGAGGCCGGGCAGCAGGAGCAGCAGACTCGCCGTGCCGATAATAAGACTCGTCGCCAGACAAACCAGTACCGCGGGCGGAAATAGCTGAAACCCATAGCCAAGGTCGTTGATGTCTGCTCGCCTCCCCGCTATCTGACGCAGACAGGCCCACTGCAAGCCCAGTGCCATCGGACCCTGGACCAACACTGGCGCTACGGAGCAGGCAAGAAGATAGAGAAATCCCAGCAGTGCGAAAATCCAGAAGTTGGCCGTAACGGCATTCCACCCCTCAGCCATCCAGGCGACCGCTCCCCGCGGTATCGCCGCCGGCGTTACTGCGACCACGGCGAACGGCGTACCGCATCGCGGGCACTGCTCGACAGACGCGGCAACCGGGGTCCCACAACGATCACAGAACATTGCGGCAATTCTCCTTCATGCAAGCATCGTATTATGATGGCCATTCGAGTATGACGGATTGGAAACTGATCGCCCAGGCGCGTGGCCTTGAACCTGATGAACGCGTCACTTTGCCGCTCCAGAGTTTGGAGACGCAGTTTAGCGCTCTCCGCGCACAGATTCGACTCGAAACCGAACCTGTGACGCATCACGTACTCCCACTGCCGGAGGCCGGAAAATGACGATTCAGGAAGCCGCCGCCGCGCTGCGGGCCCGTGCAGTTTCCTCCCGGGAACTCACTGCACAGTGCCTCGCACGCATTGAAGCCGGCAATGGAATGCTCAATGCTTTTCTCACCGTGACCGCCGACCATGCCTTAGCCGCCGCTGACCGGGCCGATCAGGAATTGGCGGCCGGCATCGATCGGGGGCCGTTTCATGGCATTCCCATCGCGCTCAAGGACGTCTTCTGCACGAAGGGCATCCGCACTACTTGCGGATCGCTGCTTTTCCGCGACTATATTCCCGATCATGACAGTGCCGTTACTGAGCGCTTCGCCGCCGCGGGCGCCGTCCTGCTCGGCAAGACCCACATGCACGAACTCGCCTACGGCGTGACCTCCAGTAATCCCCACTTCGGTCCCGTCCGCAATCCATGGAATCTGGATCGCGTACCCGGCGGGTCCAGCGGAGGCTCGGGCGCTGCTGTCGCCGCCGACATGTGTTTTCTTGCCACCGGTAGCGATACCGGCGGGTCGATTCGAGTTCCCGGGGCTTTCTGCAATGTCGTGGGACTTAAGCCTACCTACGGCCGCGTCAGCCGCTATGGCGTCATGCCTCTCGATTTCAGCCTCGATCACATGGGCCCTCTCACCCGATCCGTCCGCGATGCCGCGCTCTGTCTTCAGCTGCTCGCCGGACGCGATGAGCGTGATGAAACATCCAGCCACGCTCCAGTCGATTCCTACGTGCCTCAAGCTGGCGTATCCATTAAAGACTTGCGAATCGGCGTACCTTCGAGCTTCTATTTCGACCATGTGGAGCCCGATGTCGCGGCCGCTGTCCGCAAAATGGTGCAACTTGCCGCTGGTCTCGGCGCTCGTGTCGAAGTTGTCCCGGTTCCCGACATTGCTGCCCTCAACGCAATCGGACGCGTAATCCTTCTCTCGGAAGCCTCCGCCGTCTTCGAGAGATACGCGGACCGCCGCTCTGAATTCGGAGCCGACGTGCGCACGCTCTTCGACCAGGGCATGCTGCTTCCTGCCACGGACTACGTCAACGCCCAAAGGCTGCGCCGCCAGTTTCGCGATCAATTCCTACAACTCTTCCAGTCGATCGATCTTTTGGTCACTCCCACCGCTCCGACCGTGGCCAAACACATCGGGGAAACAGCCATCGAAATCGGCGGCGTTAGCGAGGACTTTCGTCTCGCAACCACCCGCCTTGTTCGCGGAATCAATGTCATCGGATTTCCCGCTATCTCCATCCCTTGTGGTTTCGATGCGGCCGCGATGCCGATTGGACTGCAGCTCATCGCTCGTCCGTTTGCCGAGCGGCAACTGCTGGCCGCTGCGGCTGCGTTGGAAGACGCGACGGATTTTCACAAAATGGCGCCGGTTTTTTAGAACGAACTCAGGTGTTTTTCGTGTAGTCTTAGTAGGCCGGAGTGGCGGGCGCTGGAAAGGGCTCGTCGATGGAAAAGCAGAATGCCGAATCGCCCCACTGTTTTTGTGTGTGATGCGGAGCCCGCTTCGATTGCGGGACTACGCTGGTTTTTGGGCGAGACGAGCGAGTTTGAGGTAATTGGCGAGGCCTCAACTGTTTCCGCTACCTTGGCGGCCGCGGGCGATTTGCGTCCCGACATTCTTCTGATCGACCACGTCTCCGGGGTCCGGTCCACCCTCCACTTCCTTTCTGAGTTGATGTACGTCAGTCCCTCCACCGGTTGTCTGCTTTGGGTCCGGGATATGCCGGAAGCGGAATTGGTACGTGCTTTTCGAGCAGGAGCCAAAGGTTTTTTGCGGAAAACCTCGCCTCTCTCTACACTATTGGGCGCCCTGCGGCAGGTGAAAGCGGGCGAGACGTTTTTGGAAGAGTCTGCCTCGCCATCTTTGCGACAGTGGGCTGTTCGCCGCCACCTGCCCCGCCTGACGCCAAGAGAAAGAGAAATTATTGAATTGGTTTCCAAGGGAATGAAGAATAGGGAGATTGCCGCGCATCTTTCGATCACGCCGGGTACGGTAAAAGTACATCTCATGCATGTCTTTGAAAAAACAGGGACCCGGCATCGATATGAGCTAGCCGTGCGGAGTGCGCGTCTGTTGCTGGAAACAGATCCTGGTCCCATAGTCCGGCAAACTGCCTAAGGTTTTTGCGAATGCCCGCCGATGGCTTCATCGGATGGGCATGCATGCAACCGGAAATTGAGGCACGGCGCGCCGCCCCGGCTAATGACCCCGAGTCGGCGTGCAAGGGAGACGCTGCCGACCTCCGTTCTTTTACGGAGGCACGACCCGGCGCGAAGTCTCCGGAATCTGGTCGGGTATCTCGAAGAACAATCTGGAAACCGACCCTCGCGGACTTTCTCTTCTTATCGTTGATTGTTTGGCTCTTTCTCGCCGGGCCCAACGGCTGGTTGGCCCTGCTGTCGGATGGCGACACAGGGTGGCATATTCGTGTAGGGGATTGGATCCGGGAACACAGGGCCTTTCCCCGTCAGGACTTTCTTTCTTTTTCAAGAGCCGGAGATCCGTGGTTCGCCTGGGAATGGGCGGCCGAGGTCGCCATGTCGTATCTTCACAGTTGGGCGGGACTGAAAGGCGTCGTTCTCGGGCTCGGAACGCTCATTCCCGGCTACCTGCTCATCGCTTTTCGGCATACGATGTGGCGAGGCGCCACGGCGCTCATTGCACTCCCTGTCTTGCTGCTCGCCAGCGGATCGTCAGCAATTCACTACTTGGCGCGTCCCCACCTGTTCACGCTTTTCTTCCTGGCAATATCGCTTTGGATAATTGACGTGGACCGCCGCACTCCTGGTGTCCGCATTTGGCTGCTAATCCCGCTGACCGCGCTTTGGGCGAACCTCCACGGCGGATTTCTCGGCCTTGTCGCCTGTCTGGGTCTGGTGGCGGTCGGTTCCGCCATGGCCGGAGCGCGTAAAACGGCTCTCCGATACTTGCTTCTGACCGCCGGTTGTATGCTGGCTTCCATTGCAAACCCGTACGGTTACCACTTACACGAGCATATCCTCGCGTATTTGCGTAGCGATTGGATACGGGAGGCAGTGGACGAGTTCCAATCCCCCAGCTTCCGTTCCGAAGCGATGTTGATGTTCGAGATCTTGCTTATCGCATCGCTCGTTACGGCATACCGGTTAATTCGGCGAGCCAATTGGGTTGACGCGTTGCTGGTCATCGGGTGGGCGCACCTCAGTCTCTCGTCCGTCCGGCATGTCCCTATATTCCTGCTTGTGGCCGCTCCCATACTGTCTTCGGAACTCTCGGCTTGGTGGAGGGAATTGGAGCATGGCTTGCCCCGGAAATCAGTTTTGCGAACACTGGATCAAATTTCGCGGGATTTAACTCCTGGCTTTCATTGGAATAGTGTGTGGGTCTTCCTGCCGGTGATCGCGCTGATCGTGCTCGATAGGCCGATTGCTTGGCCTCGCACATTTCCGGATATTAAATTTCCTATACAGGCCATTGAGAAGTACCGTGCCGAACTGGAAGGGAAACGGGTGCTAACAACGGATGAATGGAGCGACTACCTCGGCTACCGCTTTT
>DASTML010000067.1:0-60357 GCA_035714175.1 Bryobacteraceae bacterium | reverse complement strand
TGAAGCGGCAGCTGCTGCAGACAGACCCGGAGAAGGCACATTGGACAGGCTTGGAACTGCTGCGGGAACCACCGGCGCGGCCAACGGGGCTGGAAGTGATTACGCAGTTGGCCGTGCGGGACAAAATGCGGATTGCCGTGTTGGAACAGATGCGGGATGTGCCGGTGCTACTGGGGCCGGTGTGCGCGATTCCGGCCTGGCGGAAGCGGGAGCGGCCGGGTCCGTTTGTGGAGACGATGGCCGCGGCGACGCCTTGGAATCTCTATGGATTTCCGGCGCTGGCGGTTCCGTTCGGGATGACCGGCGGGGGATTGCCGGTGGGGGTGCAGTTGGTGGGGCGGCCGTGGGAGGAGGAGCGGTTGCTGGCGGTGGGGAGGGAGTTGGAGTTGGCGCGCGGGCCGTTGGCGGCTCCTCCGTTGCGGCCGTGGGCCTAGAATGAAGGGAGGATGCGCCGTTTTCTAGCTGCTTCTCTTTTGGCCACCATGAGTATGTTGCCTGCCGCCGAACCGCGAAAGATTTTTGACTATCCTTACGAGCAGCACGATTTCCCGAACGGGCTGCGGCTGCTGACCGTGCCGACGGATTACCCGAATATCGTGGCGCTGTATATTGTGGTGAATGTCGGGTCGCGCAACGAGGTGGAGGCCGGGAAGAGCGGATTTGCCCACTTTTTTGAACATGTGATGTTCCGGGGAACGAAGAAGAATTCGCCGCAGAAATGGGACGCGACGATGAAGGCGGCCGGGGCGGCAACGAATGCGTTCACTAGCGATGATCTGACGGCGTATCACGCGACGTTTTCAAAGCAGGGATTGGCCTCCATCCTGGAGTTGGAGGCGGACCGGTTTCAGAACCTGGACTACAGCGAGGCGGTGTTCCGGACAGAGGCGTTGGCGGTGAACGGGGAGTACAACAAGAACTCCGCGGCTCCGACGCAGAAATTGCACGAAAAAGTCCGGGAGACCGCGTTCGACGCGCACACTTATAAACACACCACGATGGGCTTCCTGGCGGATATCAAGGCGATGCCGGACCAGTATGCGTACTCCAAGCAGTTTTTTGACCGTTTCTACCGGCCGGAGTACACGACGATTGTGGTGGTGGGCGATGTGAAAGCCGCGGAAGTGAAAGCCCTGGTGGAGAAGTTCTGGGGCGGCTGGAAACGCGGGGCGTATGCGCCGGAGATTCCTAAGGAGCCGGTGCAGGCGAAAGAACGGACGGCGCATGTGGAATGGCCGTCGCCAACCGTGCCGTGGTTGTCGGTGTCCTACAAAACCCCGGCGTATTCGGACACGGAGAAAGATACGGCGGCGCTGAACCTGATCGCGGCATTGGCATTCGGACCCACTTCGCCCACGTATCAACGGCTGGTGCTACAGGAACAAAAAGTGGACGTGCTGAGCGGAGGAGCGCTGCAGCGGGTGGACCCGTATCTGTTTACGGTGCTGTCGCGGGTGAAGGCGGAGCAGGATGTGGAAGGCGTGCGGGAGTCGGTGATTGCGACGTTGAACGGGTTTAAGGATACGTTGGTGGAGCGGAAGCGCCTGGACGCTGTGAAGAATAACCTGCGATACCGGTTTGCGCAGTCGATGAACAATAGCGAAGCGATTGCGGGCGCGTTGGCGTATGCCGTGTCCCTACGCCGGAGCCCGGAGACTCTGAACCGGTTGTATTCGTTGTATGAGCAGATTACGCCGGAGGATCTGCGCGATGCGGCGCGGAAATATTTTGTGGAGTCCGGGCGCACGGTGGTCACTCTTACCGGACCGAAATCCAAATGAAGACGATTGCGACCTATTTATTGCTTATGACAGCCACATTGCCGGCGATGGACGTAGTCGCGATGCCCGGGCAATCGCCCTTGATCCAGTTCCGGTTCGTTTTCCGCACTGGGGCGGCGAACGACCCGCCGGAACGACCGGGGACGGCGGCGTTTACAGCTGCGATGCTGGCGGGCGGCGGAACGAAGGCATTGCCGTATCAGCAGGTGCTGGACGCGCTGTATCCGATGGCGGCGCAGGTGGATGCGCAGGTGGACAAGGAGATGATCGTGTTTAGCGGCACGACGCATGCCGATAATCTGGAGGCCTATTACACGCTGCTGCGGGACATGTTGCTGACGCCGGGGTGGCGCGAAGAGGACTTGAAGCGCATCCGGGATCACCAGCGGAACGAAGTGCGGCTGGCGCTGCGGGAGAACAACGACGAAGAACTGGGCAAGGAGGTTCTGTACTCGCTGGCCTATGCCGGGCACCCGTATGGGCATCTGACTTTGGGGACGCTCCGCTCCATTGACGCGATGACGATGGGAGAATTGCAGGCTTTCTACAAGGCGCATCTGACGCAGGCGAACCTGACGATAGGGATTGCAGGTAAGTATCCAGCAGGATTCGTGGAGCGTATGAAGAAGGATTTCAGCGCTCTGCCGGCGGGGAAGGCCTCGGCCGTGAAGTTGCCGCCCGCGGCGCCACTGCGGGAGACGCGGGTTACGATTGTGCAGAAGAAGACGCGGGCCGTCGCGTTTTCGATGGGGTATCCCATTGCGGTGACGCGGAACCATCCTGACTTTCCGGCGCTTTTGGTGGCCAACGTTTGGTTCGGCGCGCACCGTTCCAGCGGCGGCAATCTGTACCAGCGCATGCGCGAGATCCGCGGATTGAACTACGGCGACTACTCCTATATCGAATACTTCCCGAACGGCATGTTCCAATTCGAGCCTGACCCGAACCACTTCCGGCGCAGCCAGATTTTCCAGATCTGGATTCGCCCTGTGGAGCCGCCGACGGCACATTTTGCGCTGCGATTAGCGTTGTTTGAATTGGGCCGGTTGGTGGACAAAGGGATGACGGAGGCCGAGTTCGAGACGACGCGCGATTTTCTCTCCCTGAACGTCAATCTACTGATGAAGACCAAGAGCGCGGAGTTGGGTTACGCCATCGACAGCAAGGCGTATGGAATCCCGGAGTACACGACCTATATACAGTCAGCGTTGAAGAAGCTGAAGTACGAGGATGTGCAAAAGGCGATCCGCACGCATTTGCGCAAGGACCGGCTGCAGGTGGTGGCGATTTCGGACCATGCTGAAGAGTTAAAGAAACAACTGGTTGCCGATGAGCCGTCTCCGATGCGATACAACGCTCCGAAACCGGGCGACATCGTGGAAGAAGACAAGATTGTTTCGACACTCAAGCTCGGCTGGAAGACGGAGCAGATTACGGTGGTTCCGGTGGAGACTGTCTTTCAGTAAATCAGCCCCAGGTGGCGACCGTGCGTTTTTCGATTTTCGCTTCGTCAAGGACGATGCCGAAGCCGGGCGTTTCGGGGAGCGTGATTTTGCCGTTGACCGGTTTCGGATCCCACTTTTCGAACCAATAGTAGCTACTCATCTTGCTGATGAGGTATTCGACGAGAGGGCAGGTCATGGGTGACTGGGAGGCCACGACGTGCAAGGCCGAGTGGATGCTGTGGCCGTGGGGAATCACCTGGGCATCGTAGGCGGAGGCGATGTGGCAGATTTTCATCAATTCGCTGACGCCGCCGCACCATTCCGGGTCCGCCTGCACGACCGTAATGGCGTCGGCACGGAGGAAGTGTTGTACTTCCCAGCGCCCATAGAAATGTTCGCCGGTGGCGACGGGGACGGTCGTGGCGCGGCGTAGCGCGGCGAAGCTTTCGAGTTTATCGACATGAAAGGCCTCTTCGATCCAACGGGGGCGATACTGCTCGACTTGTTTTGCCCACTGCACGGCGTAGTTCAGATCCCAGCCCATGAAGGCGTCGAACATGAGGTCGGCATCGTTGCCGACGGCTTCCCGGAGGTGGCGGACCATGTCCACGTTCTTCTGCAGGCCGGCGGCTCCGTCGCCCGGCCCCAGCGGCATGAACCATTTCTGGTGGCGGAACCCCTGGCGTTTGAACTCGGCGGCGGTTTTGCGCATACGCTCCGGCTCCACGCTGTGACCCAGGCAACTGCCGTAGACTTCCACCTGTTTGCGAGTTGGGCCGCCGAGCAGACGGTAAACGGGGGTGGAAAAGTAGCGGCCCCGAAGATCCCAGAGCGCGTTATCGACGGCGCTTATGGCCATCATGAAATGGCTGGAGCGGGAGTGGCGGTTGGAACGGTACATTTTGTCCCAAAGCGTTTCTCCGGCCAGTGCATCCTTGCCGATTAGAAAATTGCGCAACTGCTGGTAAACAACGATGGCGGCCTCGGTGTCGATGGGTCCGTATAGTCCCTCGACGCCTTCTTTGGTGGCGATGCGGAGGTAGTAAGCCGACGCGCGGACTTCGCCGGCGGGTTTGGTTCGTTCGTGGTATTCGGCGGGCCGGTGCTCCTCATATATATGGAGCGGGTTAACTTGATGCTGGCCCTTGGCATCGCCGGCTTCGGTTTTGCGGCGGCCTTCGACACGGATCATTTCCACGGCGCTTATGGTGGCGGGACCGTTAAAACGAGCCTTCTCCTGAGCGTGCAGCAGAGCGGGTACGGTGGCGAAGAGGAGATCACGGCGGCGCATAGCCCCTGCATTCTAACAAAGGGGTTGGGTTCCATTTGTGCTTCAACCCTGTTACTATGCGGCTTCTCCCTCCCGCCAATCGGCAGCGGGGAGACATTCCAGGCACCTGTGGGGGCCGAACGGAAGCTCCCGCGGGGAAAGGAGCAAACTCGTATGAAGGTCTACGAAGGCACAGACCTGCGCAACGTTGCGTTGGTTGGCCATCTTCATAGCGGTAAGACATCGTTAGCCGCCGCTATGCTCTATACAGCCGGAGCTACCAACCGGCTCACCCGAGTGGACGAGGGCAACACGCTCACCGATTTCGATGAGGAAGAGGTGGCGAGGAAGATCAGTATTACGGCGGGCATCGCGCCGGTAGAGTGGAAAAGACGGAAGGTGAACCTGGTGGACACGCCAGGGTTCAACGCGTTTTTGTACGAGACGAAGGCATCGCTGGCGGCCGTCGATTCCGCGGTCATCGTGGTGGACGGTGTGGCGGGTGTGGAAGTGGGCACGGAGCATGTGTTTCAACTTTGCGCGAACCAGGACTTACCGCGTGCGTTTGTTGTTAACAAGCTAGACAGGGAACGCTCCAGTTTCGACCGGGCGCTGGAAAGTATTCACGGCGCATTTGGGCGGAGCGCCGTACCGGTGCAATTGCCCATTGGTTCGGAGAAGAATTTCGTGGGCGTCGTGGACCTGGTTCGCATGCGGGCCTGGCTCTACAACTCCGATGGGGACGGAAAAGGGACCGAACAGGAAATTCCTCCGGCCATGCAGTCGGAAGCGGAGGCGGCTCATGAGGCATTAGTCGAACTGGTGGCCGAAGGTAATGATGAGTTGCTGGAGGAGTTCTTCGCCGAAGGCACACTGCCGGTGGAGCATATTGTGGACGGATTGCGGCAGGCCATCCGGGAGCAGCGGCTATTTCCCGTTTATTGTTGCGCGGCGCTGCATAATATTGGCGCCGGGCAACTGATGGATCACATCGTCGAGCTGTTTCCGAACCCGGTGGAGAACCAGACGATTGTGGGTTCCTGGAACGGCCAGGAGGTGACGCGGCGGGCTTGCGACAATGATCCGGCATCGGTTTACGTCTTCAAGACGAGTGCGGACCCCTTCGCCGGACGGTTGTCCTTCTTCAGGGTGATTAGCGGCGTAGTGAAAAATGATTGCCACCTGCTCAATGCGTCGACGGGGACAGATGAGCGTCTGGCCCACCTTTCGTGTCCGCAGGGCAAGACCCTATTGCCGGTGACCGAACTCCGGGCGGGCGATATCGGAGCGGTCGCCAAGTTGAAAGACACGTTGACCGGACACACGCTGTACGACAAAGCGGCGCCTGTGCAGTACCCGCCGGTTCAACTGCCGGAACCGTCCATTGCCTACGCCATTTCGGCCAAGAGCCGGAACGACGAGGACAAGTTGGGGCAAACGATCCAACGAATCATGGAAGAAGACCTGTGTTTGCGCTTTTCCCGCGACACGCAAACCAAGGATTTTCTATTGCAGGGTACGGGGCAAGCCCACATTGAAACGGTGGTAAGCAAGTTGAAACGCCGCTACCACTTGGACGTGACGTTGCAGGCTCCCAAAATTCCCTACCGTGAGACGATCCGCGGACAAGCAAGCGCCCAGGGCCGGCACAAAAAGCAGACGGGCGGGCATGGCCAGTTTGGCGATTGCTGGATCCGGATGGAGCCGCTTGAACGGGGCGACGGTTTCCGATTTGCCAATGAGGTGTTCGGCGGCTCCATTCCACGGAACTTCATTCCGGCGGTAGAGAAGGGAATTGTGGAGACGGCAGCGAACGGTTTTCTGGCCGGTTACCCAATGGTCGATTTCAAGGTGACGGTTTATGACGGGTCGTACCATGACGTGGACAGTTCGGAAATGGCGTTCAAACTCGCGGCGAGGAAGGCGTTCAAAGCGGCGATGCTTGCGGCGAAGCCGACTTTATTGGAGCCGGTGATGCGCGTTCAGATTCAGGCTCCAGTGGAGTTTGCCGGAGATCTGATGAGCGACGTGACGGGCCGGCGGGGCCGGATGAACGGCATGGAGACCAAGGGAGGCGCGCAGATTATCCGTGCGTCGATCCCGATGTCGGAGATGCTGACGTATCAAAACGACCTGACGGCCAAGACACAGGGCAGAGGTTCGTTTGCGATGGAGTTCGACCATTATGACTTCGTTCCGGCTGCTCAGGCGGACAAAATCATAGCGGCAGCCAAGGCGGCAGGCGTCCACACGACGGACGAAGACGATTCGTAGAAGAACATAACCGGGGGGGCCGAAGTTCCGGCTCCCCCTCTTGCTTTGGCCCATTTCTGCCGATAGTGTGCATAGGGACACACAGGTGTGACCGAGGTAAACATCGCGGGTTGAATCATGAGTGGCGCTTATAGTAAGGTCAAAAGGTTGCAATGTAACCCCCAATTCAAAAACCGCCGGGAGAAGGAATGAGGAATTTCCCAGTACTGCAGGCCGCGAAAGCGGCTGTAGGCACTATCGTCACCGCGGGCTGCCTGTGCGTAGCTCCCGGAATCGCGATGGCGCAGATTGTGCCGACGCTGGCGCTGGCCGCCAGGCCGGAGGCCGATGATGCGGCGAGCCGTACGTTCGAGGCAGCCATACCTGCCATTCTGCCGAGCATGGTGGATACGGCCTATCCGCCGAAGCCTAGTTGGAAAGACGAGCGGATGGCGCGGGCAGAGTCCCTGTACCTGGACGGGTACAAACTGTATCAGAACGGTGACCGGGCCGGGGCGCGCAAATTGTTCGACGAAGCGGTAGATCTGATCCTCAACAGCCGTTCAGAGCCTATGAACCGTTCCGCATTCGACAAGCGGTTCGATGAATTGGTGCAGCGGATTTACCGGATTGACGTCGATTCGCTGCAAAGTGACCGGCCGGCGGAGTCGCAGCCTTCTTACGATAAAGCTCCCATTGACGAAATTCTGTCGTTGACTTTCCCGGTAGATCCGAAGATGAAGCCGAAGGTCCGGGAAGAGATCGGGGCGACGGTCAGCCAGTTGCCGCTGGAAGCCAGCGATGCCGTACTGAGCTTCATTAACTACTTTTCCGGAGAACGCGGCCGGCGTACGCTGATAGCCGGACTGAAGCGTGCCGGCAAGTATAAGCCGATGATTTCGCGTGTGCTGGATGAAGAGGGGATTCCACAGGAATTTATCTTTCTGGCGCAAGCCGAAAGCGGTTTCCTTCCGCGCGCGATGAGCTACATGGCGGCTGGCGGAATGTGGCAGTTTATCCGGGAGACTGGCGGCCGTTACGGGCTGAAGAACGATAGCTGGGTGGACGAACGGTTTGATCCGGAGATGGCGACCCGCGCTGCGGCGCGCCACCTGCGCGACCTCTATCATGAGTTTGGCGACTGGTACCTTGCCATAGCCGCCTACAACTGCGGACAAGGCAACGTAGACCGCGCCGTGGCCAAGACTGGCTATGCCGATGTGTGGGAACTTCGTTCGCGCGGTACATTGCCGTTGGAAACCTCCAACTACGTACCGATCATCCTGGCGATGACGATCATTTCCAAAAATCCGCAGAACTACGGGATTGAGGACATTGTTCCGGATGAGCCGTTGGTCTATGAGACCGTGGATGTGAGCGCGTTGACCAGCTTGGCGTTGATCTCCGATATTATTGGCCGCCCCGTTTCGGAGCTGAAGGAATTGAACCCTGCCCTTCTGCGGGACTATGCCCCGGCCGGCTACAAATTGCACATTCCGCGCGGATCGAGCCAGGCGCTTGTCTCCGCCCTGGAACGGGTTCCGGCGGAACGGCGCGCCAGTTGGCGTGCACATCGCATGGAAGACGGGGAAACGTTAACGGCGCTGGCCGCCCGGTACCATACAACGACAAATTCACTGCAGACGGCCAATCAGCTGGAAACCGAGGAGGTTGCGTCAGGATCGCTGGTCGTCATCCCCGCTGTTGCGCAGCCGATTCCGGTTGCCAAGCCGGCCGCACGTCCCGCGTCCCGCGCTACGTACACAGCTCGCCGGACCGGCGCCCGCTCCGCCACGCCCTCCAGCCGCAGCGCTTCGACGCAAACCTCGCGGCGTCCTGCACAACCGGCCGCAAAGACTTCGACAGCGTCCAAACAGCAGTTCCGGAAACCCTCTACTACCGTCGCTCGTTCGTCCTCTCGCCGTCCGCAGGGCTGAACCCATTAGTTTTCCTCAGATTCCGGGGTTGACGTCGTTACAAGGGCAAATCGGCATTGTATTCTATACGGTAAGAACTGCTATTTCGAGGCCGTAACGATGCGAGATTCCACCCGGCGGACCCGCCTAATCCACGATGAAGACGACTTTGGTTTTGAGAACGGGTCTGCGGAACTGGCCTCGGAACTTCGCGAATACGGGAGCGACGACGAAGACGAACTAAATCCGTCGGAGCGGGCCAGCATGACGATTGTTATGCCTCCTCGCGCGCTGCCGCCCCCTGCGGCGCCCGCATTCCTTGCCACACCGGCGCCCCTGCCCATGAAGGCGGCGCTGATTGTGCCGGACGACTTACCAGCCGATCTGCCTCCGGCCCCTTCACCCGTTACCATCAAGACGGTCGCCAAAAAGAAACCGGCTGTTGTTCCTCCGGCCGCGCCGTCTCCCGTGACTGCCAAGAAGGCAGTTCCCTCCAAAAAGGAGACCGTCCCGGTTCCGCTGCCCGCAAAGAAGACAGCCGGGAAGGGTGTGTCCGCGGCCAAGGCAGTTGCGCCCTTAAAAAAGGCGTCGGAAACGCCCGCCAAAAAGGTTGCCGCAAAGCCCGTTTCCGCTCCCGGCGCCACTAAAGAGAAGGCCAAGGCCGGAAGCGCGAAGAAAAAGAAGTAGAGCCGTCAGCCCGGACAAAAGAAAAAGGGCGCCGCGCGGCGCCCTTTCCGGTTTTTGATCTTGTGCGGTTACTCGCCAGGCAGCGGCTTGCCGACTGCTTGCCGGCAGCGCTGAAAGAGTTCCAGAAGAGAATCGGCATACTCCTCCGCCGAACGGGAGGTGCTCTTGCCTGCGAAACCAGCTCCCGGTGAGCCTTTGCCGTATCCGGTGCTTACGGCAATGAACTTCATAAGTTCGAGTGCGACTTCATCGCGATTATTCTTCTCACCCGGTTTTGTCTCGGGTGCTTTTTCGTCTGCCATAACTCTAGACTAGACTAAGATGCCGGTTCTCGCCCGCCGACCTTTACGCCGCATGCGGGGCGGCGCGCAGGCTTTCCTGATGGAAGCCGCCGACGGTCACCATTATGTGGTGAAATTCACGGATAATCCGCAGCACCGCCGTGTGCTTGTGAATGAGTTCGCCGCGTCCATTCTGTTGACACACCTGGACATCGCGCAACCGGAGACCCGCGTTATCGAGATCACCCCGGATTTTCTGCGTGACCATCCGGAAGTCTTTATCCAGTTGGGTACAAGCCGCCGCGAAGTGACGCCCGGCTGGCATTTCGGCTCGCGATTTCCGGGCAATCCGATGACGCAGGCGGTCTACGATATTCTGCCGGATGCGTTGATGGCGAAGGTTGCTAACCCGGAAGACTTCCTGGGCGTGCTGGCTTTCGACAAGTGGGCTGGAAACTCCGATTCCCGGCAGGCGATCTTTTTCCGTGCCCGGCTGGCGGATTGGAAAGCGGATGCCGTGGGAAACCCGCTACAGGTAGGATTTGTCGCGCAGATGATGGACCATGGCTACCTTTTCGATGGGCCGAATTGGGAGTTTCGCGATGCACCGATGTTCGGATTGTATTTCCGGTCGATCGTTTACCGGCGGGTTCGGGGCGTGGCCGATTTTGCGCCATGGCTGGAGCGCATTCGCAATTTTCCGGAAGAGTTGATGGACCGCGTGCTGCGGGAGGTCCCTGAATTGTGGTTGCCGGGCGCCGAACGGGATGAGTTGCAGCGGTTACTGGAATCGTTGCTGCGCCGGCGCAAGCGGGTGGAGAGTTTGTTGGAAGACTGCACGCGTGCGAGGACTAACCCTTTTCCGGAGTGGCAGGGGCTTCGGTAAGCCGGAGGCCGGTGTCGTGGAGAATCGATGCGGCGACGAGGTCCGCAGTGATGGGGGCTAGCAAGATGCCATTACGGAAATGTCCGTAAGCCAGCCATGTGTCGGCGCCGGGCAACCGCTCGACCACGGGTGACTGCGCTTCTGACTGAGGGCGCAGGCCGGCCCAAACTTGATCGGGCGGGCGGTCCAACAGCCGGGGCAGGAGTTTGGCGGCTGCGTCCGCGAGAGCGGCAATCCGGTCCGGTTCGGCAGTAGCATCCCAAACGCCGGGTTGTTCGTCAGAGCCGAAGATGGTGAAGCCGTTGTTCCGCTGGAGCGCGTAGTGATGACCGTGGCGGACAATGGGCGGCAGGGATTCAGGCGGGCAGCGATATCCCAGAAGGTGGCCTTTCACCGGGTAGGCGCGCGGCGCGGCCTCCAGGCCGGCGATCTGGCTGCTCCAGGCCCCGGCGGCGACGACCGTGGGGCCGTCACAGCGGACGAGCGGATCTTCCTCCCGGATCTCTACGCCGAGTGCCTGACAGGCGGCCAGCAGCGCGGCACAGACATTCCGCGGATCGACGACGGCTTCATTGGGGAACCAACGGGCCCCGAGAACTCCCACGGCGGGCACGGGAGCGAAGTAGCGAACGCTGGCGGCGGTTACCTCTTCGACGGGAACGCCTTCGGGCCGGGGGCGGGCCAGCAATCGTCTTTCGCCGTCGGAAAAGGCGAGTTCCAGGGCGCCGGAGACACGGAAGTCGATGGGGACGCCGGAGGCTGCCGCCAAATCCGCCACGAAGCCTTCATATTGCGCCAGACTTTGCACGGCGAGGCGCGTCCAGGGAGAGTCGGTATGGTATTCACCGCCCGGAGCCAACATGCCGGCGCCGGCCCAACTCGCCTGGCTGGCCACCCGGCCCGCATCCCGCACTGTGACGCGGCAACCGGCCCGCGCCAACCGCCAGGCGATGGAAAGACCGATGATGCCGGCGCCTGCAATCGAAACATGCATGTATTCTCCATGTTACTTGCCCCTGGGCGGAACGGGTAGCCGCCAGCGGCTGTAGAATAGCGGATATGCACCGCTTCCTGCTGCACAACGATTCCATTCGGGAGACTACCGAGCCGTGCCTGAGTCCCGGCCAAGTGGGGTTCCTGAACGGCTGGGGAGTGTTCAGTACGCTCCGGGTGGCGGACGGAGTATTGTTTGCATGGGAACGGCACTGGGCACGAATGGTGCGCGACGCGAAGCGGCTGCATATCCCGATGCCGGAGAACCCGGAAGCGCTGCGGGTGTCCCTGGGCCGCCTGATCGCAGCGAACGAGGCGCAAAACGGCACGCTGCGTGTGGCTATTGTGCGCAATCATGGCGGAATGTTCGAAGCTCCGGACCAGACACGGCGTTTTGATGTGGTGGCATTCAGTACCGGGTTGCGTACGTGGGGGGGCTCGGCGCGGCTTATGATCCAGGCGGATGCGCGACAGGGCGGTAATCCGTTTCGTGGAGCAAAGATTACGGCTTGGGCCCATAACCTTACCTGGTATGAGATGGCCCATGACCGCGGATACGATGAGGTGGTGCTACTGGACGAGGCAGGGCGGGTGAGTGAGTGTACGTCGGCAAACCTGTTTGCCGTGTTTGGGAGCGAGGTTATTACGCCGTCGTTGGACTGCGGCTGTTTGCCGGGAATCACACGGGAAATTCTGTTGGAGGAGATTCGCGTCGAAGGCATCACCATCCGGGAAGGAACTCTCCGGTTGGAGGACCTGGAACGGGCGGATGGCGTGTTTATGACGTCGTCAACACGGGATCTGCTGCCTGTCACCGAGGTTGAGGGACTGCGCCTTGGTCAGGATACGGCCGTGACCGGCAGGCTGCTAGGGGCGTTCCGGGCGCATATTCACGAGTACGTCGCCTCCCGCCGTACGGCAGCAGTTATCTCTCATTAAGTACTGGCTGCACTCGGTACGCGCCCTCCCATTTTTCATTTGAACGGGCTTCCCGCGGAGGGTATGATGAGTGTAAACCATGCAATTGGCGTGCCCGAAATGTGGCTCAGAGGATGTGCGTCTGTCGCGACGCAGGTCCGCGTTTGGAGCAGTGACCCGGCTCTTCGGCTCTTATCCATTCCGCTGCGAGTGCTGTGCCCACCTCTTTCAGGCCAATATTTATAGCGTTGGCAATCTTTTGTATGCGAAGTGTCCGACCTGCCACCGTATGGATCTTGGCCGCTGGAGCCGGGACTATTACAGCCCTCCGTTCGCGACCAGGTTCATGCTGAATGTGGGTGCGCGGCCGATCCGGTGCGAATACTGCCGCAATAATTTTTGGAGCTTTCGCATGGTGCGGGAAAAATTCAGCCGGGAGAAGCGGGCAGCTCGCAGTCAGGTGATTAACCCCGCGGCGGGACCGTTCGAGGGGGAAGCAGTGGCGACGGTTTCCGACGGCAGTGATTCCCGGGAGATCGCGATGTTGAGCCAACAGTCCCAGTGACCGGGCTGTGTGCTTAGTTCACGAAGCGACGCAGCCGGACGTTATTTACCAGGCCACGCATCAAAAAGACGCTTAACATGCCGGATCCCCCATTGCTCATGAGGGGTAGGGGAATACCTGTAACCGGCATACGGCCTACCACCATCCCGACGTTGACTAGCAAGTGGAATAGCAGAGTGGCGCAGATACACATGCAGATGTACATTCCGCCCCGATCCGGAGCGGTTTGCGCGTTTTGGACAATCTGCATGAACAGCAGGAAGTAGAGCCCAAGGACGAAGACGACGCCCACAAATCCGTGCTCTTCGGCGAACGCGGCGAATACAAAGTCGGTATGGGGGACGGGAAGGAATTGATAGCGGGTTTGCGTGCCTTTGGTCACGCCGCGGCCCCACATGCCCCCGTTGCCGATAGCGATCTTGGACTGGATGACCTGATAGCCTTCGCCTTTGGGGTCGCGGCTGGGGTCCCAGAACGTCTGGATACGTCCCTTCTGATAATCCTTGAGCAAAAACCAACTGGACGGAATGAGCACCAGGGCCAGAGCCGCAATTACGACAATATACTGCCAGCGCAATCCCGCGAGGATGACGCCCATGACCAGAATGGGCATATAGGTCATGGAAGTGCCCAAATCGGGTTGTTTCATCACCATCACCATTGGGATCATCACCAGACCGCAGAGCTTCAGCAAGTCTTTCCAGTGCATGGTCTCCGAGCGTAGTTCGGTTAAAAAGCGCGCGACGAGCAAGACGATCACCAGTTTGGCGAATTCGGAAATCTGGAACAAAAAGCCGCCGGGCAGGGCGATCCAACGGCGGGAATCGAAGATCTTGACGCCAAACAGCGCCGTGCCTATGAGGATGACGATGGTTGCGCCATAGAGGATAGGGACTTGGCCCAGAAGCGTGTGGTAATCGATGGAAGAGATGATCCACATCAGAACCAGTCCCACGCAGAGAAAAATCATCTGTTTCCACCAGAGATCTTTCCACTTGGTGCCTTGGCCCGCTGAGAAAATCTGTAGAATACCGATGGAGCAGATGAGCAGCGCGATCAGCAGCAGCCCCCAGTCGAAATCCTTAATTGAGCGATAACTTGCCATTAATTCGCGAACCCTTTGCTGGCATGCGGGGCCAGAGCCAGAGTGGGCAGCCGGTTTACGTTCCGGTTCTTTTTATCGAAATGCGCTTTGATCACATCGCGTGCGATGGGAGCGGCGTCACCGCCGTGGCCGCCGGCCTCGAATAACACAGCCACGACAATCTCCGGATTGACGCGAGGCGCGAAGCCGACAAACCATGCGTTGTCCCGGAGTTCGGCCGCCAGGCGGGCCGATGACTTGAGCAGTGCATTGGACGCCAATTGGGCCGTACCGGTTTTGCCGCAGACTTCCACGCCGGGAATCCGCGCCGCGCCGCCGGTTCCTCCCTGGTTGACGACGCCGTACATCCCATAGACCACCTGGTTAATGTTGTCGATATTGACGTTGGACTTGCGCGGCTCAATCCGGTTGGGGTCTTTCACCATATGTGGACGCTGCCACACGCCGCCCGCGGCGATTCCCCCTGTCATGACCGCCAATTGCAAGGGCGTCATCGCCAGATACCCCTGGCCAATGGATACCGAGATCGTGTCGCCGGGGAACCATTGCTGCCGCAGTGTCCGCGCCTTCCATCGGGAAGACGGCAGCACGCCGCGATACTCGAACGGCAGGTCAATGCCTGTCTCTTTGCCGAGCCCGGCAATCTCACCGAGCTGCGCGAGTTTGTCGATGCCCAACTTGTTGCCGACATTGTAGAAATAAACGTCGCAGCTTTGCGCCAACGCCTGATGGAGGTTGACGCGCCCATGGCCGCGCTTATTGTGGCAACTGTGATAGTGGCCGAAGAAACTCATGCCGCCCGTACAGGTAAAAGTCGTGTTCTCATCAATGACGCCATTTTCGAGAGCCGCCAGTGCGACCAGAGGTTTGAACGTGGAGCCCGGCGCGAAGTTGGACTGAATGGCACGGTTCAACATCGGCTTCTCGACGTTGTTCATGATTTCGTCCCAGTCCTTCTGCCGTATGCGCCCGGCGAACTTGTTGGGGTCGAAAGAAGGCCGGGAGACCATCGCCAATACTTCGCCATTTCTTGGATCCATGGCGACCACAGAGCCGCGGCGACCCTCGAGGGCCAATTCAGCTACGATTTGCAGGTCCAGATCGACAGTTAACTGGAGCGACCGGCCGGGGTCGGCGTCCTTATACCCGATTACCTCCCGCTCATTTCCTTTGTTATCGACCACTACCTGGCGTTGGCCGTCCACACCCATCAGCAGGTCGTTATACTGCCGCTCGATGCCGGCTTTGCCGATAACGTCACCCTGGTTGTACTTAGCGAAATCCGCAAGGTCCAGTTCCGCTTCGGTGACTTCGCCCACGTAGCCGATGACGTGGGACAGCAGGTTGTCCCGTGGATAGAGACGATGTTGCACGTGGACGAGTTCGAGTTCGGGAAAGGTGTCAGGGTCGCGATGGGACTGGACGAAAGCGATTTCCGCCGGGGTCAGTTCCTCTTTAATGACAATCGCCTGGTATTTGGGCCGGGAGCGGAAGCGGTGGAGGCGGGCTTGCACTTCCTCATAGTCAAGATTCAGACCAGCGGCGATCGCGGCCAGATGCTCTTCTTTTAGGTTTTCGCGTGAAAGATAGACGGAGAACGAAGAGTGATTATCGACAATGGTCCTGCCTTCACGGTCCAGGATCTTGCCGCGGGCGGCAAGAATAGGGGTGGACTTAATGCGGTTCCGCTCCGCGGCCTCCGTGTAGAGTTCATTGTTCTGCACCTGCAGTTTCCAGAACCCGGAAATGAGGAACAGGAAAACCGCCACCGAAACATATTGAAAGAAGGCGATCTTGCCGGAGGCGAAGGCCGTGTCGTCGTGAAGTACCGCGGGATCGAGTGTTTCCGGCTCCAACGGGTCGTTGGGATTCCGGGCCAAATGGGCGGGCATGCGTCTTTACCCCCTCTCCCGTAGTTTATCGAGAATCAAGAAGAGAGGGACAGCCACCAGGGAATTGAGAAGACCGAAGAGAAGCGTCTGCACCAGATCGAAGTCTATGGCCTGTCCTAAAAGGGCGCGGACCAGAATCCAAGTGAAGAATTGGTGGAAGAAAAAGAAGAAAAATGACAGACCAAATCGGATTGTGGTGTTGTCGACGTCAATTTTGACGGAGATGGAGGCGGCAAAGTACCCGACCAGCGTCTTCACCATGCCGAAGATGCCAAGCGGTTGATTGGAAAGGGCGTCCTGTAAAAGGCCAATGCCCGCGCCGATGAGCGTACCGCCAATGGGGTTGCGCTGCATGAGCGAGAAATAGACGGTTACCAGGAGGGGGAGTTCCAGATAACCAAGGTGGCGAAAGAAGAGCGGGATATTGACTTGGAACGCGATCGAAGCCAGCGGAATGAAAATGAGCCAAACGACGCGGAATTTTGAGATTTTGCCGCGTCTCGGGTTATCGATGAGGATCTGGTCCGAAATGTCGGGCATGGCTATTGCTGCGGCGGGTTGGTGGGAGTCGCAGGCGTCGCAGTTGCCGGTGCGGGGGCAGGCGCCTGTCCTTCCGCAGGCCTGGGCGGAGGCGCGAGGACGGACGCTTGCGGACGAGTCACCTGATTCGGATCCATGTTGAAGTTCGGGAGACGTGCTCCGGCATTGCCGAAACGGACGCCTTGAATTTCCCCGATACGTTTAATTTTCTCACGTAGACGGTCCGCATCGGTAGACAGTGCGGGGATGCCGGACTCCAGCGCCTTCTGCTCGGCAACGCGCGTTTCGGCCGACTCCGGCGGCGGGAGAATGAACGAGACGGGACCCGCGGCGGGGCCGGTTCCTTCCGGGATGGCCTGGTGGACGCCTTCCAATACGATCAAAACCTCTTCCAGACCGCGTTGGAGACCGGACGGATCGAGAAAGATCTCCTTGAATTCCTTGCCCTGGCGCACTGTGCGCACCTGTCCGGCGGGCAAACCCTTCGCAAAGACACGATCGTCCCCGGAGGTGAAAAACCATTCGCCCTCTTCAACCTTGATCTCGTTCTGAATATGGTCCACCAATACCTGAGAACGGCCAAGCCCTTTCAATGTTCCCGGCACGCGGGATTTTTGTGAAATAACACCCGCGGCGAAGAAGGGATCCGTGATGAGCAGCACTTGGGACGCCGCCGGGTAGACAAAAGTCACTTTGCCTACAATTCCATCCGGCGTAATGACAGCCATGCCTCTTTCAACGCCGTCTTTCATGCCGCGGTCGACGAAAACCGCTTTGGAATTGGCTCCTGTTCCGGTGCCGATGATGCGAGCCGCGACGGTTTTGGCGCGCGTCTGCTGCTGGAACATCGCCAGCGCCCGCACCCGGTCCGCCGTCGTCAGTTCCGTGCGGAGAAACTGATTCTCCAGTTTCATCTTGTCCAGCTCCGTTTTCAACCGTTCGTTCTCCTGCTCGACGCGAAGCAGCAGGATATAACGGTCCAGAAAACCGAGCGACGAACCGCGCGCGTTGTCGAGCGCCTTAGCCAACGGGGAAACCGCCGTTACCGTGGCAGACCGCAGCAGACTGACATCTTCTTTGGTCCGTACCTGATAGGCCAACAACACCAGCTGCGCGGCGATGACGATCACCAGGACAGCCAGGTTGCGATATCGGCTCATGAAGAACTCCCGCCGCCTCCGGCGTTACTCGATAGCAATACGGCGCAGCAGCTTGAAATCTGTCAACATCTTGCCGGTACCGAGAACCACGCTGGCCAGCGGATCTTCGGCGATGGATACGGGCAGTCCGGTTTCTTCCCGGATGCGCTTGTCGAGACTTTTCAGCATGGCACCGCCGCCTGTCAATACGATACCGCGATCGCTGATGTCCGCGGAGAGTTCGGGCGGAGTGCGCTCCAGCGCAACGCGGATCGCATTCATGATCGTGGCCACGCATTCGCTCAAAGCGTCGCGAATTTCCGAATCGTCAATGGTGATGGTCTTCGGAACACCTTCAATCAAGTTCCGGCCCTTAATTTCCATGGTGATCGGCTTGTCCAGCGGGTACGCGGATCCAATCGTCATCTTGATTTGTTCCGCTGTCCGTTCGCCGATCAGCAGGTTGTACTTACGCTTCAAGTACTGCATGATGGCGTCATCCATCTCGTTGCCCGCCACTCGGACTGACCGGGCATATACGATGCCGGACAGCGAAATAACCGCGACGTCCGTAGTGCCGCCGCCGATATCGACCACCATGTTGCCCGAAGGCTCTGTAATCGGCAGACCTGCGCCGATGGCGGCCACCATGGCCTGTTCCACCAGATGCACTTCCGATGCTTTGGCGCGATAGGCCGAATCAATAACCGCGCGCTTCTCCACTTGGGTGATTTCCGATGGGACGCCGATTACAATCCGCGGATGCACAAGCATCTTCCGTCCGTGCGCCTTCTGAATGAAGTAGTTCAACATGCGCTCGGTGACTTTAAAGTCCGCGATGACGCCGTCCTTCATGGGCCGGATGGCGACGATATTGCCCGGCGTGCGGCCGAGCATGTCCTTCGCCTCCTTTCCAACCGCCTCTACTTCGCCATTCGTCTTGTTAATGGCGACAATCGAAGGTTCGTTGACGACAATTCCCTTGCCTTTGGCGAAAACCAGCGTGTTGGCAGTGCCAAGGTCAATCGCAAGGTCGGAAGAAAACAGACTGAAGAGGGAGCGGAGGTTCATTTGAAGCGTAGAAAAACGCCAGATGCAAGAGTGCATCCGGGCGGTGCTCCTACCAACCTAGCACGCTTTTCAGAATGTGTAAGGCGATTTCTGTAATTTTTTCAGCTAGTTGGCCAGGGTCAACGCCATGGTTTTCAACCGGTTGAAGACCATTTGCAGCGCCGCCTGATGCTCCGGTTTGGGAACCAAGTTGGCGGAGCGCAAATAGGCTGCGAGATCCGCGGCGCTAGGTTGAATGACGGGGAATCTGCTCGACAGCAGTTCCAGAAATCGTTGCCGCTGCGGCCATTGTGTTTCGCTCATCCCCAAAGTAACGTCTATCCACAGTACGGCCTGGGCAATTGCCTGACAACGATTAGGCTGTCCGGGATTCTGCGTTGCCTCCAACGCTCCGAGCGCCTTTTCCAGCGACCGTTTCCACGGCTCCCGCCAATCTACTTTACGGCGGTCCATCTCCTCCCGGATCAACACATGCTGCACGGCGTCGCCGGAAAGAATGGAAAGGCAACTGGACGGCCCGCCCAGGTAAGCTGGGGCCGGATAGCGTTGCGCCTTCAACCATAAATGGCCAAATTCATGCGCGATCACATATGGTTCATCCACTTCCGGCGTCTGCTGCCGGTTTAACAGGACGAAACTGAGCCGCCCTTCACTGCCGGAATACGTAATGCTAAGTGCCTGCGCGCCGGAGAACTGTTGCTGGAAGTTCGGATTCTCGGTAAATTGCTCCAGGATCTCTTTGTGGGCTGTCCCCGCGGGTAGAGGTTCGCCCGGTTCCAGCCGCAGTAGAAATACCGACTGCGTGCCAGTCTTCTCAATTTCTAAACGCCAAAGTTCCAGAGGGCCGGTCAATAGCAAGGCCAGCAGGACGGGAGCCACGTTACGATGGTAGCAGTTGCTTACACGGAGACAGTTTGGAATCGCTGCCGGCGCCCTGGCCGGTGTTTCGTGCACGCGCGAACGCGGCAATGGATTTGAGGGCCATGCGTTTGTCGCGAATGAGGAAGGCGGGGCGATTGCCGCGGTCAACTTGACCGCATTCGCCGTGACGCGCCACATTCGCATCGATGGCCAGCCAACCAAGGTCGTCAGCCACCCGTCCCTGCCCAGTGTCTGGGCGCTCGCCTCGGGCGCTATCCATGAGATAGACCCCACCCGCCTGGAGTTCCGCCGCAAATTGGCCTTGGGCGGTCCGGCTCTCGATCTGCAACTAAGCCCGGACGCTGCTGCGCTCTGGGTGCTGTCCTCCAACCGGCTGGCCAAGTTCGTCGCGGACTCGCTAGCCCCGGCCGGCGTGTGGAACTTACCCGGCGAGGCTCTCTCCTTTGTTTTGGCGCGCCGCGAGCCCTGGGCTGCCGTGGTGATGAAGGACGCGCCCCCGTTGTTGCTGCCAACCGCGGAACCCGGCCGTACCGTGCCCGTTACGCTTCCCTATCCCGCCGACCTTGCCCACTTCCGTAGCGACGGCCAACAACTGATGCTCGCTGGGGCGGCATCCAGACAGGCTTCCTTCGTCACCGTCCCGGATGCCCGCACGGTTGCTCATCTCCCGCTGGCTATTGAGCCGCGCCGGGTGGCCTCTAAACCGGACGGCGGCGAACTTTATCTCACGGGAGATGGTCTGGACGCCGTCGTGGTTCTCTATCCTTATTTAGCGGAGGTGGGAGAAACTGTATTGGCCGGGCGGCATCCGTCGGCAATGGCGGCAGTTTCCACTCCGGATATGGCCTACCTGTTTGTCGCCAACCCGGACGCCGGCAACGTAACCATCCTGGATATTACGACGCATAAGATGGTGGGCGCCGTGCCCGTGGGCAAGGACCCTTCGTTCGTTACCATCACCCCCGACGGGCAGTATGCCCTGGTTCTGAATCGTGCCTCCGGCGACATGGGCGTCATTCGCGTCAAAGCCGTGGTTCGCAATCGCGGGAAATCGGCGCCATTGTTTACGATGATTCCCGTCGGTTCGCGCCCGGTTGCCGCGGCTGTGCGCGGCGGGTAAACGGATTGGCTGGAGGTATGGTACAACACCCTCCATGCGTCTTCTGCTTATGTTGATTGCCACGCTGGCTGCTCCCGCTCAAACCATCGGCATTGCGATGCTGATGCACGAGTCCAACTCGTTCAACGCCTCTCTTACGCAACGCTCCGATTTTTCGGTTGTCGCGGGCAGCGCGCCGAACTGGCGTCCGTTCTTTGCCGCGCAAAAGAATGAGGTCACTGGCTTTCTCGATGTGATCGGCAAGGAACCTGGTATTCAGGTTGTGCAAGGCATGTATGCCGGCGCTACGCCGAAGGGACCAGTCGCGCGGGCCGCCTATGAGTCCTTGGTGAGCGAATTGATCGCATCGCTCAAGGCCGGCGGGAAGTTGGATGCGATTCTGCTGGCGCTGCACGGCGCCATGGTTGCGGAACATTTTCCCCAGGCCGATGAGGAGACGCTTCGCCGTGTGCGCGAAGCGTTCCCGGGAATTCCCATCGTGGTCACCCATGACTTTCACGCCAATATCTCTCCGCAAACGCTCAACTACTGCACCGCGTTGGTCGTCTATCAACAGACGCCGCACATCGATACCCGCGCCCGCGGCCAGCGCGCCGCCAATATTTTGGTTCGCACCTTGCGCGGCGAAATCAAGCCGGTGCAATCGATCATCAAGCCGCCGATGGTCTTCAATATCCTCTACCACAATACGTTTGCCGGCGTGCTCCATCCCATTACGCAGGACTCCATCGAACTCGAAAAGAGCAACCCGAAAATTCTTTCGGCATCGGTGCTGGCCGGTTATCAATACGCCGACGTACCCTTCATGGGACCTAGCGTCGTCGTCGTCGCTGACGGTGACCGCAATCTGGCCGAGCGCGAGGCCAAGCGGCTCTCGGACCGTCTGTGGGCCGTCCGCGAGGAGTTAAAAGTCAACGCGCCCGACGCGGCCGCCGCCGTACGCAATGCCATGCGCGCCGCCAAATTCCCCGTCGCGCTTATGGACACTGGCGATAACATCGGCGGCGGCTCTTCGGGGGACTCCACCTTTCTGCTGGAACAACTGATCGCGCAAAAGGCCGATGGATGGGTGGTCGTTATGTATGACCCTGCCGCGGTGGATACTGCGCTCAAAGCCGGAATCGGCGGGACTTTTGACATGTCCGTCGGCGGAAAGACCGATAAACAGCACGGCAAGCCGGTGCGCGTACGCGGGCGGGTGCGTTCCTTTGACGATGGCGACTACATCGAAACCGCGGTCCGCCATGGCGGCAACACGTTCTACCATATGGGCCTCACCGCGGTCATCGAGGCCGAAGGTTCTACCCCTACCCTCAAAAATTACCTCGTTCTGACCAAAAAGCGGTCTTCGCCCAACTCGATTCATCAGATCGTCCACCTGGGTATCTACCCGGAACGTCAAAAGATTCTTGTTGCGAAAGGAACCATCGCTCCGCGCGCTGCCTATGAGCCGGTCTCCGCGGAAATCGTCTTGGTGGATACGCCCGGCGCAACCGCTGTGAATCCCTCGCGGTTCACCTTTCAACACGTGCCGAAAGACCTTTTCGGCTTGCATCCGTAAAGCTCCCCAAACATTCCGATTCCCCTCTGGACGCCCGGCCGCTTCGCGCGCATAATGAAGCCAGCCGGGCGCCTGTTTTCCTCCTTTCCGCCGGCTCCCGCGCAGCCGGTTGCGCGCCGCAGAACGCTGGTCAGAAACGAAGACGCCCGTGCCTCTCTGTCTGCTCGAAAGGCAACTCGTATGACCATCTCGCCTCGTAGCGTTCCTCTTGACTACGCGATTGCTCCCATATTAGAGGCCGCGTTGCACGCCCCGTCTTCTCATAACACGCAGCCTTGGCGTTTTCGCGTCGCGGGCCGCGCAATCCGTCTTTATGCGGATCGCAGCCGCTCGCTCCCCATCAATGATCCAGAAGATCGCGAACTCGCCATCAGTTGCGGCTGCGCGCTCTTTCATATCCGTGTGGCCGCGGCCGCCGAAGGACTCGCCGCCACCGCGGCCATTCTGCCCGATCCGGACAGCACGGATCTCCTCGCCACGGTAACGTTGCAGCCGGCCGAGCGGCGCTCGCTGCCCGATGCGGCGCTCGCCGAATATATCGAGCGGCGGCACTCCTACCGCAACGAATTTGAACCGGCCATGATCTCTGACTACGTGCTGGACCGGCTTGCCGCCGCCGCCGAGCAGGAAGGCGCATGGCTACAGTTCGTCTCCTCGGTCGATCACAGGCAGCAACTGGCTACGCTCATCGCCGAAGGGGACGCCGCGCACTGGGCCAATCCCGGTTGGCGGCGTGAACTGGCTCGCTGGGTTCACCCTCGGGACGCCGGCGACGGTCTCCCTGTGAATTGGATGGTTGCCCCTCTGGCGCAGGCCGCCATCCGTACCCTGGATCTCGGCGGCCGCATAGGAGCCCGCGACCGGCACATCGCTGACGATTCGCCTGTACTTGCCATCATCGGCGCCGCCGGCGATTCCCCGGCAGATTGGATTGCCGCGGGTCAGGCCCTGGGACGTGTCCTTCTCGAAGCCTGTAGCCACGATGTGCAGGCCTCTTTCCTGAATCAGCCTGTGCAGATTCCCACTCTGCGGCCGCGCCTCCAGTCGCTTCTCGGCCACGCCGGACAACCGCAAATCGTTCTCCGATTCGGCCATCCGGCAGGTGATCCGCCGCGTACGCCGCGGCGGCAATTACAGGAGGTTCTCGATAGCCAGGGTTAGCGCTTGCCGGCGGGGTCCGTGGCTGCGCCGAAAACGCGTAGCGTGTTCCCTCCCAGGAATTTGCGAATTCTTGTTTCGCTCCATCCGCGGCGCTGCATGGCTTCCGTAAGCTTCGGAAAGTCCCGCACGTCGCGGATACCCAGCGGAAATGTCGGCCCGCCGTCCAGGTCCGACCCCAACGCCACATGATCTTCCCCCGCGATCTGTATCGCGGCTTCCACCGGCTCCAGCCACTGGTCAATGGAGCAGCGTACCGAATCTGGCGCTTTGATCCCCACCATCGGATGGTGGTTCTTTACCAAGGCGTCGACTTCGAGTATCGTCATATCCTTCGGTTGCTTCTCAATCGCCGTGGTATCCCAGAAGGCTTTACCCGCCTGCGACGTACGATAGTCAAACATGGGGCGATAGTGGAATTCGCACCCCGAGTGGAAGCCAATCACGCCGCCCTTGGCCGCGATCTCTTTTAGCAGTTCATCCGACATTGTGCGAGGCAGATTGTTGAACCGGCGTAGCCCCGTGTGCGTCGCCATGATCGGCCGGGTGGAAACCGCCAGCACATCGCGCGTCGCCTTTTCCGATGCGTGCGCCACGTTGATCAACATGCCCAGGCGGTTCATTTCCCGGACTACGTCTTTGCCATGCTCGTTCAAGCCGCCAAACAGGCTCTTGGAACAGCACGATTCCGCAAAGTTATTCGCCCAGTTGTGCGCCGGGAGTTGCATGACGCGGAATCCGGCGTGGTAAAGTTCGCGAAGTACGCCAAGATCGCCATCCAGATCGAAACCGCCTTCCAGGTCCAACACAGCGGCAATCTTGCCGGTCTTGGCGATGCGCGTCACGTCTTGGGCCGTATAGGCGAATTGGATCTTGTCGCTATTGGCCGCCACTTGCCGCCGGGCCAGGTCCAGCAAGCGAAGGACGTGTTTCGTTTCGTAGCGCGCGGGGTAGTACTGTTCTTCCACAAAGAGCGTGAAGAACATGGCATCCAGGCCGCCTTCCTTGGCGCGCGGAAGGTCGACCTGTCCGTCCTCTACGCGTTGCCCAATGTCCCCGCCCTTGTAGAACTGGCGGTTAATCATGTGAACGTGCGCGTCAAAGACGAAGGCTTTTTTGTGCAGGTCCTGGGCGGCGAGGGCCAGTGTGCAGAGGATGAGGAGTAGTGGTTTCATGCGGGTATCGGGTTATGCGGTTTGAACGTAGGGAGGGTCCGCGGGCCGGTAGCGGATATCCAGGTCGTCTGTCGGAACCGGCTTTCCAGAGCGAAGGGAATCGAAAAGATAGGCTAACGCTCCCGTCGTCAGCACGGTTCGTTCCACCGGGTAAGGCGGACGTCCCGTGAGAAACAGTTCTTCTATGTTATGCGCCAGACCATCGAAATGCGGAAGCGGCCGTGCCTTGCCTGGCGGTCCATATTTGCAGGCCATAATCTGGCCGCCCGCGGAACCGGCAAAGGCCCAGTCAGAGATGGCGCCGTTCAACAGTACGGACGCGCCGCGCAGACCGTCACGATAGGTGAGCGAATAAAGCACTGGCTTTTTCACCAGTTCCCGCAACGGCGCCTGGCTCTTCTGTGGACATGCGGCATAGGCGGCCTGAATCAGTGGGTTCCACCCCTGGTCCAGAAAGTTCCAGACGGCATCGCCGGTCAGAGTTTCCACCTGCCGTAATCCCGTCTCGCCGCCGGCGCGCCGCTCCACCATGCATTGCAGCGATTCGAGAGTGTGGAAACCATAGGCGTCCAGATCCCCATAGCCCAGCGACACCGCCTGGTCAAACTTGGTGTTCATCGGTGGAACAACATGCGGTACGCGGACGCTCAAGGGGATGGAAGAGCCGGCGAACCAAGGGACGCGAAGCTTACGGGCGCGCTCATACATCTCTTTCGCCTTCGGCCAGGAGTACGAAAGGTGTTTGTCGAAAAACGTGGGCAAGGAGCGGCGGTTCTTTTCGTAAACGTCGAGGATCTGCATGAACAGTTCGTAGCGCGGATACATCTTTTGTCCCACGTCATTGTTGGGGAAGTTGCCATGTTCACCGACGAACACCACCCCGTCGACGGCCAGGGAACTACCTCCGAGCGTCATTGCCTTTTCGATGGAGTCGTAGATGGTGAAGCCATTCCGGGCGGCGAGATCGGCGCTCATATCGCGTTCGTGGATTTGATGCACGTAAAGGGAGACCACGTCACAACGGTTGGCATGCCACTTGCCGTTGGGAGAGCAGCCCGCCATTAGGCGGCCAAGAATCACATCGGCGTGCGAGTAGAAGTAATAGCTGGTGACGATAGCGGCGAGACGGGGGCGCCTACGCTGGGCAGGGGCGGCGGAAACGGCCAACGGCGCCAGTAGCGGGAGCTGGAGCCAATCGCGGCGAGTGGGAGGCATGAAAATACAATAACCTGAGCCGCGCGTTAGAACGTGGTAATATAAAAAAGTTGCGCCCAAATGGGAAGCAACGCCTCCAGCCAAACAGGCGGGGTTCCCCCAATAAGGGCGGAAACCCGAGAGCAGTCCCCGGAGAGATGGCCGAGTGGTTTAAGGCGCACGCTTGGAAAGCGTGTGTACGGGAAACCGTACCGAGGGTTCGAATCCCTCTCTCTCCGCCATTCGCGTTATTCTCCATCTTATAGAAATGATGGAGGTTATGTTCCATTTCTGCGCGGCGGGAAGCCCCAAATGGGGGAACGTGCTCGCCCGCTGCGATCAGATTCGACAGTCGCACTCCAATCCGGTGTTGCAATTGATAGCCTTCGCGCCATATCCCTACCGGCCAAAATCGCCGTGATGGCGCTGCGTTGCCGGCGCCATTGAGACTTTGGGTCGCCGCCTACTTATCACCCCTGCACTTGCGACCCATCCTGACTCCCGTCGTGCTCAGTACTCTCTGCCAAATACCCAACAGACTTTGTCCTCAATATCCAAGGGAGGTGACCTCTCCAGAACTCTACTGCAACTCCCGGGCCGGCCTTGAGCGGCCGACGGAGATGGCAATACGAATTGATGGGCGATTTGTGGGCAACCATGCAAATCACGTTGCCCTCCGGGCGTCCGTAAGCCGGGCTCCAGGACAGCGTTGTCGGCGGACAGGTACCTCAACTAACCCAGCCCGCCTACTGCGTCCGAAATGTGCCGACGGTCAGGCCTGATTTACCATGCCTCCCCTACCGCTCCGCTGCGTGCCAGCCAAGGCCGCAGGCATCCTCTTCCCGATATCCGAATACCGACAACGGCGATAGGACTAGGGCCCCATTGACCCCTAACCGAACATCGGAGCCTGGCTAGTTTTTAACGGACATCGTGTCCGTGTTCACGGCTTTCTTCCCTGAGACGCCTTCTAGCCCAGCGAGTAGACCGCGGTAATCGCTCTTGTCGGCTTGGAAAGCGAGTCCGCCCTTCTTGCCGGCGTCGTCCCAGGTGAGCCCAATATAATGCTTCTTCGACTTTGTCAGAGCCATCAATGCTCCAACGCCGAGAGTGAATACACCAATGCCAATTGCCGCTCCGATTCGCCGGTGAACATCCTGCCCGTAGCTGATTTCTGCGATCGATGCCGCGGGGATGGCGACTAGTTCTTTGCGGTCACGTACTAAACTTATATTCTGCTGGTCGATCGTTACTCTGATATCGGTTCCAGACTTTATATTGGCAATAGATCCGCCGTCATACTTTACTTTGTGGCCAGCTTCGGCCGCCAGTGTGACCGTTGGCAGGATCAGGCATAGGGCAAGTGCAACAACTTGCTTCATGGTTATATCTCCTTGATAGGTGAGGCCGATGCCACCCAAATTAAATAGGTGTGTGAATCGCACCGCAAATACGGTGCGCGTTGATATGTCGGTGTATAACGTATAGCAGATGAGTGTTCTTGCGCCAATAAAGTAAATCCCCTAACCCTACCGCGACGCCATCAGCTAGACATAACTCGGTGAAAGCAAAAATCCCCGCGGGTTTGGGCGGGGAAGGCGGGCTGTTGAATGCGATGGAGAGTCGTAGGACCGCATCTCGATTCATATACTCATGGGCTGTCCATCATGTGGATCGATAGCCGTATCTCACCAGCTTTACCCCGGCTGATCATGCGGCTGGAACATACCACGGGAACGCCACGTCCCTCCCCGGCTAAGACCGCCGTGATGCGGCTGCGTGGTCCTTACTGGGACACTGGGCCGTCACCTACTCCTCGCCCCTGCACTTGCGACCCTTCCTGACCCCCTTCTTGCTCATCCCCTGTGGGCCAACCTCGCAGCCTGCGAAACTGCTCCTTGAGGGTATTCAACTCTTCGTCAGTACACTCTTCCAGGTCGACTAGCCGATTTCTGGCGCTCTCGTGCGCCCGGATGAGCTCATCGAGCTTCAAGTGTAGAGCCCGGGAATCTCGATTTTGAGTATTTTGAATCAGGAAAACCATCAAGAAGGTGATGATCGTAGTCGCCGTGTTTATCACGAGCTGCCATGTGTCAGAGAAGTGGAAAACAGGGCCAGTAGCAGCCCATCCCAATGTGACCGCTACGGCCACTACAAAAGTCCATGGCGATCCAACTGCATCCGCTGCCCGATGGGCAAAGGCAGGAAACATATTCCCCATACGGATCCTTTTGCGTTGATCTAGTCTGCACTCTTCGTAATATAGGCTTACGGAAAGCGATCAGCAGGGAAAGGCGGCTCTCCCTGCCCGGCTATCCGGAATTGCCCCCGCAACTGGCCCTGCGGGGGATTAATGGTATATGCGCCACGCTAACACTTGGCCTCAGTGGCTAGGTCTTGGCGGCCATGGATTTTTTCTTCCCATTGCCGCTACGTTCCGCTTCGTGTTCCTGTCCCGCTGTCTTGTAGATCTTGAGCGCGATCTTAGTCAGAAGTTTGTCAGCCGTTTCCTCTTCCTTGCCAGTCTGGGCCAGTAATTCTGACACGTCGGCGTTAACGATCTGATCAGCGATCGCCCGCGCCGTCCCATACGCCGCGATCTCATAGTGCTCGATTCGCTGCGCGGCGCCGATGATGGCGAGATCCCGCAGAAAGCCCTCCTCTATTTCGCCCGCGGCTTCGTCCCCCTCCGCAATCAACCCCTGCATCCCCTTGCAAGGCTTCGCCTTGGCCGGCGTTCCCAACAGGCTGAAAACCTGTTCGAGACGAGTGACCTGGTCCTTCGTTTCGGAAAGGTGCGCAGTGATCGCCTCTTGCAGGTCTGGGTTTTCGACTGCTTTGGCCATCTTGGGCAGGGCAGCAACGAGCTGCTTTTCTGCGTGGTAGATATCTTTGATTTCCTCGATCAGGAGCTCTGTCAACTGTTCAACGTGCATTTGTGTGTCTCTGCTTTCGAACGTATTTGGGCATCTGGCCCACGACAAAACCGATTCTGCGGGCCAGCAGTCCTGACTATCGACATTGCATTTCCATGCCCGTTCTTCCTTCGGTATGGAAGTCTGCTGTTAAACGAGAGCTAAGTTCTTGATCGTAATCATGAAATAGGCAAGCTAATGCCGGCAGCATTTTTTCCCACTCATGGGGGCCTGTATTCGTGCGCCGAACTCGCTTTTAATCAATGCTTTATCCGGAATTTGAGGCAAGCCGGGCGCTATATCACTTAATGGCCTGGGGGATAGCTCCCGGAATTCGCGATTTAGCAAGCAGTCACTGAATCACTCTCGCTTCGCCGTTCTCTCTCTTACCGGCACAATATACCGCTTTGTGCCCTCTTTTACGTTGCCCGGCCTCCCCTGCATCAGGGAGGACTAGTCCTCGCAATCCCTATGGCTATTGCCTTCTGGCGCCTATCTGGCCGGTTTCAGCCCGTATGGCTTTCCAAATGCAACTAAATTGCCACACTCGCAAGTTTAGGCGGAGGGTACACCGGAGATGACATGAACAATTCGAAGCTTTACGTAAGCAACACCCCAAGTGATTTATCCACGTTGAGCGGCGGTAGACCCAGCGTGCCTCCCAGCCGTCACCCAGACACAAGAAACGGTCGCAAGCTCCTTTCCTACGCGATAGCCGTTTTGGTCCTATCCCTGATGCTATACGCCTTTCTGCTCTCGCTCTCTTGGTTTCGCGACGACAACAACAAACGCATCGACCTTCGGCCCGGCTTGATCAAGGCCGAGGAAATCTGCGGTGACCTCAAAGCGTTGTACCCTGCCGCCGCGGAAAATCTCGACATTCCTCACGTGCAATATGCGCTGATCGGGAAGTGCAAGACGCTGAACCTTTGGTAGCGCTTTTTCTTCGGCCGCGTCTCCGCCAATGGACACGGCCATCGCTGTGACAACCTCCCGCAGGGCCAGCTGCGGGGATTCTTTCTCGCCGAAGTATTCAGCGGCAACGAGATTCAGAATGAATATTGTGGATATGCCAGACTTGCAATCGCAGGAGCGCGTCCTGCTCTGCCGCACATTGGAAAGGCACGCGCCAAGGGACTGGTTTACCTGCCAGCGTGCTGGGCCCGAACTTAAGATCACTCGCCAGAAGGACGGAGCCGTGAAGACCTACGGTGAGTCATGGCTCGTCGACTTTTGCTCGGATTTGGAGCGAGGCGCTCCTCCCTTTGATTCGTAAACGCTTGCGCGATCGTAAAACGCATGCTGGAAGCGGCCATCTCTGCAAATGAAAAAGCGGCCCTCGAAAGAGCCGCTTTGGTTGTGCTGGTAAGGATACTGATTAAGCGTTCTTACGTCGAAGTAGATACATGCTGATTAATGTGCCGCCCGCAATCAAGTAAGTAGCCGGTTCCGGAACATCGTTATTGCCCCCGGGTACATAAGTTCCACCCACTTTGATGGATCCGCCGCCCGAAACGCAGGATTGAGATGTACAATCGATCTCCTGTAAGTGAACGGCAACATTCACCAGGCCCAGGGAATCCAGGGCCAGGAAATTGGCCGCGGTCACGGATCCCAGGATGGCGAAAGAATACCCGTCCGGCCCGTCAATGCCCTTCGACGGCGAAGTCTGAGACCCGATGTCGAACAGACCGTTATACGGATTCAATTGGAACGAATTGGAACTGTAGAGCGCCGGAGTCGAAAGCGTGCCGGGATTGATATTCAGATTCAAGAAGAGGTCCTTGAACTTTCCGCCTGCGGCCGTGTCGACGGTCACATTGACGCCTCCCGAAATATCCGTAATCTTTACCGTCCCGAAACTGGCAGGGAATGCCGTACATGCATTGTTCGAAAGAACGCAGTTCAGATCAAACGTAATTCCAAACGATGAGACAGCCCCCAACAAAAACAAAAATGCGCCCGTAATGAGCGTCTTATATAGTCGCATGACCTTAGGTACCTCGATTTAATCTCGCTCGGCGGTCTTGGCAACTTCTATTCCTCCGGCAACCGTCTAGCGTTTCTCGCGTCTTCATGTTAATACGAAAATACTATCGCAGCAACGCGGATGTTTTACATTGCGCTCTCCAAAGTACTAGCCGGTCCTATATATCAATAGCCATTGAATTGATTGCTTTGGCTATCTTATCTTTAAAATTTTAAGGAAGATAGTCGCGCTTACGGCGGCCCTGGTTTGTTTCTGCGGCGCAATATCGGCAAAATGTCTCTCGAAGTCGCCGGTTTTGGGGGTGGCATCCTAGCAATGGTGTCGAGACAACTTGAAAATTATGGTCGTGGTTCGAGATTTCGAATCTTTTTCGTTCCTGGCGTTAGCCCAGAGAGACCATAGCCCTGCCGTCGTCATGGCAAGGAATGAGCCGGAGAGACGCACCAGGGAGGCAGAACTCCTGGCCGGTTTGCTATCCTCGGCGCATGGCGAAGCCGGATACCCCCAATTTTTCCCTGCCGGTCCGTATCGTTTTTGGGCTGATTGCGATCATCGTGGCAGCGTCACTTCTGCGCTTCCTGGGATACGTCTAGGTTCCACTCATTTTCGGCGTGCCAAGGAGACGGCGGAGGCGTTCCGCCCCAGGGCCTCCATCGCTTTGCTTTCGCAAAAGCGGCAAAACGAAACTCGATCAACGCCGCCGCCGCCAGCCGAGGTCCAACAACTGCGGAAAATTGCCGGAATGCCTCGGAAATTCAAACAGGCCAGTCCCATAAAATCCGACCGTACTCTTAGTACTTTGTCTGTCTGGTTGAGGGGGTTTCATTCCTGTGTCGGCAGGGCTTTTTTCCTGTGCTTTATTTTCAATTACATACACGCCTCGGCTCTATGCCAAAGTCCCTGAACTCCCCGCAAAGGGAGGTCGGGCATAAACCTTAGTACTGCTCGTCCCAACCGCTCTCGCTTCTGATGGAATATTCGTTTGAAATTCGCGCATGAGTATACTAGTCTTTACGACCAAAAGTCTAAGAAAGCATTCTGCAAGCGCCGATGAAACAATTTCTTGCCATCGGGACTGTTGTGCTGGCGCTGTTCCTTGCCAGCCGGAGTTCGCAACTCATGTCGTCCCGTGCGGCTCGCCCGGCCTCTGCCGGTACAAGAGCCAGCGTGTCGAACACATCCCCAGGCCACCTGTCCGGTAATAAAATATACCCGTGGTCCGTCGTTTCCGGAGGTCTGGATTCGCCGGTAGTCATGAAGGCCGCCATGACGGACGATCCTGTGGTGCGCGAGCATTACGCAGGACTCGATCCCAGCCAATTCCGGGCGGAACGCCTAGCGGCTCCGCGCCGGGGCTATGTGTCCTACCGGATACGCGACAAGGTCTATTGGACGCGAAAGCCGGCGACGCTTGCTGCTGGCGAACTCGTTCTCACCGATGGACAAAGCATGTTGCGCGGCCGCTGTGGAAATCAGGTCTCTTCGATTCCCCGTGAACCGGTAGCGCCTCCCTCGCTGGAGCCTCCGGAAACGGCTCTGGACACGCCAGTCGATATTGCCCAATTAGCCTTCGCTCCTAGCTTTCCTGGTATATCCAAGGCCGCTCCGCCAACCGCGAGCGCTGCCGCGGCTCCTGTAGAGCCCAAGGCGGCCATCCCTGTCGGAGGGCCAGCGAAGCCGGAAGCGGTGGCGCAGGCCACCGGCGTCATTGCGCCTCCCGCGCCGCCGCTGGATCAGGTGTTGTATAGCGGAAGTCGCAATCCGTCCTCTCCGCCCGTTGTACCTCCTCCCTCTGTGACGGAGCCTGGCGGTACCAATCTTGTCGTTCCGATGCCCTTTCTACCGCCGCCGGGCGGCCCTTCGGGTCCTATTGTGATTGCGGGCCTTCAGCCGCCAACAGCGTTTGTCCTCGCCCCCCCGGCGATTATCAGCCCGGACTATCCCGCGCTACCTCCCAGTTCCCCCTTTCCTCCGGCTGGGCCGTCGAACCCGCCAGTGGTGACTCCCCCCGGCAATACGACGGAGCCGCCTCCGGGTCCTACCGACCCGCCCCCCGGTCCCACCGATCCGCCTCCTGGCCCCAATCCTCCCGGTCCCAACCCGCCTGGTCCGAACCCCCCAGGTCCGAATCCGCCTGGTCCGAACCCTCCTGGCACTTCGGTTCCGGAGCCGTCCACCTGGTTTTTGGCGGCCGTCGGGCTAGTCGGCTTGGTCTGGCGCGGTAGAAGAGCCCGCTAGGAGCCGGAAGGGCTACTGCCCCAGTACCTGAACGCTGGTTAGCCGCGACGTAAACACCCGCCGCGTACCCACGCGAAACTCCATCCGCATTCCGGGCGCCAAATAGCCGTCGCATACAGAACCCGTTAGCAGGACCGAGCCGACAGATAGGACAGATGTCGGCTCCGGGCAGTGTTCCGCGTGACCGGAAAGCAGAATCGTACCGCTTTCGCCCAGTTGAATGGTATACGTGGAATTTTTTGTGCGCGCCTCCACGACGCTACCCTTTGGCAGCGGCCGGAGGTCCACGCCTCCCTCTACACGTTCCCGGGCCACGATGCGCCGGAGTTCGCCGCTATCGGGACCACGCCGGAGCGCGGCTCGATTGCTGACCGTTCGGTTGGCGGACGTCATGTCGGAAGACGTGTCGGTGACCGGCGCCGGTGTGGGGAGCGGAGCGGGCGTCTGTTTGGATCGCCAGAATCGGGAGAAAAAACCCACGCTCGCTACCGCATCCTTACTGGCCGTGAACCGGAACGGAATAGGCGCTGTTCACAATGCGCAGCCGATATGCGCGGAGAGGCAGGCTTCTGTATGTGGGGAGGATGCTGCACAAAGAGCCTTCCCTTATCGTAACCGAACGGAAGAAATGCCGAGATTGCCCTCGGCATCTTGCCGTTTTGCCTCCCGGCGGAAAATTGTAGACTAGTTTCGATCATTTCTCGCTGTTGTGGAGGCCCCGGGGTTTCTGGCGGCGGCTCCAGTGGAGTTAGAATAGCGGTCCGCCTGGAACCAGGACCCGGAGGTTGCCGGAACCCGGTACGGCCGAGGCGGAAAAGGAAATTCCGATAGGCGGCAGCGAGGAACGGAGTCGCGAGAATCGCCTACATTCGTATAGGCGTAGTAGAACTCGTAAAAAGATCACCGTGAGAAAAATTACCGGTGACCGGTCATGGCCCTAGGGACGCAATTCACGGCGGGCGCCCAAGCCTCTAGAAAGGCCGAGGCGCCAGCCGCTCCGTGCGGGCGGAGCTTATTTGCGGCAGGTATCGGAAACGTGTTCCACTGCCTGCACGCGCAATACCGTTTGCTCTTTCTCCGTGGTAACAGCGCCAATTACGCGCACCGTATGCGCAACATGTGGCGAGAGATCCTCCGCGGACAGCAGGATCGTCTTCTCTCCCCGTTCGGTGGTAAGCACAAACGCATTCCGCGCTTTGCTTCTCGTCAGACATCCAGTGATCGAACTAGGAGAGCCTCCGGGCGGAGGCCCCGATGACTGCGCCGTGCAGAGACAGGCTGTGAATACAAACGGAGTCAATAAGATAGAACGGGTCATCCTGCGTCTCCTTTGTGTCGGTCGGCTCCTCGTTCCAGTGGGTCGGCCGGACGTAGTGCGCGTCCTGACGCACGCTGAAAACCGTGCATGTGCACGGCCAACCGGAACCAGTCCAACCGCGTGAAGGAGTTAGCGTGTAACTCCGGTAACACGTCGTGTAGAAATTGCCGGATTCTACAATTGGTAGAGCATCCAGTAGACGATCACGCCCGTTACACTTACATACGCCCAAATCGGAAACGTCCACCGGGCGATCTTTGCGTGAGCCGGAAATCGTTCGCGCAGGGCGCGGAAGAGAGTTATCGGAGCCATGACGGCGACGAAACCGGCTAAAATGATGTGGCTCAACAGAATAGCAAGATAGAAAACCCGGATCGCCCCCTCTTTCTGGAAGCGAACCGAGCCCACCTGAAAGTGGTAAATCAGGTACGACGTCAGAAAGAGCGCCGACACCGTAAATGCGGCTAGCATCACCTTCTTGTGGGCTTCTCTTTTCCCTTGCCGGATGAGCCGGTAGCCAATCAGCAACAATACAAATGCCGTAGCATTCAAGAGCGCATTGAGCGCCGGTAAATCACGCAATTCCATGTTCACCCTGCTTGGTATATAGACGCGATGCCTTTTTGCAACGCATCCAGACTCTCCGCTTCGATTGCGGGGTAATGCCCCCGGACACGGCTCCTGCCATCCACCAGCATAATGCGGGTAGAGTGGCTGTTCGCATCGTCCAATTCGCCCACTTGAAACCCATCTTTCGACAACTTGCTGATCGTCGCGCGCGGCCCTGTCAGAAATGTCCATCGCTGCGGATCGGCCTTGTATCGCTTGGCGTAGGCTGCCAGCACCGGGGGCGTGTCATGCTCCGGGTCGACAGTAAACGACAGAATTCGGAGATCCGGATAGGTATATGTACTTTCCTGGAGTGCGTAAATCTGTGTGTTGATCCGGGGGCACGGACCTGTACAGGAGGCAAAAAAGAAGGAGGCTAGCCACAGCTTTCCATCGAGCGAGTGGCTGTCAAAAGGCGCGCCGTCCTGGGTAGTCAGTTGAAATCTCGGTACCGTCCCATAGATCGGTAAGGTTGCGACCTTGCGGCAACCTACGGCCATTAGAAACGCGCCGCACCAGACGCGACGGTCCATCCGCCTAACCCCGGGGCCGGTCCAGCAGCAGTAGACCGTAAAGAACCGGCAAGTAGATAACCGATACCAGGAGTACGCTTCGCGCCTGTAACAGCGTGCGATTCTTCGACATCCGCACGCAGGCCATGACGAATGCCACGCCCGCTGCCAACGTACCGGCGGTATAGAAGTCGCCGGTCATGTGCAGGAAGCGCGGCAGGAGGCTAACCGGTATCAGCAGCAGAGAAAATAGCAGCATCTGTCGCACCGTCGATTCGCCGTCCGGTTCCACGACGGGAAGCATACGAATGCCTGCGCGTTCATAATCTTCCCGGTACATCCAGGCGATCGCGTAGAAGTGGGGAAACTGCCACAAAAAGAGAATGGCATACAGTACCCACGCTTCGGCCGTCAAGGTGCCGCTGGCGGCTGCAAACCCAATCAGCGGCGGCATGGCACCCGGAACCGCTCCTATGGTCGTCGATACCGGTGAAATCCGCTTCAGCGGCGTGTAAACGCACAGATAGCTGAGCAGGGTAAACAGTCCCAGTCCAGCCGACAGCCAGTTCACTCCGAATCCAAGCTCGGCAAACCCGAGCAACGATAACAGCACGCCAAACAGGAACGCATGACGCGGGGCCAACTGGCCCGCGGGCAGAGGCCGCTGGTCAGTACGCCGCATCCTGGCGTCGGCATCTCGTTCATACCATTGGTTCAAAGCGGCCGTCCCGGAGGCAATCAAACCTGTTCCTACAATGGTATGGAACAAGATCAACCAGTCGAGTGCGCCTGAAAGACCAAAATAGTAACCCATTCCCGTGCTCATCAGGATGAGCCAGGTGATGCGCGGTTTGGTCAAAGCGACGTAGTGCTTCATACAGCTACCACGGCCGGGCGAACATATCGCGAAATTTGTATTCCCATCAGCGCCGAACAGGCCGTCGTCAGGGCTCCGACGGCGACATGGATCACTGTAAAGATTAACATGGCGGCGTGTCCCGTTGCTTGCTCCCGCACTTCAAGCCGGTACAGATAGGCTGCCAACCCAAGCAGCATTTGCAAACCGGTGAGGATGAGGAGGGTCATGGCGGGCCGTTTTACTGCCGCCGGAGCGTGCGGCATAGAAAACGCGGCAATCCCGGCGTACATGATGATCCCAATCACAACCATTGCACCGCCTACGTGCGGCACCAGGCCGACGATCTGATGCCGATAAAGGGCGCCGAGCAATGTCTGCACCAGCAAGGAAATCCAAGCTGCCTTCGCCAAAGCGGCCAGCGATGGTGATCCTTCATCGATCACGGGCGCAATGCTCTCGCTGCCGTCGCGGCCCGATTGCAACGCCGCCACCGCCGTCACGGATACGAGTAGGGAGGCCGCTACCGCATGGAGTACGCCCGCCACCTGCGGCACCGCCTTAGCCTCCAGCATCCCCCCGGGAAGTGCCGCCAAAAGTACGGAGCTCAGCAGCCACACGCGCAGTTTTCCCGTGACTAGGAATGCCACTGCGATCCCACCGGCGGCCGCGATCGTCGAAAGTCCGCGGTGCAGGTTTTTCCACAGAGCAATGTCCAATCCCTCCAACGCGTTGGCGCTGGTGAGCCGGGCCCCCGTGATCACGGCGGCCAAGGCGCAGAGAATAGTTGCATGGGCCAGGATTTGAGCGGATTTCGCCATTCCTGGTCCTAGTTTATCGCAAATATGGAATTATTCTAGTCTGACAAGAAAATTCTTTGAAAGGACTAGTTTTTGAAGTCGAAGTCGGCGGGCTTGGACTCTTTGGCGGCGACCGTCACCTTGATTTCCTGGGTGCCGAGCTTCTCGTGCCACGCCTCCAGCGTGTAGTCGCCGGGGGGGAGGCCTTTGAGAGAGAAGGAACCATCGTCGCCGGTTACGGCGAAGAAGGGATGCGCCACAACGCCGACCCAGGCTACCATCCACGGGTGCACATTGCACTTGAAGCGGACCATAACCTCTTCTTTATCAAACTGTTTGACGATCTTCTCGCCCTTGGGCGCCTGCGAGGTGTTCCATTCCTTGTTGTTCTTGGGGAGGGGGTGGACATTGTGCATCAGAGGGTCGTTGTTGGCGATCTCCAGGTCCTGTCCCACCTGGACACCCACCACGCGGGGGGTGTATATGCAACCCTTCTGGTCGATGGCCACAGGCGTCTTCGGAGCGGCCCATTGGCGTGCGGGAAGGCCACTTTTGACGTACACAAACACGTTTTTTAGCGTCTTATTGGCGTTAATAACGGTATCTTCGGGTGCAATTGGACCATTGTGCTGGCTGGCGCAGGCAGGCACGGCGTCCATGCTGATCGGACGAGAGACAGGCTTTTCGCCGGTGAAGGTGACTTTTCCGGTGATTGTGGCCGCTTCGGCCGGGTCGACGCTTTCCGCGGCCGGCGCGGGAGTGGGAGACTCCGCTTTCTTGGCATCGGAACCGGACCCGCCGCCACAAGACGCAAGAAGGAGCACGCCGGCCACGAGGGCCGAAAAAGATTTCGGTACGAACGCCATAGGGTCCATCATAGTATCCCAAGATGAAGAATCGCTATGGAACGCGCAAATCGGGCGGTGTAGGGCCCATTAGAACGTATAGGATAAGCCGATCATAGGCGCGACGCGGTCACGGAGCCCATTGTCGTCGAGGCCGAAGAGCAAATTGAATGTCACCAGAAGCTCGCCGATGGGATTCACTTTCACTCCCACGGCCGCGGCATTTTGGCCGTAGCGCGCCCGGTTAACCTGAATATTGGGATAGATATCGCCGTTGGCAGCCACATAGTTCACCTGCTTGACGCGGCTGCCTTGCAGTTGCTGCTGTCCCAGATAGTCGGCGGCAAAGGTGAACTTGGGCGTGATGCCGTAGTCAAAGCCAAGCGCATACTGGAACTGGTCCGATTGGTTGCCTCGCGTGCCGGCAACCGGATCACCGGCCAGGATGGAATCGCCGTTCCACTGGTAGGCGAGGTTGATGTGAGGGGAGAAGTTGCCTTTCCGCATGGACGCCACGACGAAGGGGCGGAGGCCAAAAGAGCCTGTCCCCAGGAAATTGTAGGCGTCGCCGGTCGGCATGCGCGCGTCCGTTCCAACGGCGATTGCTCCCTGCTTCCAACGGTAGGCGGTATATTTTGCGCGCAGCAGGACGTCGCCGATGCCGCGGGCCGTTCCGGAAGCGGCGAACGATTCCCGGTCCTTGCCCGGAAACGGGGTATCAAAGTAGTGGACGTCGGGGTCAGTGGAAGTGCCTATACGGCGAATCGTGGCATCGCTCACAATCTCCATGCTGGCAGTGGCCATGGGGACAGCAACGGACACGTCGAGCCGCTCCGAGACGCCATAGGTGAAGTAGGCGACGGTCTGGCTCACCTGCAGATCGAGGTTGTTGTTGGTCGTGATGACGTCCTTTTGATAATCCGGGTTGGCGGCAGGTTGATGCTGGAAGACCGCCGGGATTCGCTTGATGTCGATGCCGTCCAGGTGATCGAAGTTGAAATGCTGATAGCTCATGCCGGCCAGGAATTTGTTCTTCCCGATGGTTTCGGCCCGTTCGGCGAAGATGGGGCCGAAACTCTGCCCGGAGCGGGTGTAGACGCCCAGGCTGCTATCAAATTTGTAGAGAAAGCCCGATGCGGGAGAAGGAAGCGGGATGGCTGTCAACTGATTGACGATGGATCCGACGAGCGGCCCAAAACTGGATTGAAAGGCGCTGGTGAAGTGCGCCGCGTGCTCCGTATTGGGCAGCGTCAGACCCGCGGGGCCATAGAGGTTGGGGATCAGGTAGATCAGCTTAGACGACGTGTTGCTGGCGCCACTGCCGACCGGAACCGGGTCGTGGGCATAGAGAGGGAGCCAAACTGCCAGCAGGCAAATGGCGAAGCGGTTGATCATGAGAACTCCCGAAGGATGGCGTAGCCGTTATTGAATGGAGTCGATTACCCAGGACTCTCCCTGGCGCCGCAACTTGACAGTTACAGCCTGTTCTACCGGTTCGGGTCCATTCTTCCCGGAGCCGCGCATTTGCACTTTCAGCTTGCAGGAGACGTTGGCAGCACCTGCCATGACGACCGGCGAGGCGGTGGGCGTCAGGCTGTATTGGATGGACTTAAATTCCCGGAACGCATCTTCCAGGCGCTTCCGTTCGGGCCGTCCCAGGCCGGGACGCAGCGCCTGCAATTCATCGACGTCCTTATTTTCGTAGGCTTTGGCATAGCGGGCGATTGCGGCAAGTATGCCGGCGGACGTGTCTTCTTTCGCTTTCTCTTCCTTCGCCTTTTGCTGCAGCTCGGTCTGTTGGGCGGCCTGCTGAGCGGCTTGATGGCGGGCCAGCCATTGCAGAGCAGCCTGATAATTGGGGTGGCGGCCAACGAACTGGCGCACGGTGGGTTCGTCGGGATTGGCGCTTATCCGTTCCCACTCCATGTCCCGCAGTTTTCTTCCGGCTTCCGCGGCCAACGGGTCGTCCGGGTAGCGGCGCCGGAAGTCTTCCAATGGCCCCGGTTCGCGAGCGGCGGAAATCCGTTCCCATTCGATCGACGCCGCCGAACGCGGCTGGAATGAGAACTCGTTGATGAGCGTCGAGATTTCCGCAGGTACCTGTTCGCCATTTGTCGCTAGACTCACCTGCTGTTTAATACGGCGGAGGGCCGCATCCAACGGGATACCGCTCTGCTTGGCCGCATCAACCCAGGCTTCCGTCAAACGGCCAAGCTCACGGTCCGGAGCGGGCGGAACGGCGCGCCCGGGCAGGTTGGCGAGAGCCAGAACCAGATTGGCGCTCCGGATATCCAGCGAGGCCAATCCAGGTTCGGGGAACGCTTTTTCGATGGGCGGGCTGACGGGAGAGGCATCCACAACGATCAATCCCGTAGCGAGTTTTTTCGATTCCAGGTAGCGAACGAGCCGCTTGAGCGAATACGACTGGAACTCAATTCCGTCCGCGGCGGCGGGCGAATAGCTGGAGGGAAGCAGGTAGTTCTCTCCGCCGTCCTGCACGGCGTAGCCGGAGAAATAGAAAGCGCCTACGTCGCCCGGTTGCAGATCCTGCAGGAATTTGGCAATGACGCGGGCCAGTTCTTCGGCCTCTACATTCATCGCCAGGGCAACCTGGAAATTGCGTGCTGTGAGGGCACGGCCCATGGCAATGGCATTGCGCGACGACTGCGGCGCGGCCGGCACATTCTTATAGTCAGTGACGCCGACAACGAGAGCCCGGCGCGTCTGCCCCGCTGCGGCGATTGCGGCGCAGGCGAGGATCCCTGCCACGCGAAGCCACCTCAATGCGCCTGCTCCCGCCAGAGTACCGTGACTGTATTGATCTCATGCCCGGAGGAGTTGGCCAGGATCAGCCGGAATCCGTTGGCCGCGACAGGCTGCTGCATCACCTTTATATCGGCTGGTCTCACTTCAACCTGTACGGGTACCCCGGCAGGAAGTCCATTTCCCGTAATGGAACCCATACGGACCCGATTCCGGACAATGATCAGCCTGTCGCCGGCCGGTAGCGATCCATTCCAGGAAAAACGGCCTTCGGGAGAACCCATATAGGCGGTCGCGGGTTGGTCGGGGCCTGGATCGGGGTTTTGAGGAGGGACCGGTTGGGCTACCGGCGATGCTTGCTTGGGCTTCGCCTGCGGCTGGAAGGGCGGGGCAACGGCCCTGGGCGCCTCCGTCTTCGCCGGTTCCGGCTTGGGCGCTTCGTGCGTAGCGCGTTCCGGTTCCGGGGTATTGGCAGGCGCCACGGCAGAGGTGGAAACCGGGGCATCCGCCGTTACTGCTGGCCGCCGCGAGTAAAAATATCCCGCCACCGCCAACCCGAGCGCTAGAAATAAAATCGCTCTGGGTAGGTTGCCACTTTTCGAAGGTGGCTCGTTTACTTCTTTAAAATCTGCCTGTTGGGGGCTTGTCTCCACAATGACGGGAGCCGTCGGTTCCCGCCGCAGCAAAGCCCCTTCGAGGGCAGCTACGAACTCGCTGCAGGTGGGAAATCGCTCGGAAGCCTCCTTGCTGAGCGCCCGGCGGATAATGCCCGCGGCCGGTTCGCCGACCTCAGCCTTGATCGCCGAGGCGTTGGGAGGCTCGACGGAGAGGATCTGATGGATGAGTCCGGGCAGGGAATCAGCGTGGAAGGGCTTTCTGCCGGTGATCATTTCGAAGGCCAGGACGGCAAGAGAAAACTGATCGGAGCGGCCGTCCAGCTTTTTGGCAAGAATCTGCTCCGGCGACATATAGGACGGCGTGCCTATCGCAGTACCGGTGGTAGTCATGGAGGCTGATTCGAGTATCTTTGCAACGCCGAAATCAGAGATTTTGGCATGGCCCGCGGAGGAGATCAGGATATTCGCCGGCTTAATGTCCCGGTGGATAATTCCTTTAGAATGAGCAAAATCCAGGCCGGATGCTATTTCTTTCAGGGCCTGAGTCATGCGTGGCCACGGAAGCGGGCCTTGCGCCATGACGTTGTCGAGAGGCGGCCCGTCGACGTATTCCATGACGAAAAACGTCATGTCGTTCTCTTCAGCGAGTTCGTAAACGGTAACGATCGCCGGATGGTTGAGGGAGCCCGCAGACTGGGCTTCCCGCTCCAGACGGGCCTGGAGGATTTTGCCCTCGGCGGAGTTGTGCAACTCCCGCGTGAGCATGGTCTTGATGGCCACAAGACGATTCATCTTGTGGTCCCGGCCGAGGTATACGATGCCGCACCCCCCCCTGCCGAGTTCGCCTTCTACGGTATAACGGCCAATCCTATCCATGTCCCTGGTTGAATACGGAGATGTAGTACTAGTCTATCTGATGCTCATCCGCCAAGAAATCAATAATTTACAAAAAAATCCGAATGCGGGGCCTCGTAGCACTTGGGTGCGGTGGTGGTATGAAGGCCAGCGGCGGCATCCACCACGTATAGGTGGCAGAGAGGAAATTGTGACACAATAGAAGAGAAAGGAGATCCCGCCAAAAGTAGGCAAATATTGCAGTTCTAACCGCTTTGTGGCTAGTTTTACGGGAATTCTGTTGACACGATCGTAACCCCCGTATACCATTAGCTAACGCTCTGGTGTAGTCAATTTAACAACTCTCAGAAGGTGTAATCATGGGTCCCTGCACGACCTTCCACATTGGCGATAAAGTCGTTTACCCCAACCATGGTGTTGGGACGATCGAGAACATCAGCACTCGCAACTTTGGAGCCCAATCGGAACGCTTCTACCTGTTGCGGCTCAGCTATAACAGCATGACCGTCATGGTCCCCTTTAGCCACGCAGGCGATGTGGGGCTGCGCAAGGTGACCAAGACCGCCGAAGTGAATCGGGTCTTGAGTTTCCTCGCCACCGGCGAAGTGAAACGGACACAGGACTGGAAGGACCGTTTTAAGGAGAATTCCGAGAAGATGCGCATCGGCGGGCTGATGGGCCTGGCTGAAGTCTTCAAAGAATTGGTCATATTACAGACGGCGAAGCCGTTGTCGTTCCGTGAGAAGAAGATGCTCGATTGCGCCCGCCGCATGCTGATCACGGAGATTTCCATCGCCCGCGCGACCGGCGAGCGTGAATCGATCGAGACCCTTACCCGCAGCCTGGCAAAGGCAAGTCTGCCGATGCCGGTTGCTATGTAACCAGCCTGTTTGCGAATCACCGCTATTGAGACTTTGCATCTGGCGGGCGGCATTACGGTGCACGCTGGCCCGATCCAATGGCTCTGGGTAAAAATTCACACTGATGACGGCCTCTACGGACTAGGCGAGACTTACCCTCACCCTGGTTCGGAAGAGGCCGTTATTCATTCGCGGCTCTCCAGTCGGCTATTGGGGCAGGACGCGGGCCGGATTGAAGGTTTGTGGGCATCGATGTTCGATTCGGTTTCGTATTCGGGTTGGGCCGGGGCGGAGATGCGGGCGATCAGCGCCGTCGATATGGCGCTGTGGGACCTGAAGGGCAAGGCTCTGGGCGTACCGGTCTATGAACTGCTAGGCGGCGCGACGCGGGATCGTATCCGGACCTACAACACGTGCTACGACCACATCTCTTTTCTCACTGAGCCGGTACGGCTCGCGGAAAGTTTGCTTGCGTCGGGAATTTCCGGGATGAAGATCTGGCCGTTTGATCCGATCTATCGGGAGACGGGGGGCCAATACATCACTCCTTCCCAGATGAGAGATGGCTTGCGACCGCTCCGGCTGATCAGAGAGGCTTTTGGCGATTCGATGGACGTGGCCATGGAGTTCCATGGCTATTGGAACCTGCCATGTGCCATTCAAATCGCACGGGCGTGCGAAGAGTATGCACCCATGTGGATGGAGGAGATGCTGGGGCAGGACAACATGGCGGCCTACCGGGAGTTGGCTTCAGCCACAGTGCTTCCGTTGACCATATCCGAACGGTTGATGACAAGTTGGCAGTACAGGGAGCTTCTGGCTAACGGCGCAGCACGAATTGTGATGCCGGATGTGGCATGGTGCGGCGGATTGACCCAAGCGCGGAAGATTGCCGATTTGGCGGCCACACATTATTTGCCCACAGCTCCCCATAACTGCGGCGGTCCGCTGCTTCATGCGGCGACGATGCATCTGGCGGCGGCGATTCCCAACCTATTTATAGCGGAGTCGGTACGCCGGCACTATGCGGACGAATACTTGGCGGTGGTAGGACCTCTCGCGAAGCCGGAGAACGGTTTCTTTGGCTTGCCCGGCGGCCCCGGGCTCGGCATGGACCTCGCCGCCGCCGTACTGGAGCGGCCAGACCTGGTGCGCCGGCGGACGAACGCCTAAGCTCTACTCCTGCAAGAGTTTGAGAAAGCTTTCGGCGGCTCCTGTCAGCTTCCGCCGCTTGCGGTGCAGGATGCCGAGGGGACGAGTCAGCCGGTCAGCAAGCGGTATGGCGACGACCCGGCCAGCCGCCAGTTCGGAACCGAGAATCCGTCTGGGCGTAATGCTGACGCCGTGACCAAGGACGACGGCCTCCTTAATCATCTGGAGGTTATCGAAGTGCATGACCAGATTCACTTCGACGTCATGGTCCCGCAGATAGCGGTCGACTTCACGGCGAATAGGGAGTTCTTCATCAAATCCAATGAAGTTAACGCCTTCCAGGGCGCGGATGGAGAGACGGGGCAGACCGGCGAGGGGATGACTGGGAGCGCAGGCGAGGACCATCTCCTCCTCGCGCCAGGGGATCACAGCGATTTCTTTGGTTGGTTCCGGGTAACTGACGAGACCGAGGTCGGCTTGTTCGGCGGCGACCTGTTCGTAGACTCTCTCCGGCCGGAGGTAGTCCACGCGGAGTACGGCGTCGGGCCAACGGCGCTGGAACTCCGACTCTAAACGGGACATTTCCGATAAGCCCACCGAATATATGCTGGCAACGCGGACTGTCCCTTCGACGCCGTGAAGAAGACCGCGCAAGGAGGCGTCAAATTCCTCTTTGCGCCGGATGACATCGCGGCAGAGCTCGTAGTAGAGTTTGCCGGCGGAGGTGAGGCCGAGAGGGCGGGTGGAGCGATCGAGGAGTGTAACCGATAGATTTTTTTCGAGTTCCTGAAGATGCTGACTGGCGGCAGACTGGCTGACTTCATTGAGGGTGGCGCCGCGGGAGACACTGCGGGATTGGGCAATGTCGCGGAAGAGCTTCAGGTGGTCGAAGTTCACTGGGGCTAGGATATCATAAGGATGTCTTATGTCAATTATGTTTTCGTTCAGTTTTTCTAATTCTTTTAGTATAAGCAGGGCTGATGTTTTCTTTTGTCAGATTCCAGATTGACTAATACTGTAGCTGAGGCTATTCTAGGTGAATCCTCCGTTTGAGGTCTCAGTTCATGTCCAACAACCAAGAAGAGTTCCAAGTAGTCCGCGGTTTACCTCCAGCGCAGGGGTTGTACAGCCCTGCGAATGAAAGAGATGCATGCGGGATTGGCTTCGTGGTGAACATCCACGGGCACAAGTCGCACGACATCATTACCAAAGGCGTCCAAATCCTCATCAATCTGACGCACCGTGGGGCCTGCGGGTGCGATCCGGAGACAGGCGACGGCGCAGGGTTGTTGATTCAGATTCCGCACGCCTTTTTTGCGCGCGAGTGCGCCAAGATTGGTTTCACGTTGCCGCCGGCGGGTCAGTACGGCGCCGGGCTGGTGTTTCTCCCGGTGGAGCGGACGGCGCGGTTGCTGGTGGAAGGCGTCTTTGAGCGGATTGTACGGGAAGAGGGCCTGGAAGTTCTCGGGTGGCGCGATACTCCGTTGAATGTCGACGCGATCGGCCGCGTGGCGCGGGCGTCGCAGCCGTATATCGAGCAGATTTTCATCCGCGGCGCTTCGGGGATGAGCGAAATTGAGCTGGACCGGAAGCTCTATGTGGTCCGGAAACGGGTAGAACATGAGATTCGCGCGTCCGACATCCGGGACAAAGACTTTTTCTATGTTCCGACGCTAAGCTGCCGTACGATCGTCTACAAGGGCCTTTTGCTGGCTCCGCAAATCCAGAAGTTCTTCAAAGATCTGGCGGATCCGGAATGCGTGTCGGCCATCGCGATGGTGCATCAGCGTTTTTCGACGAACACGTTTCCGACCTGGCCGCTGGCGCATCCGTTCCGCTATATCTGTCACAACGGCGAGATCAACACCGTGCGCGGCAACGCGAACTGGATGGCGGCGCGGCAGGCCGTGATGGCTTCGGGAGTGTGGGGCGACGACCTGAAAAAGTTATTGCCGATTGTGGAGCCGGGCGGCAGCGATTCGGCGACGCTGGATAACGCGGTGGAGTTGTTGTATTTGTCAGGGCGTTCGATTCCGCACGTCATGTCGATGTTGATTCCAGAAGCCTGGGACGCCGATACGACGATGGAAGCGGAGAAGAAGGCGTACTACGAGTTCCATGCCTCGATGATGGAGCCGTGGGACGGACCGGCGGCGGTAGCGTTCACGGATGGACATGTGGTGGGCGCGACGCTGGACCGGAATGGGTTGCGGCCGTCGCGGTATCTGGTGACCAGAGACGGCCTGTTAATCGTCGCATCGGAGACCGGCGTTTTGCCGGTGAAGCCGGAAGACGTGACGATGAAGGGCCGGTTGCAACCGGGCAAGATGCTGGTGGTCGATCTGGACCAGAAGCGGATTATTCCGGACGAGGAAGTGAAGAAGTCTCTGTGGGAGCGTCAGCCGTACGGGGAATGGATCAAAGACAACCAGATCTCGCTGGAACGGCTGCCGGAGCCTGGCCGGGTCTACACGACCGACCACGAGACGATTCTGCAGCGCCAACGCGCTTTTGGGTATTCGGACGAAGACCTAAAGATGATTTTGGCTCCGATGTCGGAGAAGGGCGAAGAGCCGATCGGTTCCATGGGGACGGATACGCCTCTGGCCTGCCTTTCCGATAAGCCGCAGACGCTGTTCCACTACTTCAAGCAGTTGTTCGCACAGGTGACGAATCCGGCGATTGACCCGATCCGCGAGGAACTGGTGATGTCGTTGACGAGCTACATCGGAACGGAGCGGAACGTACTGGATGAGACGCCGCAGCATAGCCATCTGTTGAAGCTGGAACATCCGATTCTGACGAACCGGGACCTGGAGAAGCTGCGCCGCGTCAGTTGGGGCGACTTTCTGGCCTACACGCTGCCGATTCTGTACAACGTGCACGGCGGCGAGCAGGAGTTGGAACGCGGGTTGGACTCGTTGTGCAAGCGGGCAAGCTGGGCGATTCAGGCCGGCTACTCTCTGCTGATCCTGTCCGACCGCGGCGTGGATGAAAATTCTGCCCCGATTCCGGCGTTGCTGGCGTTGACCGCCGTCCATCATCATCTGATCCGGGAAGGTACGCGGACGCAGGTTGCACTGATCGTGGAGAGCGGCGAACCCCGCGAAGTGATGCATTTTTGCTGCCTGATCGGCTACGGTGCAAGCGCGGTGAATCCCTATCTGGCGATCGAAACGCTGGACAATATGTCCGCGACCGGACGCATCAGCGTTCCCTTCGAAACGGCGCTCAAGAACTACAAGAAAGCCGTGAACAAAGGCCTGTTAAAGGTCTTTTCGAAGATGGGGATTTCGACGCTGCAGAGCTACCGCGGCGCGCAGATCTTCGAGGCAATTGGCCTGAATAAATCGCTGGTGGACAAGTACTTCACGGGCACGGCTTCGCGTATTGAGGGCGTGGGCCTGGAGGTTCTGGCGCGCGAAGCGAAGATGAAGCACGAGCACGCGTTCCATCCGGTGACCGAATCCGATGTGGAATTGATGCCGGGCGGCAACTACCAATATCGCGTGCGCGGCGAGTATCATTTGCTAAATCCGCAGACTGTGAGCAAGATGCAGCACGCGGTGAACGCGGAGAGCTATGCCACATTCAAAGACTATTCCAAGCTGATCAACGAGCAGAATGAACAACTCTGCACGCTGCGCGGCCTGTTGCAGTTCAAGCCGGCCCAGGCAATTTCGCTGGACGAAGTGGAGCCTGCCAAGGAGATCGTCAAACGGTTCGCGACGGGCGCGATGAGCTTCGGCTCGATCTCGAAAGAGGCGCACGAGACGTTGGCCATTGCGATGAACCGGATGGGCGGACGTTCCAACACGGGCGAGGGCGGCGAGGACGAAGCACGGTTCAAGTTGCTGCCGAACGGGGACTCGAAACGCTCGTCGATCAAGCAGGTGGCCAGCGGACGGTTCGGCGTTACGGCGAACTATCTGGTGAACGCGGATGAGCTGCAGATCAAGGTCGCCCAGGGCGCAAAGCCTGGCGAGGGCGGGCAGTTGCCAGGGCACAAGGTGGACGACTTTGTGGCCAAGGTGCGGCATTCCATTCCCGGCGTGGGTCTGATTTCTCCGCCTCCGCACCACGACATCTATTCGATTGAAGATCTGGCGCAGTTGATCTTCGACTTGAAGAACGTGAATCCGCAAGCGCGGATTTCAGTGAAACTGGTGTCGGAAGTGGGCGTGGGCACGGTGGCGGCCGGCGTTTCGAAAGCGCACGCGGACCTGGTACTGATTGCGGGCGATTCGGGCGGTACGGGGGCCTCCCCGTTGACGTCGCTGCGCCATGCCGGTATTCCCTGGGAACTGGGCTTGGCGGAAACGCAGCAAGTTCTGGTGATGAACGACCTGCGTTCGCGCATCCGGGTACAGACGGACGGGAAGTTGCAGACTGGCCGGGATGTGGTGATTGGGGCGTTGCTGGGCGCGGAAGAGTTCGGCTTCTCGACCGCTCCGCTGGTAGCGATGGGCTGCATCATGATGCGGAAATGCCATCTGAACACTTGTCCGGTGGGCATTGCGACCCAGGATCCGGCGTTGCGCGCCAAGTTCGTGGGGACACCGGAGCATGTGATCAACTTCTTCTTCTTCATTGCGGAAGAGGTGCGCGAGATTATGGCTTCGCTGGGCTTCCGGACGTTTGACGAGATGGTGGGCCGCGTGGATCTGCTGACGATGCGCGATGTGCAGCATCACTGGAAGGCCAAAGGGCTGGATCTGGCCTCCATGCTCTTCAATCCGCCGGTGCCGAAAAAAGTGGGCCGCCGGTGCGTGACGGTACAGGATCATGGCTTGGAAGACGCGCTGGACCATAAGCTGATTGAACTGGCCAAGGATGCCTTGGAAAACCAGACGCCGACGCAGTTCGTGCTGCCGATCCGGAATGTACACCGGACTGTGGGCGGCATGTTGTCGGGCGAGGTGGCCAAACGCTACGGTTCCGAAGGATTGCCGACGGATACGATTCAAATCAAGTTCAACGGGTCGGCCGGGCAGAGCTTTGGGGCGTTTCTGGCGAACGGAGTGAGCCTGGAGCTGGAAGGCGACGCGAATGACTATGTAGGCAAGGGCCTGAGCGGCGGGCGGGTGGTGGTTTACCCGCCGAAGAACTCGTCGTTCATTCCGGAGCAGAATATCCTGGTCGGCAACGTGGTGCTGTATGGCGCGACGAGCGGCGAGGTGTTCTTCAACGGCATGGCGGGCGAACGTTTCGCAGTGCGGAATTCGGGAGCAACCGCTGTTGTGGAGGGCGTCGGCGACCATGGCTGCGAATACATGACGAATGGTCTTGTTGCGATTCTGGGCGAGACTGGCAAGAACTTCGCGGCCGGCATGAGCGGCGGGATTGCCTATGTGCTGGACGAGTCGGGGGCTTTCTGCAAGACGAAATGCAACCGCAGCGGGGTGGATCTGGAGCCCGTGGAGAGTACGAACGATATCAATGCGCTGCGGAACCTGATCGAACGACATGTCCAACTGACGGGCTCACCGCGCGGCAAATGGATTCTGGAAAACTGGGGCGACATGCTGACCCGGTTTGTGAAGGTCTTCCCGCACGAATATAAGCGCGTGTTGGGCGTGGCCAAACGCGAGACGCCGTATTTTGTTCCTGCGACGCAGGGAGAGCAGGTGCTGCATGGGTAAAGTAACCGGATTTATTGAGTACCAGCGGGAGGTAGCTTCGCGCCGTCCGGTTGCCGAGCGCGTCAACGACTGGTTTGAAATTTATCAGCCGTTCAGCTACGAAAAAGTGCGGACACAGGGCGCGCGGTGCATGGACTGCGGCGTGCCGTTCTGCCATACGGGCTGCCCGTTGAACAACATCATTCCGGATTGGAATGATTATGCGTACCGCGACCGCTGGAAGGACGCGATCCGGGTGCTGCATTCGACCAATAACTTCCCTGAGTTTACAGGGCGGGTTTGCCCGGCTCCCTGCGAGTCTGCCTGCGTGTTGGGGATCAATGAACCGCCCGTCGCGATTAAGTTGATCGAGCGCTCGGTTATCGACTATGCGTTTGAGCAGGGCTGGATCAAGGCGGAGCCGCCGGAGGTCCGGACGGGGAAGCGCGTGGCGGTGGTCGGAAGCGGACCGGCAGGGCTAGCGGCCGCGCAGCAGTTGAATCGCGCAGGGCACTCGGTGGTTGTTTATGAGAAGGCGGATCGGGTTGGCGGGTTGTTGCGCTACGGAATTCCGGACTTCAAGATGGAAAAGCACCACATTGACCGGCGGGTGGCGTTGATGGAAGCCGAAGGCGTGGAGTTTGTTGTGAACGCGCATGTCGGCGATGGTGTTCCGGTTGAAGAGTTGCGGTCGAAATTCGACGCCATTCTGGTTGCCGGCGGCGCGGAAGCGTCGCGGGACCTGCCGGTGCAAGGTCGGGAATTGAAAGGGATTCACTTCGCGATGGATTTTCTGCCGCAGCAGAATCATCGGGTTGCCGGGGATCCGGTGGCGGAGGCTGTTTCTCTGACGGCGGAAGGGAAAGATGTAATCATCATCGGCGGCGGCGATACGGGCGCCGATTGTTTGGGGACGTCGCATCGCCACAAGGCAAAGAGTATTCACCAATTCGAGTTGATGCCGCAGCCGCCGGCCGACCGGAGTCCGAACACGCCATGGCCGTTGTGGCCGCTTATGATGCGGACAGAGAGTTCGCATGAAGAGGGCGGGCAGCGGGAATTCGGCATTGCGACGGGCGAGTTTGTTGGCGATGCCAATGGCAACGTGACTGCATTGAAGACGGTTCGCGTAGGGCCGCCGCCGACATTTACGCCGATTCCCGGTTCTGAACAGGAGTTTAAAGCCGATCTGGTGTTATTGGCGATGGGCTTCACCGGACCTGTGAAGAAGGGGTTGTTGACGGATCTGGGCGTGGAACTGGATGGGCGCGGCAACGTAAAGACGAACGAGCAGTACATGTCGTCGGTGGACGGCGTATTTGCCGCGGGCGATATGCGCCGGGGCCAGTCGCTGGTTGTTTGGGCGATCGCAGAGGGCCGGAAGGCTGCGCGGGGCGTGGACCAGTGGCTGATGGGCGAGTCTAAGCTGCCGTAGTGGCGCCAAGCCGGGAGGGCCGCGACAGGCCCTTCCGTTCGAGTAGTCACGGTGATATATTTTATGCACTCCTGAAGCAGGGGAGTCGTGTATCTATGCGTCTACTTTCCGCCGTTCTTGCCGCCGGTATTGCGACCGCCGTTTTCGCTGAATCCGGCCAGCGAAAAGAGTTTTCGCCCATGCAGAAGAAGTGGTGGGCGTTTCAACCACTGCGCGTCGGGCCAGCGCCTGCGGCCGAAGGGGCTGCTACGGAAATCGACCGCTTCCTGCTGAGCAAGATGGCCGAGAAGGGTGTGCGTCCGAACGGGCCGGCGGATAAGGCGACACTTCTCCGCCGTGCGTCTCTGGTGCTGACGGGACTGCCGCCGACGACTGAAGAACTGCAGGCGTTCCTAAGCGATTCGTCATCGAACGCATTTGAGAAGGTGATTGACCGGTTGCTTGCCTCGCCGGCCTACGGAGAACGATGGGCGCGGCATTGGCTGGACTTGGCGCGCTATGCGGATTCCGAGGGGTTCAAGGCCGACGAAACGCGGCCCAATGTGTGGCGGTACCGCGATTATGTCATCCGTTCGTTCAATGCGGATAAGCCGTACGACCGTTTTGTGAAAGAACAGATCGCGGGGGATGAACTGTACCCCAATGACATTGACGCCAAGATCGCGGTGGGTTTCAATCGTCATTTTCCGGACGAATCAAATGCCGCCAATATTTTGCAGAGGCGGCAGGAGCTACTGTTCGATATCACGGATACAACCGGCGCGGTGTTTCTAGGGATGACCTATGGCTGCGCCAAATGTCATGACCACAAGTTCGATCCGATTCTGCAGAAAGACTATTACCGGCTGCAGGCGTTTTATGCCAATACGCGCATTGAAGATGGCGCGCCGTTGCTTGGCGGGTCCGAGATGGCGGCGTGGAAAGAACAGCGCGAGGCTTGGGAGTCGAAGACAGCATCTATTCGCGGAGAGATGAATCAGTTGCTTGCCGACCCTCGGAAAAAGAAGTTTGAGGACAGGCTGTCACGGTTTCCTGAGGAGATCAAGGAAACGATTCTCATGGACCCCGCCAAGCGCAGTCCGCTGCAGTGGCACATGTACATGAAGGCGAGAACGCAGGTGGAGTTCACCGACCAGGAACTGGCGGGTGGACTCAAGGGGGACGCAAAGAAGCGGTATTCAGACCTCGAGAAGCAGTTGCACGCCTACGACTCTCTGAAACCGGCAGAGTTACCGGTAGCGCAGACTTTAGCGGAGATGACTACCGCGGCGCCCAAAACTTACGTTTTGAAGAACGGCAATTACGATGCGCCGCAAGAGGAAGTGGCGCCCGGGTTTTTGACGATTCTGGATCCGGGCGATGCGCCGTTAAGCGGCGGCCGGCGGCCGGCGTTGGCTAATTGGCTTGCCAGCCCTTCGAACCCGCTCACAGCGCGGGTGATGGTGAATCGTGTGTGGCACTATCACTTCGGGCGCGGACTTTCCGGTACGCCGAGCGATTTCGGGTTGATGGGAGAGCGCCCTTCCCATCTCGCATTATTGGACCACTTGACGGGCGCGTTCCTTGCCGACGGATGGAGCTTGAAGAAATTGCACAAGCGAATCATGCTATCCGCGGCGTGGCAGCAATCAAGCGCCAACAATGTGGAGAATGCCCAGAAAGATCCGGAAAATAAGCTGTGGTGGAAGTATCCCCGGCACAGGTTGGAAGGCGAGGCCGTAAGGGACTCCATGCTGCTGGTTGCCGGCCGCTTGCAGTCGAAGATGTACGGACAACCGGTATTCCCTCCGCTACCGGCGGGCGTGGTGACGCGCGGGGGATGGAAAGTCAACGAAGACCCATCCGAATCCGACCGCCGCTCCGTATATGTATTTGTGAGGCGGAATACGCGCTATCCGATGTTTGAGGCGTTCGATATGCCGGATACGCATGAAAGTTGCGCGCGGCGAAATCTAACAGTGAATCCGGCGCAGTCGTTGGAGCTGATGAATAGCCGGCTGGTCACGGACTGGTCCCGGAGTTTTGCGGCGCGAGTGCGGAACGATGGCGGACAGTCGGTGGACGGGATGTTGGATCGTGCGTGGAAACTGGCTTTGCAGCGGACGCCGGGCGAGGCGGAGCGCCGGGATGCAAAGGACTTCCTGGAACGGCAATCGAAACTGGCTGGCGGCGCCGAGCAGGCGTGGGCAGACCTCTGCCAGACACTTTTTTCGACCAATGAATTCCTTTACGTGAACTAACCATGAACCAGAAACTGCGACATCACTGGAACGTGTCTAGCCGGCGGGAGTTCTTCGGACGTGCGGGGTCTGGTCTGGGCGCGATTGCGTTGGGCAGCATGCTGGCCGAGGGCGCCGAGGCTCCGAAAAAGACGCACTTTCCACCCAAGGCCAAATCCGTGATCTGGCTTTTCATGGAGGGCGGGCCCAGCCATATCGACCTGTTTGATCCGAAGCCTGAATTGAACAAACTGGCCGGGCAGCCGATGCCGGCGAGCTTTGGTAAGCCGATTACGGCGATGGGTACGGGCAACAACACGCTGATGGCTTCACCGCGTACGTGGCAGCAGCACGGGCAAAGCGGATTGTGGGTGAGCGAATGGTATCCTCATATCGCCAAACATGTGGACGAAATGACGGTCATCCGTTCCTGTTGGGCCAATGGACTTAACCACGTAGGCTCCGTTTGCCAGATGAATACGGGCGACATCCTTGCGGGCCGGCCTTCCCTGGGCGCATGGGTGACCTATGGAATGGGGACAGCCAACCGGAACCTGCCGACGTTCGTCGTTCTGACGGACGATAAAGAAGTTTTGGGCGGTCCAAAGAACTGGTCATCCGGCTTCCTTCCCGCTACCTACCAAGGAACACAGTTTCGCCAGGGCGATACGCCGATCCTGAACTTGAAGCCGGCCGAAGGTATGAACGGTGCTAGACAGAGGAGCCGGTTGGACCTGTTGCAGCAGTTGAACCAGCACTGGGGAGCGGATAAGACTGAAGATACTGATCTGGATGCGAGGGTCCGTTCTTTCGAATTGGCCTATGAGATGCAGTCGGCCGGCGCGGAGGCCGTTGATCTTTCGAAGGAAACGGAGACAACGAAAGCTCTTTACGGGATGGATGACGAGGTGACACGACAGTTCGGCCAGAACTGTCTGCTGGCGCGGCGGCTGGTGGAACGCGGCGTTCGCTTCATCGAACTCTACTGCGGATCCGGTTCTGGTTGGGACGCGCACTCGAATATCGAAGGCAATCACGGGAAGTGGTGCCGGGTCTCGGATCGTCCCATAGCAGGACTGCTGACTGATTTGCGCCAGCGCGGTCTTTTGGATGATACGCTCGTTGTATGGGGCGGGGAATTCGGCAGGACTCCCTTCAACGAAAAAGGCAACGGACGGGATCATAATCCCTGGGGATTTACTATGTGGATGGCGGGCGGCGGGGCAAAAGGCGGTCAGTATGTTGGAACAACGGACGCGATCGGACTTCGTGCCGTTGAAAAGCCGTGCCACGTGCATGACATTCATGCCAGTATTTTGTATGCGCTGGGTATGGATCACTTGCAGGTAACGTATCAGCACAATGGACGAGCAGAGCGGCCTACGATTGTTGGCGGCAATATCTTCAAAGAGATCTTTGCTTGATCCTCTTCTTCCCTCTCGTATTCGCAACGGTCGACGTCCAGGGCGACCAAGAATTGGCGGTGCGGCTTCAGAGGCGTGATCCGCAGGCCTTGGGAGAACTCTACGACAAGTATGGGCGTATCGCCTACTCGCTGATTGTTCGCATTGTGCGGGATGAGGGAATAGCCGAAGACCTGACTCAGGAGACATTCCTGCGAATATGGAACCGGATGGCTGGTTTCGATGCGCAGAAGGGCGCCTTGGGCGCCTGGGTATTAACGGTTGCCAGGAACCGGGCGATCGACTATCTGCGCTCCGTGGATGGCCGGACCCGGCAGAACGCCATCGAGCTTTCGGCGACCGAATCACCGGCGGTGTTTGTGGACCTAGAGGCGCATCTTATGAGCAGTGACCGGGTGCGGCAATTACGCGATGCTTTTGGTAAGTTGAACGACAAGCAGCGCATGGTGATTGAACTGGCCTATTTTGAAGGCTTATCGCAGACGGAAATGGCGGAGCGGCTGAAACAGCCGTTGGGAACCGTAAAGAGTTGGGTGCGGACCGCGCTGCAGATTCTGCGCACGGAACTGGAACAAGCGGTGCCGGCATGAACCCTGGAAACGCGCATCAGGATTTATACGAGCTCTATGTTCTGGGCCTCTTGGAGGAACCGGAGCGTTCTCTGGTTGAAGAAGAGCTGCGCCGGAATGATCCAGAGGCGAAGGCGCGGCTGAAGCGCGCCTTGGAGCTGAATGCGCTGTTGGGCATGACCGTTCCCGCTACGGAGCCTCGCAAGGAGCTTCGGAGGCGAATCGCAGCGATTGCGGAGCCTTTACCTTCCCGCGCACCTTGGAGCCTGGCGTGGGCCGCGCTTAGCGCATGCCTGGTGGCGGGGCTAATCTACACAGGTATGCAGCGGCAGGCCGTACACGGTGAATTGGCTGCGACGCTGAAAACGTTGGACCAAACAAGAGCCGCGTTGGAGATTCGAGAGGCGACGCTCGACTTTCTCCGCAGGCCGGACACACGAATTTTGAAATCCGGGACCGCCGAGGAACGCAGGCCGGTAGCGAAAGTATTTGTCAATCCTTCCCGCGGCGTTTTGCTGGTGGCAGCCAACCTGCCCGCTCTTCCTGCCGGCCGTACCTATGAAATGTGGGTAGTGCCCAAAGCGGGCGGCCCGCGTCCCGCCGGCCTTTTCAAGCCGCAGGCCGACGGCAGCGCTGTCCATCTGCAAACTGGCCCGGTCCCGCTGGGAGATGCCGCGGCGATCGCGTTATCCGACGAGCCGGAGGGCGGCTCTCCCCAGCCGACGACGACGCCTTTCCTGATCACGCCCGTCGCGGAATAATATAAGCATGAAGTGCCGTGTGGGGTGCGGCGCATGCTGCATTGCCCCTTCAATAACTAGCGCCATTCCCGGGATGCCATACGGGAAACCGGCGGGCGTCCGGTGCGCGCAACTGAGTGCGGATAACTTATGTTTACTATTCGGCAAACCGGAACGCCCCGCAGTTTGCGATGGCCTGCGGCCCGAGCCGGAGATGTGCGGCGGCTCCCATGCGGACGCCTTGTTCCACCTCACGCAACTGGAATGGCGCACCCGGCCTTAAATCCAGTCCCGCCACTTCAACACGCCGATCAGGGCGGCCGTAATCGTTAATGACATCGTTGCGGCCAGGGCGAGGCCATTTTTGTGATGTATCCAGGGCATGAACTCAAAATTCATGCCGAAGAAGCTGCTAAGCGCGACGCTGGGCAGCGCAAAGGTAGAGAGCAACGTCAATACCTTCATCGTCTGATTAGTCCGGTTCGCGACGCTGGAGAGATAAATATCCAGAGCTCCGCTCAGAAGATCCCGCGACATTTCGACGGTCTCAATGTGCCGGGATAGGTGGTCGTAGACATCGCGGAAGTATGGAGTGAGCTTGGGATGGATGATCTCGTGATCGGCGCGCATCAGGTGCGCGGCGACATCGCGTGTCTGGGTCAGAACGCGGCGCAGGTTCATTAGCGCCCTTTTGAGCGTGAAGATTCGTTCGAGCAGGTCCGGTTGCGGCGAAGAAAGGACTTGGTCCTCGATCGAATCGATTTCTTCGCTATAGCTGTCGAGAATCGGCAAGTAGGAATCGACGATGCCGTCAAAGAGCCGGTGAAAGATCTGGTCGTTGTTGAGATTGGGCGTACTGCGATACTTGGCAACCAGCGCTCCCAGCTTTTGGCAGCCGATTTCTTCGTAGGTGATGAGATAGCCGGGACCAAGGAACACGTCAAAATCACCGAAGCCGATTACTCCATCATCTTCCGTGTAGGCGGGTTTAAGGACAACGAACAGATAGTCGTCGCCATCTTCCAGCTTTGCGTTTTGCCCGCCATGTTCACAGTCCTCGATATGGAGCGGATGAAGGTGGTAACGCTCCGCCAATTGGTGTAGTTTTGCTCCTTCGCCCTCTTGCAGCGCATGCCAATCCATATCTGTACTATACTGGCCCCGATTACCGGACTTTGGGTGGAGGATTCTGCGAATGGCCACAGTGCTGCAATTGCAGGGATGGCGTTGCTACTTTAACTCGAACGAGGGCGAAGAGCCGATGCATGTCTACGCCCAAAAGGGACTGGCCGAGACGAAGTTCTGGCTGCATGCCGACCAGTATGTGCTGGAGGAAGATTTCGAGCATAACCTGACCGCGCGGGGCCGGCGCGAGATCCGCAAGATGATCTATTTACATTTTGACGAGATTGCCAACGCCTGGTATGACTCCTTTGGAGGGCGCCGTGCCTTCTAGCCTGATCGTCTACGCCCGCGAGGCCACGGCGACCGAGACGCACCTAGTCATCACCACGCACCGCGGCAAGCACGAGATTCGCTGGGAACTGTGCTCAGAAAAACTGTCCCAGGCCACGCAGGCCGAACGTGCGCGCATGGCGCTTTCTCCCTCGGGGTGTTCGATCCGGTGGATGCTGCTCGATGAAGATCTGGCGGTCGGACCGCTCGTAGTCCCGAGCCGTTAGCGCCTTGTAGGAAGAGAGCCGAAAACCGCTCGAAAGAACGGTTTGACTGGGCCGTGCGCGAACCTTGTCCAATTAGTCGCGGCCAGCTTGTTTTTCCGCGACCGCAAGGACAGTCTCCAAGTGAGGAGCCTCTTCTTCGCGGTGAACCAGCGATACGTCGGCGGACCGGAATCGGGCTTTGCGGAGAAACTCCAGCAGTTCCACCTGGGTGAATCCCAACCACACATCCGCATAGAGTTCGCGCGCCTCTTCAAAGCCGTGCCTCTGCAGGTCGAGGATGACGATCCTGCCTCCGGGCCGGAGAATGCGCGCGCCCTCCTGGACGGCCTTTTGCGGGTGCAACGCATGGTGCAGGCTTTGGCTGAAGAGCGCGAGGTCCACAGAGGCGTCCGGGAGCGGAAGTTCTTCGATATCGCCCAGCCGGAACTCGACATTCCGCATGCCGCTGCGGCGTGCGGCCCCCGCCGCGTATTCCACCATTTTTTCGGAATTGTCGATGCCAATGACATGTTCCGCGCGCTGCGCCAGCAATAGCGACAACGTTCCTTCTCCAGAACCGATATCGGCGATCCGCATGGGCGGCAAGAGCTTGATCATCATCTCTGCCAGTCCCTTCCAGGACCGCCCAGGGACATAGTCGCGGCCGAAGCGTCCCGCCAACTCGTCAAAATAGGACCGGACGCGATCCTTTCGCTTCTTGAGAATTAGGCGAAGAGCTTCATCATCGTCCCGGGATTCGGCCAATTCGGCGGCGCTTCGCCGCAGCAGGTTGGCCACTGTCTCATCGCCGGAGAACCTGTACAGGCTTTTCTGTCCCGCCCGTCGGAGTTCGACAAGCTCCGCCTGCCGGAGTTGCGAGAGCGCCATCGAGATGCGGCTTTGCCCCATGCCGAGAATTTCCTGCAATTCCGCCACCGATAACTCTTCGCGCTCGAGAAGGCGCAGCATTCGCAGACGGCTCTCGTCGCCAAGGAGTCGGAGCGCTTTCAGTAGACCCGGCATGAATCCTTTAATCGTATCAACAAATCATGATTCGTTGATGTAATTATGCTACTCTGTGGACTGAGGAGTTTTCGAACCGTATGAGTTCCACTGCAAATACGCTGGCGGCCGAATACAAGGTTGCCGACCTGAGTCTGGCCGATTGGGGCCGGAAAGAAATTTCTATCGCCGAGCATGAGATGCCCGGTTTGATGTCGATTCGCCGCAAATATGCGGCAGACAAGCCGCTGGCGGGCGTGCGCGTGACGGGATCGTTGCACATGACGATCCAGACGGCTGTGTTGATCGAAACCTTGGTGGACCTTGGCGCTTCCGTGCGCTGGGCCAGTTGCAACATCTTCTCGACGCAGGACCATGCGGCGGCGGCCATTGCGGCTGCGGGCGTGCCGGTGTTCGCCTGGAAGGGCGAGACGCTGGAAGAGTACTGGGAATGCACGATGCGGGCGATCGACCATGGCAACGGCAATGGACCGGAGTTGGTGGTGGACGACGGCGGCGACGTCACGTTGTTGATCCATAAAGGCTATGAGTTGGAAAACGGCAGCGACTGGGTGAATTCGCCGTCGGGTAGCCACGAAGAACAGGTGATCAAAGATCTCCTGAAGCGCGTGCACGCGGCAACGCCGAACTACTGGCATGGCTTGGTTGCCAGATGGAAAGGCGTTTCTGAAGAGACGACCACGGGCGTGCACCGGCTCTACAAGATGCAGCAGGAAGGCAAGCTGTTGGTTCCCGCCATCAATGTGAATGACTCGGTAACGAAGTCGAAATTCGACAACCTGTATGGCTGCCGGGAGTCGTTGGCCGACGGCATCAAGCGGGCGACCGATGTGATGTTGGCTGGCAAAGTGGCTGTGGTTTGTGGGTATGGTGACGTGGGCAAAGGTTCGGCGCATTCGCTGCGAGGCATGGGCGCTCGCGTGATTGTGACCGAAATCGATCCGATCAATGCGTTGCAGGCGGCGATGGAAGGTTACCAGGTAACGACCCTGGAAGAGACTCTGGGCATCGGCGACATCTATGTCACCACCACCGGTAATGTCGACATCATCACCTTCGAGCACATGCAGCATATGAAGGACCAGGCGATCGTTTGCAACATCGGCCACTTCGACAACGAGATACAAGTTGACCGCCTTAATGCGGCCGAAGGGGTGACGAAGCTCAATATTAAGCCGCAGGTGGATCAGTACACGTTCCCTGGGGGAAACTGTATCTTCATGTTGGCCGAAGGCCGCCTGGTCAATCTGGGCTGCGCGACGGGTCATCCGAGCTTCGTGATGTCGAACAGCTTCGCCAACCAGACGCTGGCGCAGTTGGACCTCTGGAAAAACAAGGACGTATATACTGTCGGCGTCTACACCCTTCCCAAGAAACTGGATGAAGAAGTGGCGCGGTTGCATTTGGAGAAGATCGGCGTCAAGTTGACGACGTTGACTCAGCGTCAGGCCGACTACATTGGCGTACCGGTGGAGGGCCCCTATAAGGCCGACCACTACCGCT
>DASTML010000066.1:0-7401 GCA_035714175.1 Bryobacteraceae bacterium | reverse complement strand
GAGAGACCTTGCGGCCCTTCAAGACACTGGCGGCCGCGCGCAGGTCCGACATGCGGGAGTTGGTACAGGAGCCGATGAAGACCACGTCGATTTTCTGCCCGGCGAGCGGTTTGCCCGGTTCGAGCGCCATGTAGGCGAGAGCTTTGCGGAGCGAATCGCGCTCGAGAGCGTCGGCGACGCTGGACGGGTCCGGTACAGCGGCGCTAATGGCCATGCCCATACCCGGGTTGGTGCCGAAGGTAATCATCGGTTCCAGGTTGTCTGCGTCGATTGTGGTGCTGATATCGTAGGCAGCGCCTTCATCGGTAGCCAACTGTGACCACTTGGCAACCGCTTCGTCCCACTTGGCGCCTTTCGGAGCGAAACGGCGTCCGGCGAGGTACTGGTAGGTCTTGTCATCCGGGGCGACAAGTCCCGCGCGGGCGCCGGCTTCGATCGACATGTTGCAGACCGTCATACGCTCTTCCATGGAAAGAGCGCGGATGGCGGAGCCGGTATATTCGAATACCGACGCCGTGCCGCCGCCGATGCCGATTTTCGCGCAGAGCGCGAGAATGATATCTTTCGCGGTGACGCCCGGCTTCAACGTGCCATCGACGCGGACTTCGTAGGACCGGGATTTACGCTGGAGCAGGCACTGGGTGGCCAGCACCATTTCCACTTCGCTCGTCCCGATGCCAAAGGCCAAGGCGCCAAAGGCGCCGTGCGTGGCCGTGTGGCTGTCACCACAGACCACAGTCATGCCGGGCTGCGTCAGGCCGTTTTCCGGTCCGATCACGTGCACAATGCCCTGATCCCGGTTTTGGAACCCAAAGTAAGGGATGCCGAATTCGGTGGCGTTCTTTTCCAGTTGCGCGACCTGCGTCGCGGCGATGGGATCAACGATGGGCAGGTTGCGGGGCGTGGTAGGCGTGGAGTGATCGACGGTGGCGAAGGTCAGATCCGGGCGGCGGACTTTGATGCCGCGCTGCCGCAATCCGGCGAACGCCTGCGGGGAGGTCACTTCATGCACCAGATGGAGATCGATGTAGAGGAGCGAAGGGGCTCCTTCGCGCTCGGCGACGATGTGGTTGTCCCACACCTTTTCGATGATGGTACGAGGCTTAGATGGCATTGGCGACGGCGTCTCCTACTTCCGAAGTGGTGGCCGGTGCGCCTTGGGGCTTCAAGTCCGCGGTCACGCGCCCACTGTTAAGAACGGCTTCCATGGCCGCATTGACGGCGGAGGCCTCTTCCTTCAGACCAAAGCTGTATTCGAGCATAGCGGCCACCGAGCCGATGGCGCCCAGCGGATTCGCCTTGTTCTGACCGGCGATGTCGGGAGCAGACCCATGTACCGGTTCATATAGACCCACAAACGCGCCGCTCGGCTTGCGTTCGCCGATGGAAGCGCTGGGGAGCATGCCGATGGACCCGGCCAATACGGCGCCTTCATCGCTAAGGATGTCGCCGAACATGTTTTCCATGACAACAACGTCAAATTGCTTGGGCCGCAGAATCAATTGCATGGCGCAGTTGTCCACCAGAATGTGTTCCAACTCGACGTCCGGGAACTCGGGGGCCACTTCATTCACCACTTTGCGCCACAACTGTGAGGTTTCCAGCACGTTCGATTTGTCGACGCTGGTGACCTTCTTTTTGCGATTCCGCGCGAGATGAAACGCCATGCGCGTAATGCGCGCGATCTCGGCGCGCGTGTAGGTCATCGTGTTGGTGCCGCGCTCCGTGTCGCCGGACCCTTCGATGCCGCGGGGTTGGCCGTAGTAGATGCCGCCATTCAGTTCGCGGACGATAATCATGTCCACGCCTTCCACGATGTGATTCTTGAGAGGGGAGGACTCGATCAGCGCGGGCCACGCCTTCACGGGACGCAGATTGGCGTAGACGCCTAGGATTTTCCGGATGCCGAGAAGTCCTTTTTCCGGCCGCTTTTCCGGAGGGGCATTGTCGAACTCGGGGAGACCGACAGCGCCCATCAAAGTCGCGTCGGCGTCCAGAGCCTTCCGCGCCGTGTCATCGGGGAACGGCGATCCGGTCTGGTGGATGGCGATGCCGCCCAGCAGCGCCTCGCTCAACTTGAGCGAGTGGCCGAACTTGGAGACCACTTTTTCCAGAACCTTCACCGCTTCGCGGGTAACTTCGGTGCCGATACCGTCACCGGGGACAGTGAGTACGTTGAGTTGCATGAAATCCTTTGCGCCTTAGGCCGTCACGCGAGAGGCGGTTGCTTCCCGGCAGATCGAGATAATGGCGTCATTGCGGACGCCTTTCACGCGATCGGCCAGGGCACAGAAGCCCTGATAGACGACGTCGAGTTCTTCCTTGGTCAGGTCGGCGAAGCCCAAATCGGCACAACGCTGCTTCAATGCGTGGCGGCCGGAGTGCTTGCCAAGAACCAGTTTACCTTCCGGAACACCAACGCTCTTGGGGTCGATGATCTCGTAGGTCGATTTTTCCTTCAAATAGCCGTCCTGGTGAATGCCCGCTTCATGAGCAAATGCATTCTCGCCGACGATCGCTTTATTGGGCTGGGGCCCGAACGTGATCATCGAGGTCAGTAATTGGCTCGCCGAATACAAATGTTCCGTGTGAATGCCGGTCGTATAAGGCATCTTGTCGGCGCGCGTCTTGAAGATCATGACAATCTCTTCGAGTGAGCAGTTCCCTGCCCGTTCGCCAATGCCATTGATGGTGCATTCAATCTGCCGGGCGCCCGCTTCCACTGCGGCCAAGGAGTTGGCCACGGCCAATCCCAGGTCGTCGTGACAGTGCACGGAGACGATGGCCGTATCGCCCAACGCCTTTACAATCCGGCCAATCAGCAGTCCGTATTCCTGCGGGACGGAGTAGCCGACAGTATCCGGCAGATTGATGGTCCTCGCGCCGGCCTCTACGGCCGCACGCGACACCTGCTCCAGATAATCCGGGTCGGTCCGCGAGGCGTCCTCGGCCGAAAACTCAACGTCATCGCAATATTGCCGTGCCAGACGGACGGAGTTAACGATATCTTCCAAAACCTGTTCGCGGGATTTCTTGAACTTGTACTTGAGATGGATGTCGCTGGTTGCCATGAACGTGTGGATACGCGGCCGCTTGGCGGCCTTCAGCGCTTCCGCTGCCCGTTCAATATCCAGCTTCGTGCAGCGCGCCAGCGCCGCCACCTGCATCCAGTGGTACTCCTTGCTTACGGCCTCCACGGCTTCAAAATCGCCGTGGGAAGCGATCGGGAATCCCGCTTCCAGGATGTCTACTCCCAGGTCGACCAGTTTGGCCGCCATCTTGAGCTTTTCGCTCACCGTCATGGAACAACCCGGGGATTGTTCGCCGTCACGCAATGTCGTGTCGAATATGTATACTCGCTGACTCATGGTTGTTGCCTCCGCGATGTAGTCCACGAGGGGCGGCGGGTAAGCCGTCCACCCCGCGGATGGATTTTTCCATTATGGGTTCGCTCGAAGAATTTAGCAAATTTATTCGATTAGCCATCTCGATAATCATTGCTAATGAGATAAGCTAGGTTTATCGAGGTTGAGCGAGGAATAAGCGTGGAACTGCACTCCTTAAAAGTCTTCCAAACCGTAGCTACCGAAAAGAGTTTTTCCCGGGCGGCGGAAAAGCTCCTTCGTACACAACCGGCTGTTTCCCTTGCCGTGCAACGATTGGAATCGGAATTGGGGGAGCGGCTTATCGACCGGTCCGGCAAGGAGTTGCTGTTGACCGACGCCGGAAAGATTGTCTTTGATTTTTCCCGTCGCTTTGAAAATCTTGAACTGGAGATGGCGAACGCTCTGAACGAGATGCGCGACAATTCGTCGGGCGTTTTGATCGTTGGAGCGAATGAATCCACGTCGCTCTACCTTCTGCAGCACATTGTGAATTACCGTCGCCTGTATCCCAAGGTGAAGGTGCGCGTGCGCCGGAGTCTTTCGAGCAAGATTCCCGGACAGCTGATTGACGGCGAGTTGGAATTGGGCGTAATCAGCTACGATCCGCAGGACGAGCGCCTCCATTCGCAGGTAATCTACACAGATCACTTGGCGTTTGTCGTGAGCCCGGATCATCGTTTCGCCCAGCGGGGAGCGGTTTCCATCAGTGAACTCGGGATGGAAACATTCATTGCGCATAACGTTTTGTCGCCGTACCGGGAAATCGTACTTCGTGAATTCCAGCGCCACCGGGTGCCGCTGAATATGGATGTGGAGATGCCCACCGTGGAAACGATCCGGCGGATGGTGCAGCGAAATGAAGGCGTGGCCTTTCTTCCGAAGATGTGTGTGGAGCAGGAAGTAGAGAAGGGCCTAATGTGCGAAGTACGGATTGAAGAACTCAGCGTGGAGCGAAAAGTGCATCTGGTCGCTCCCCGCCGCCGGGCGCTCAGTCACGCCGCTCGCGCTTTTTTGGAAGTAGTAAAAACGCCGGAGTGAGAATTTTCCGCCAATACCTCCACTTCTAGAGTGTGAAACGGTCCTTTTCGCTCTTTGTGTTGGTCGATAGGCTGCGTCACCGGGGGCGCCAAAGGCGCGAGGCGCCCCACATGGTACTGGCCCGCCGTGGAGAGGACCTGGCGCACCGGTTTGTCGAACGCGAACTGGGGTGGCGGGTTGTTTCGCGGAACTACCGGCATCCCATGCGGAAATTGGAGATCGATATGGTGGCGGTGGACGGCAACACGCTCGTGGTCGCCGAGGTGAAGACGCGGGCGTCTGAGGACATAAGTCATCCGCTCCGCGCGGTGGATTCCGGCAAGGCGTGGCACATCGGCCAGGCGGCGCGAGCCTGGATCAAACGTGCGGAAATGTTGGCCATGCCGGTCCGCTTTGACGTCGTTACGGTTTTGATCGGCGATACGGAACGGGTGGAATATCACCGCGATGTCTACGCAATCGCGGCCCGTTTGCCGGTTTGACTCCTATAATAGGGAGTTCATGCCGGAACTTCGCAAAGATCCAATCACTGGCCGGTGGGTGATCATCAGTACCGACCGGGCGCGTCGTCCTTCCGATTTCAAGCAGGAAAGCGTCGTGGTAACCGGAAACCGCTTTTGCCCATTTTGCGCTGGCAACGAGGACAAGACGCCGCCGGAAGTCCTGGTCTATTCGACGGATGGGCTGCGCGGCGCCTCCCGTTGGAGCCTCCGCGTGGTCCCCAACAAGTTCCCTGCCTTACGCGTAGAGGGGGATTTGGACCGGCAGGGCGAGGGTCTCTATGATCGGATGAACGGCGTCGGAGCGCATGAAGTCGTCATTGAAACGCCAGACCACATGAAAACGCTCGCCGACATGGAAGAACGGCAGGTTGCTGAGTTGATTTGGGCGTTCCGGGACCGCGTAATGGACTTGAAGAAGGACAAGCGTCTCCGGTTTGTGATGTTGTTCAAGAACCACGGCGAAGCGGCCGGGGCCAGCCTGGAACATCCGCACTCACAGATCATTGCGTTGCCGGTGGTGCCGAAACGCGTGCAGGAAGAGATCGACGGCGCCCGCAAGTACTTCGATTTCAAGGAGCGGTGCGTCTACTGCGACATTTTGCGGCAGGAGGTCCGGGATGGCGAACGCGTCGTGTTTCAGACCGAAGAGTTTCTATCGATCTGCCCGTTCGCGGCCCGCTTTCCATTTGAAACCTGGCTCATTCCGTTCCGCCATGATTCGCACTTTGAAACCATCCAGGAGCGGGAAGTCTACAATCTCGCCTGGATGCTCAAGTCCATTCTGCGGAAAATGGACAAGGTGCTGGAGCGTCCCGCCTACAACCTCATCATCCATACCGCACCTGTGCAGGAGTCCAGTTATTCGCACTACCACTGGCATGTGGAGATTATTCCGAAACTGACGCGCGTGGCCGGGTTCGAGTGGGGCACAGGGTTATTCATCAACCCGACGCCGCCCGAAGAATCAGCCCGTTTCCTCCGCGACTAACCGCCGCCGCGCATGCAACAAGACGCACCCTGGCGCACGGCCGCGGTATGTGGCGTTATTCTCGGCCTGATCGTCGGCATCCCCTATTACGGCCTGCCCTATTTCTACGACTACTTTGAAGCAGCCTTCGGTTGGACCCGCCCGGAAATCATGCTCGGGCTACCCCTAGGTACAATCGTTACGCTGATTGCCGGTCCATTGTGGGTGCGGCGTGTTCCTCCCCGCCGCGGCATTGTTTACGGATCGTTAGCCTGCGGCGCCGCGATCGCGGGCTTTGGACTGCAGAACGGTAGCTTGACCGCCTATTACGCGTGTTGGGCGATTTATATGGCCGGTTGGACGTTTTCCGGCCCTCTGGCGCACCAGATTCTGATTACGCACACTTATGCGGTCAACCGCGGGAAAGCGATGGCTGGCGCATTCTTCGGCGTCAGCGTCTTCGGAGCTATTTCTGTGGCGCTGGTGGCCCGCCCGCTGACCGATCTGCTGGGCTTTCGCGGCGCATTGCTTGGCATTGGAGCACTGACGGCCATGGCCGCCCCGATTGGCCGGCTTGCATTGCCCTGGGTAGACGCCGAAGGGCCTTCCGAGACCGGGCCCGGCGTGCGTCTGCCATTGGGCCGCTCCTTCTGGTTGCTCATGGCTGGCAGTACGATTTCAGTGGCCGGTATCGGCGGCGTTAGTCAGCATTTGAAGCTGATATTCCGTGAGGCAGGCTACAGCAGCCAGGCCCAATTGGACGACGTGTTTGGTTGGACGCTGGTATGGATGTTATCCGCGGGAGCCGCGGGCCGTTTCCTGTTTGCTTGGGGCGCGGACCGCTACGATAAACGCCGCGTCATTACGCTTGCCTTCGTGCTGATGGCTGGTTCCATGCCGTTGTTGTTTTTTCTGGACCGGCCGCATGTCCCCTATATTTTTGGCGCCGTCTACGGCCTGGGAATGAGTTCGGACACCCTCATGGTCCCGCTGCTTGCCGCCGGACTCTACGGCCGCGGAGCGATGGCCCGTATCCTGGGCTTCGTTGTCCCTGTCAACACCGTCGGACAGACTTGGTTTCCTTCTCTACTCTCCTGGCTATGGACACTGACGGGCAACTACACGATGCCGCTTGCGGTCACCTTCGCCTGCGTGCTGACCGGCCGCGCATTGCTCGCGCTTTTGCCTCGAACGTCCCGCTAGCAAACGCATCGGAACCTGCGGGTTCAGGGCATCCACGGAAGACTTCCCGCGTAAAGGCCGGGGCCTTCAAAAGCAAACAGCTCCGAGACGTCCGGACAAGAGAGCGGATAGGAGGCCGTGCGGCGGAATGGATTGCGGGCGTCACGTTTGGCGCGGAAAGCGGGTGACCGCGAGTAAGGGTCTTCCCGGTAGGCGGCAAGGCTCCGTGCCTCGGCGGCCGCCGCCTGGGTGAGTTCCGGCGGATCGTTCGGTCCCATATATACAAATTGCCCAGACGGCCAGCGAATGCACTGCCGGTGAAACT
>DASTML010000065.1:0-14352 GCA_035714175.1 Bryobacteraceae bacterium | reverse complement strand
TTTTTCTTCCGGCGCGTTGTCGATCGAATCGAAGCTGCGGAAGGAGTTCTTCGGATTGTGCTTCGACAGCGTCTTGGTGATCGCCGCCGTCAGCGTCGTCTTCCCGTGGTCAATATGGCCAATCGTGCCCACGTTGACGTGCGGTTTGGAACGGTCAAATTTCTCTTTCGCCATGGTTTGGATTCTCCTGTGGAAACTTTCGTGGACAGCGGACTAGGTGGTTACCTTGCCCTGGGCCTTGCTAATAATTTCTGTTGCCAGATTGGCCGGCACTTCTTCGTAACGTCCGAAGTGCATCGTGAATGCGGCGCGCCCCTGGGTGCGGCTGCGAAGTTCCGTGGCATAGCCGAACATTTCGCTGAGCGGAACCATCGACTTGATGACCTGCGTGGAACCACGCATTTCCATGCCTTCCAAGCGGCCCCGGCGGGAGATGAGGTCACCATTGACGGGCCCCATGTATTCATCAGGCACGACAACTTCTACCGACATGATCGGCTCTAGCAGCACGGCTTTGGCGCGCTTAACCGCATCTTGAATAGCGAGTGAGCCGGCGATTTTGAAGGCCATTTCCGACGAGTCAACGTCGTGATACGTGCCTTCGTAAACCTGAACTTTGAGATCAGACATCGGGAAGCCAGCGATTAAGCCGCCCTCAAGACGTTCCACGATGCCCTTTTCAATGGCCGGAATGTATTCTTTCGGAATCGTTCCGCCGACGACTTTGTTTTCGAATTCGAAACCTTTGCCCTCTTCAAGCGGCTCGATCCGGATGCGGCAGTGGCCGTATTGGCCCTTACCACCGGACTGCCTGACGTGGCGGCCTTCGCCTTCCGCTTTGACGCGGATCGTTTCGCGGTAGGCTACTTGCGGCTTGCCGACGTTGGCTTCGACGCCAAATTCGCGGCGCATACGGTCAACGATGATTTCAAGGTGCAGTTCGCCCATACCGGCGAGGATGGTCTGACCTGTTTCCTGGTCTGTGTTGACCCGGAGGGTGGGATCCTCATTGACCAGCTTGGCGATGGCAACACCGAGTTTTTCTTGATCGGCCTTGGATTTCGGCTCGATGGCCAGCTGGATGACCGGTGCGGGGAAGTCGATCGATTCGAGGATGACAGGATTGCGTTCGTCGCAGATCGTGTCGCCCGTCTGCACGGTCTTGAGACCGACACAGGCGCAGATATCGCCCGCGAGAACTTCTTGAATTTCTTCCCGCTTGTTGGCGTGCATCTTCACGATGCGGCCGATGCGCTCGCTCTTGCGCTTGCCGGCATTGTAGGCGCTGAGACCCGTGCTGAGCTTCCCGGAATAGACGCGAACGAAGCAGAGCTGGCCGACGAACGGATCCGTCATGATTTTGAAGACGAGACCTGAGAACGGCGCATTGTCTTCGGCCGGACGCGTAACTTCTTCGTTTGTATCGGGATTCACACCCTTGACGGCGGGAATGTCGAGCGGAGAAGGCAGATAGTCGACGACAGCGTCGAGCATATCCTGCACACCCTTGTTCTTAAAGGACGAACCGCAGATGACCGGGAAGATTTGCTGTGCGAGTGTCGCCTTGCGAATGCCGCGCATAATTTCAGCCTGCGTCAGTTCTTCGCCTTCCAGATACTTGTTCATCAGCTCGTCGTCACACTCGGAGACGGCTTCGATGAGTTGCGCGCGATACTGCTGGGCCTGTTCGACCAAGTCAGCCGGAATGGCGACATCGTCGTACTTGGCACCCAGAGATTCGTCGCGCCAGATGCGGGCCGTCATGGTGACTAGATTCACGACACCAGCGAATTTGTCTTCCGCACCGACCGGGATCTGAATCGGTACAGGTCTTGCCCGGAGACGATCAACGATGGTTTCGACAGCATGGAAGAAATCGGCTCCCATGCGATCCATTTTGTTGATGAAGCAGATCCGGGGTACGCCGTACTTGTCAGCTTGGCGCCACACCGTTTCCGACTGAGGCTGGACGCCGGCTACTGCGTCAAACACAGCCACAGCGCCGTCGAGTACGCGCAAGGAGCGTTCGACTTCTGCAGTGAAGTCGACGTGCCCAGGCGTATCGATGATATTGATTGCAATATCACGCCATTCGCAGCTCGTGGCAGCCGAGGTAATGGTAATGCCGCGCTCCTGCTCCTGCTCCATCCAGTCCATCGTCGCCGTACCTTCATGGACTTCGCCAATCTTGTACGTGCGGCCGGTGTAATAGAGGATGCGTTCGGTGGTGGTCGTCTTACCGGCATCAATGTGGGCCATGATGCCGATATTGCGCATGCGCTCAAGAGGTACAGTGCGAGGCATAAAAAACTTTGTGGAGTCTCCCTACCAGCGGTAGTGCGCGAAAGCCTTGTTGGCTTCGGCCATACGATGGACGTCGTCTTTTTTCTTAATGGCGCCGCCGCGAAGGTTCGCAGCATCCAGCAGTTCGTTGGCGAGCTTGTCCGGCATGCCTTTTTCGGGGCGATTACGGGCATTGCCGATGATCCAGCGGAAGGCGAGAGAGGTGCGCCGATTCTGCGGCACCTCGATCGGCACCTGGTAGTTGGCACCGCCGACGCGCCGGGTTTTCACTTCCAGCATCGGCTTGCAGTTTTCAACAGCCTTCTTGAAGACCTTGAGCGATTCTTCCCCGCCGCTCTTTTCGCCAATTTTGGTCATAGCAGCGTAGAACACTCGCTGCGCGACGGCCTTACGGCCTTCCCACATCAGGGAATTGACGAACTTCTCGACAAGAGTGGAGCCAAAAATCGGATCCGGGGCAATTTCGCGAACTTCTGCTCTTCTTCTACGCGGCATATTTGAAAATCCTTACGCTTTCTGCTTCGGGCGCTTCGCGCCGTACTTGGAGCGGCTCTGCTTTCGGTTCGCGACGCCGCCGGCGTCGAGCGTACCGCGCACAACGTGATAACGAACACCCGGCAAATCCTTTACGCGGCCGCCGCGAATGAGCACGATCGAATGCTCCTGCAGATTGTGGCCTTCGCCAGGAATGTAGGTGGTCACTTCGATGCCGTTGGTCAGACGAACGCGCGCCACTTTCCGGAGCGCGGAGTTCGGCTTCTTCGGGGTGGTGGTATAGACACGCGTACAGACGCCGCGCTTTTGCGGACAAGCCTGGAGCGCTGGGCTCGCCGTCTTGTAACGCGTGGGCTTGCGGCCCAGGCGCACGAGCTGGTTAAAGGTAGGCACTGATACCTTCTCCTTGCAACTACAAAAAAATTGAAATTCGGTTCGAGATGACCCTCTCGGCTACATAATTTTCAGGTGGGCACCATCGGATTACAGCCACAGGATCGGGAGAAACCAGAGCGCGCACGTGGTGCGACTACCGGGATCTTGCACTTTGGATTGTGCTAGGAAGTAGATCTTCGGAAACAGTCCATACCCAGATAGGCGCTTGCGTCCTTGCGAGTAGCGGGACTGACCTCTGACCGGGCCGCAACAAGAATTGGCATTGCACCAAGTTGAGCGTGCGGCGGTAGTCAGAAGCAGAAGGAACAACTCTCTGCACTACATTGCTGTAACGCTAGGCGTCACAGCAAACCTTTAGAGTTTAGCGAACTACTTGGGCACCTGTCAACAGCGCCTGTTTGCGCACACCACTTTCGGGTAGGACTTTACTGTACCACAGAGTTTACCGGATTGCCAAAGTCACGCCGGGATTGCTGATAGCGTCGCCGACTTGGAGCGATACGGGTACGTTAGTTCCGGCGGGAAGGCCGGCGGGAACACGAACATTGATTTGAAATACACCGGCAACCAAACCGGGGGCGCTGCCGGCGTAAAGTACGGAGCCCGCCTCGCCGCCGATTGTGACCCGCACGGGGAGGGTAGGTCTTGGAATGTTGTCGGATCCCGTAATCGCGCCGTCTTGCCCAGCGGGGATCGTCTGCCCCTCGCCTGTACCGAATAGAACAATGATGTCGCCGGCACGGAGCGGATTTTGTGGGTGATTCACAGTTCCATCCTGGTTGAGGGCAGCAGCCTGGCCTCTACCGGAAGCGTCGGCCGTAAACAGGCCCGGGGCGGCGGCAGTTAAGGGGGCGCTGATGGCGGCGGAGCGGACACCCGCGGCTTCCACGACGATGGCGGTGGCGGGCTTGCCGCCTGCGGCGTAGGGGACAATGGCGCCTATCTGCCCGGAACTGACATACAGAAGCGGAGCGGGCTGACCATCAAATAGAACGCGGGTGCCGCCCAGGGCGTTGGGAATGCGTCCGTTAGAGTCAAGAACGAACGGAGTGAGAGCAGCGGGGCCCAAACGCTGCCCGAATAGGGTGACGATTTGTCCGGGCGTGATGCCGGAGGCCGCATAGGACGCACCGTTCACGATCCCATTGGCAGAGAGTATCGGCCGGGCGGCGCCTACGGTAATCGACACTGGCACATCGAGCGAACGGCCCGTGGCATCGGTAAGCCGGAGGGTGAGTGGGCTGTTACCCTGTGCATCCGGCGTACCGGAGAGCAAGCCGCTATCGGCGAGGGTTATACCGGCGGGCGGTACGCCGGCGGCAATCTGCCAGCGATAGGGAGCCGAGCCGCCCTCGGCAGTCAGTTGTACCCGCAGTTCTTCTTGTGCATAGGCGGAGAACGAAGTCGCGCCGGTATACCGCAAATTGCCGACAGTGACAGAGATCGTTTTCAGGATGGTCTGCCCTGCCACATCGGTGATCTCAAGCGAGAAGCTGTATATGCCCGCGGCGGTGGGGGTTCCACTCAGAAGAGCAGCCGGACTGAGCGTCAAGCCCGGAGGCATGGAGCCAAGGATGCGAAAGGTATAGGGTGCACGCCCTCCGGAGATGTTGATCTGCTGACTGTAGGGCACGCCAAGCGCAGCGCCGGGAAGCACGGGGTTACCTACCTCCAACGGAGGCAGCCGGCCTTCCACGATTAGAGTGAGTTCGCGATCCTGACTGGCGCTGGTCGAATCAGTGGCTCGCAAGGTGAAGACATAGGAGCCGGGCTGCGTGCTGACGCCGGATAGAATGCCGTTGTCGCTGATCGTAAATCCAGAAGGGAGTGGACCGCGCCTTACGGTCCATACGTGCGGCGGCTTGTCGCCAAGAATGCTGATGGTCTGGCGGTATTCCACTGCGCTATAGGCGTTGGGCATCTTCGATGAGGCAACCAGCGGCCCAAGGACGCGGAGCAGGAAAGGAAGCACGTGATACGTACCGCTGGCATCGCGCGTCCGGATGCGGAAAGCCCAGGCCCCGCCGGGTGCGCGCGGAATGCCGTAAAGCCGGCCTGTCGTTTCCAGCACCATGCCATCGGGCAGACGGCCGGAAACCGGGTCATAGGAAACTTCGGCATATTCGCCGGGTTTGACGATGAACCCTTGGTAGTCCGTGGTTACGCGCGCGGGCGTCAGTTCCTGGTACGTATCGCCTTCGTGGGTTACCGCAATGACAAGAAAGGGCAGACATATCTTCGCTTTCGTCTGGTCGGCCACGCAGACGAAATGGCGGTATTCACCGGCTTCGGAGACCGCTCCTGACAGTTCGCCTGTCGCCGTGTTCAACCGGAGCCCCGGAGGGAGCGTAGAGCCTTCCTCTACTCCAAATTCATAGGGCGCGATCCCGCCGCCCGGCACGAAGGTATAGCTAAATGCACGGCCCACGACCGCATAACGGTACATGTCATAGGCGGGCAACGTGAGCGGCGCGGTTTGTGCCGCGGCCGCCACGGAAATCAACGCCAACAGGGCCAATTGCAAAGGGAATCCCTCCGCGATCAGATTAACAAAAACAAAAAGCCATGAAAATGTTTTAGGCTACTTTTCTACCCGGCCCCGCAATAACATGGCCTTGGACTGGCCTTCCACGGTCTCCGTCCATCCAAGGAAGATGCGTCCGGACAGCCCCAATTGCGCCGTCGGATAGGTCAATGTGCCCTTCCCTTCCCCTGCGCGCAACAAGGGACTCATGGCTCCGTCCGCGTGAATTTCGCGAAAGTAGACCCCCATCTTTCCCCAACCGCCTTTTACCTTCGCATCCCTGGCCTGGAAAACAATCGCCAGCCGGTCTTCGTTGACCGCTATTTGGGGATGCGTGGGATCCGCGGTACCGGCGGATAACTTGGTCCGTGGCGCGAACGTCTTGCCTCCGTCCGATGAGACAGCCAGGTAGATAGCCGGATCATTGGAGCCTTCCGTAAACCATGTCACATACAACTTGCCGTTCATGACCGCCATGGCGGGGCCTACGTGGGGACAACCTTTGATCTTCCAGCCGTCCTTGAACACGGGCGCTGCCTTGCTCCAGGTTTCTCCCTTGTCATCACTGGTGGAGGTGTAGATATCCCGTATATCGCCGGCCTCCACGTATCGCCATCCGATAATGACTTTGCCGTTGACAAAACCCCACGTCACGCGGCAGCAGGGGCAGACGTTTGTGCCAACGCGCACGTTTTTCGACCATGTTTTGCCGCCGTCGGTCGATTTCGTCATGTAGATCGAAGTGGTGCCGCCGGTGGCGCCTTCGGTCGAAGCGCGGCCATCGCGACCGTCCAGCCACGCAATATAAATTGTTCCATCCGGAGCAACAGCCGCAGTCTGGAATCCATGGGAGGCAGGCTTCACATCATCGTTCACCGTGACCGCCGGGCTCCAAGCCGTGCGCATGGTACCGGCGCGGGAAAAGCGAATAGAACCGGATTCCGGGTTTTTGGGGTCGCGTCCGTTCCAGACTGCGTACATGGACGACTCGTCGGGCGACGTCAGCAACTGCGGAGAGTTTTCGCCGTGGTCATACACCTCGCCCACTACATGATTGACTTTCATCGTCTCCGCAAAACTTTCGCCAAGGTCGGTTGACGATTGAAAGATCAAATCCGCTCCCCCGTCCGGGGCCGGAACCGTTTTAATCATCATCAACCCGTGCGCGCGGCGCGCATAAAACTTCGGGCTCTTCCCCGCTCCGAGGGATTGAACTTCCGGCTCGAACGAAGCGGAGAAAGTTTGAGGACCGCCCTTGTTGGCGCCCCAAATCAAGGCCGCTCCGGCGGCCACAAGGCACAATAATCGATTCATAGATACCTCTCTACAATCAGGTTTCTTGGCTTAAAAGGAGACCTACACCGGAAGAGGAGGTGGTCGCTGCCAACGGACTGCTGGAACCTGAGAAGCTGGCGCCACAGCCCGGGCCGGCCGGCAAAGCACGAAAGTTGGCAAGCGAAAGATTGCAAAAATAGCGGGCGGCGGCAGATGGGCCGGCGCCGTCTGCGACGGAATGACCGCTATGCCGGCGCATGATTGCGCACAAGGATAGCCCGCCTGTATAGCGGGCATTGGCCGCACTGTTTTCCGTTTGCAGCAGGACTCCCGGCCGCGCTTGCAACAGCTCATTCCGCGCATGCCTTCCGCCAGTGGCCAGGCAAACACCGGGAACAGTTGTGCGCAGACAAGCAGAAGCAGCAACCACAGCGCGCGAAGCCGCCGGAAGTTCACGCAAATAGGGGCGGATTCCGCCATCGTTCCTGGAGCCATCTTAGTATAAACTCAACACCAACATGTACCCGACGCGCCGCCAACTGTTCTCCGCTGCCGCCGCTCTCCCTCTCGCCGCAAAGCCGCTGTCCGTCCGCTTGGGAGGGCCGGTTTTCCTTAAGTCCGACGACCCGCGGGAGTTGGCGAGGGAGCACCGCCGATTGGGCTATTCCGCCGCTTATTGTCCGGCGGCTGACGTGCAGGACCAGGCGCGGTGCCGCGCCATCGAAGACTCGTTCCGGGCAGAGAGCGTGGTGTTAGCTGAGGTTGGCGCATGGAAAAACATGCTGGATCCGGACCCCGCGGCCCGAAAGGCCAATCTGGAATACGTAACTGCTCGCCTGGCTTTGGCCGATGCCGTCGGAGCGCGCTGCTGCGTCGATATCGCTGGGAGCTTCAACCCAAAGGTCTGGTACGGTCCGCACAAAGACAATTTCAGCAAGGCGTTCTTTGACGCAACCGTCGAGAACTGCCGTAAGGTGATCGACGCCGTGAAACCGAAGCGGTCTAAGTTCGCGCTCGAGATCATGGGTTGGTGCATGCCTGAAAGCGCGGACCGGTATTTGCAATTAATCCGGGCCATTCAACGCCCCGCGTTCGGCGTCCATATCGACGTTTGCAATGCCGTCAACAGCCCGGAAAAGTATTACAACAACGCGGCGCTAACGGAAGAGCTCTTCTCGAAACTGGGCCGCTGGATCGTTTCTTGCCACGCCAAGGATTTGGCCTGGACACCCGAGATGAACGTGCACTTCATTGAAGTTGTGCCCGGGCGCGGCGAATTGGACTACCGCCCTTATTTGAAGGCGTTGACGGCCATTGACGCCCCGCTAATGTTGGAGCACCTGAAAACGGCCGCCGAATATGAAGAGGCGGCGACCTACATTCGGAAGGTCGCCGCCCAAATTGGCGTATCTTTTGTCTAGCCCCGGCTAAGCTTTCTTCGGCGTAATGGTGCGGATGATCAACATAATCACCACCATCAACGCGCTGACCGCGGGCAGCACCATGAGTGCGGTCCCCAGTTGAGCCGGGTCGTTGCCGCCCAATGCGCCAATGACACGTGAACTGACCGCAAGCCCGAACCAGCCGAAGGTGATCACAAAGCCCATTGCCGTGGCCGTGCCGCGCGGGAACGCATCACCTACCATTCCGAGCGTAGTCGGAAATACCGGGGCCATGGCGATGCCCGCGGCAAACACAGTGCCCCAGGCCATGGACGGGTCCGAGGTCTGCAAAAGGATATAGGTGGTCACGAGCATCAAGGCAGCGCTCGCCAGCAGTACCATCGACGGTTGGATCTTGATCAGAATGCGGCTCACCACCACGCGGCCGACCAGGATGCCGAACGCAAACCCGGAGCCCACAATGTTCTGCGCCGCCTTGGAGTCAATGCCGCGCGATTGCAGCAACTGCGCCAACCAGTTCCATACACCGATTTCCGCCGCTACGTATAAGAAGAGGAAGCAGGCAAACAGCCAAAGAGCGGGCTTCGACACCAATTCGCCCACCGGCACGCCCGCCGCCGAACCGCCCTTCGGCCCAGGCATCGGAGTGGTCATATGAATGACCAAGGTAATGGCGGCCAGGACGGCGGCAAGCAGACAGAGCATTTGAGGGTCGTTGTCGACCACATTGGCCGCGATCAACGGAGTAGCCATGCCGCCCAAGCCGAAAAAGAGATTAAGGAAGTTGAGCGTCGCGGAGCGGCGTTCTTCATTCACGTCGCCGGCTAGGGCATTCGCCGCGGTCACCAGGATGCCGCCGCCAAGCCCGAGTACAAAAACCCACAGCATCTGCTGTTCATATCCGGTCGAACTGCGCAGAAGAAACAGGGAGCCCGCAATCAATGCGAGGGAAGTGACCAAAGCCAGCTTTTTTCCCTTTTTGTCAATGATTGGACCGGCTGATAGTGACGCGATAATCATGCCGATCGCCTGCGCCAATGCAATGTGCCCGTTTTGCTCCGGCGTCAAGTGAAACGACGCCAACAAGACACCGAGCATCGCGGCAATTACGCCGTAGACAAAAATGGCCAGAATGGCGGCAAACACAATACGGCTAGAGTTGTTCTGGTTCTGTGACATAGCAGTCTCCCTATTCCAAAAAACGAACTAAACGAAACGATACTTCTGGGTCTTGCTGTCCCACAGGACTTTCTTGTTGTTGCGCAAAGAAAGCGTGGCGAGGTGCCCGGACACGGCGGCCTGCTGGCCCACCTCCACCGGCGCGATAACCTTCTCTTTGCCCAAAACGGCGTTGATGAAGTTCGCCGTGTGCGCCTGCACGGCGGGAATATCGTTGCCCGGCTTATCTTCGGTGAACTCTTTGCGCGCTTTTACCGCATCGGGAGCCTTCCCGCGGAATTTCTCGGTGTAGAAACGGAGCGTCTGGCGGTTCAATACCTCAATCGTGCCTTCGTTCCCCATAAACTGTTCCCCGTAGCCGTACTGCTCATTGCCGAAGTAGCACGAGTAGTTGATGTGGAAGCGGTCCGGATATTCATAGATGGCGCTCAGCGTATCGGGTACTTCGCGATCATCGTTCGATCCGGCCCAGCGGTAGATGCCGCCGGAGGCCATACAGGAAAGCGGTTCGGCTTTGCCGCACACAAAGTTGGTGATGTCGGTCTGGTGCACCAGCAAATCTGTAGAAATACCGCCGGAGTAGTCCCAATACAGCCGCCACTGATAATAGCGCTGCTTGTCGAAAGGACGATTCTTGGCCGTGCCCAGGAAGCGCTTCCAATCCGTATTTTTCTCATTGGCGTCCGGCGGAATTGCGTAGCGCCAGGCCGGATTGTCTTCCAGCGAATTGCGGTACCAGAAGGCGCGGACATAGTGAATGTCGCCGATCATTCCCTTGGCCACCATATCCTTGGCCTTTTGATAGAGGGTGTTCGAACGATTCTGCGTGCCCACTTGAACAACTTTGCCCGCTTTTTTTGCCTCGCGGACAATCTCCTGCCCTTCTTCAATCGTGTGGGCCAAGGGCTTTTCCACGTAGATGTTCTTCCCCGCGCGCAAGGCCGCGATCGTCATCTCGTGATGCAGATGCTCCGGCGTGGCGATAAAAACCGCGTCAATCGATTTATCGGCCAGCAGTTCCTTGTAATCAACGAACGTTTTCGGCGTATTCTTGCCCATCGATTGAATCTGGTCTTTGCCCTTTGCCAGATTCCCCTCAAATGTGTCGCATACGGCCGAAACCACGACGCTATCCGGAACAGCCTGGTACATCATTTTCATGACATGCATGCCGCGAGTACCGGACCCAATCCACCCGACGTTCACTTTACCGCTAACGTTCTGCGCGGACAGGACACCGGGCGCGCCCGCAAACGCAGCGGCTGATGCGCCCAAAAGATGGCGACGTGTAATTTCGTTGCTCATAGTCTTTCGAGAATATCACTTCACCCCGCGAGCTTCCCGCCGCATTCCCCGCAAAATTTGGTTCCAGGTTCCGCCTGCGTACCGCACTGCGTACAAAATTTCTTTGCCGCCACGCCGGCAGGCGTTCCACACTGCGGACAGAACTTGGCAGCGCCCACATCCGCATTGCACTTGGAGCACACGGGCGTTGAACCACGTCGTTCGGCCACGCTCGGGGCCGCATATTCCCCTTGCACCCGCATATCCACGCTGCCCACGTAGTTCGTCTGCTGCGCTTTCTCATACATCTGCTGTCGCGCCGCGTCCGCCATTACCTGCGCCCGGTTGGCAGCCATCTCTTCTTCGAAATTCGGCGCGCAGTTTTCGCATAGATTCGCTTTCCCGTTCCAACACGCTTCCGGGCACACCCATTTCCCGCATCGAGTACATTGATGGAAGTATTGCTTTCCTTCTTCCACGGCGGAGCGCAGTGCCGAATCGTGCTCCGGCCCGGATGCCAATCGCTGCACATCGTAGCTGCTGTAGCCGGCCGTCCCGGCCCAGCCGCCAAACAAAGATCCTGCCGTCCGCAACAAAGTACCCGCAATCCCGACCTTGGACGGGATAAAGCGCGACATATATCCATTGCCGCACTTGTCGCAGCAAAACCGGAACTGGTAGCCGCGCTCAGATGACAAATCGTCGTAATTGCCGACAAACTGGATCATTCCCATTCTCCTGATTATGCTCCCGTTCTTACTCGCTATGCTGGATCCCGGCTCCGCACTTCTGGTTCTCCGCAACGGCAAACCCGTTGAAATAAAAGTGGAGGGCGCGGCCGACATCGAATCAGGCCGCCGCATCACGGCGAAAACGAACTTCCGCCTCGCTTCCGTTACCAAACAATTCACGGCAACCGCCATTCTGCTGCTCGCCAAGGACGGCAAACTCACCGTGGATGATGCGGTAGCAAAGCGTCTTCCCCAGTGGCCCGCCTACGCGGACGGCGTCACCATCCGCCACCTGCTTACGCACACCAGCGGCCTGCCCGACTACGACAACAGTGTTCCCGACACGGCACCGCGGTTCTCGGATGCCGGCGTGTATTCATTCGTGAAGAATCAGCCCGCCCTGCTCTTTCCCCCGGGTTCCAAGTACAAATATTCCAACACCGCCTATGCCCTGCTCGCCTTCGTCGTGGAGCAGGTATCCGGTCAATCCTTCCCCACCTTTTTGCGGAACCGTATCTTTCGCCCGCTGGGCATGAAGGGCACCGTAGCGCATGTGGAGGGCGCCGATGTCGTCAAGAATCGCGCCTACGGGCACTCCCGCACAAAAACCGGCTGGAGACGGGACGATCAATCGCCCACCAGCGCTGTGCTGGGAGACGGCGGCATCTACTCCAATCTTCAGGATTTGGCCAAATGGATACGCGCTCTCGACCGCTGTGCCCTGCTGGACTGCGCCACGCTCCAGCAGAGTTGGACGTCCGCGGTCTTGAACGACGGTACGCCCACGGAGTATGGTATTTGGCTGGAGGCTGGAAACCCGTGACGGACAAAGGGTCATCGGCCATACTGGAGAAACTCGCGGTTTCCGGAATGCGCTGCTGCGCTATCCGGACCAGGGCATCGCCATCATCCTCCTAACCAATCGCAACGAAGGACGGCCCGCCGATGTCGCCGCGCAGCATGTGAAAACGCTATTCATTCCGTAACGTCACCGCCGGATCAAGGCGTGTCAATTTAAGCGCCGGAAGCAGACTCGCCGCCGCGACCGCGACAAGCAGCACCGCACCAATCCCCACATACGTAACTGGATCCACAGCCGATACCCCGTAAATCAGCCCGGTCATTAATGTACGCCCCATATAGACAAGCGGAACGCCGGCCATAAGGCCCGCCATCGCCCACAACAAGCCTGGGCGCATTGCCTTCCGCACCACCTCCTCCACCGATGCGCCGAGCGCCATCCGGATCCCGATCTCCCGGGTTCGTTCGGCCACGGAACTGGCCACGAGCCCGTATACGCCAAGCGCACACAGCAGCAGTCCTAATCCGGAGATGACAAACAAAAGGCAGAGCATCAGCCGCTGTACGCCCAGCGCGCTGCTTTTCAGTTGATAGGGCGTCGTGAACTGGGAGACGGGCATCATCGGGTCCAGGCTCCGGACGATCTCCTCCAACTGACTGGAGAGGACCTCGGGAGGCAACGTGCTCCGTACCACCCATGCCGGCGAAAACCACTGGTGCACCAAGGCGAAGTTCGTCATTTGAGACACGGGTATGTAGACCGTGGGATCTGGCTCCAACGGTGCGCCCCGCTCCGAATTGCGTTGGGCGGTGCTCCCCGCAATGCCGACAATTTGCACGGGGTCCTTTCCTCCCAACCGAATGAATTCGCCCACGCCATCGCGACCATCCAGAAAACGGCGGATAAACGCGTCGTTCACCACGGCCACCTTACCGGATGTTTCCGTATCCGCATCGGCCAAACCACGCCCGCGCAGCAGCGGCACGCGCAGCGTGTCCAGGAACGACGGAGTCACATACACCAGATTGGTGCTTCGATACCGCTCTTCCGCTACGGGTTGGGCCCCAATTCGCACACCCTGATTCAATTGGCGTTCATACGGTACTGTCAAGCCGGCTGCTACCGATTCCACTCCGGGAATTGCCCGCATCTTTTCCAGACCGCCGCGGAAAAGTTGTTGCACTTTGGCAGCGGTTTCGTAACGCGCATCCTGCAAGGAAATCCTCGCGATCAGAAGATCGTTCGGGTCAAATCCTGCCTGCAATGTCCAAAGAGATACGAAGGTTCTCCCGAGAAGACCCGCTCCAATCAGCAGGGGGGCGACTAGCGCCACCTGTCCGGCAACCAGTACGCCCAGCGGCACAACTCGCTTCCGCCCCGCTACAGTGCGGCCTCCGTTCTGCAACTGCACGCTTTGCCACGCTGGAAGCAAACCCGCCAGCAGTCCCGCTGCGATGGTGCATCCCATTGCGGCCAACAGCGCCCGGCCGTCAATGGCCGCTTGCTCAACTTGAGAGAACAATCTTCCATTGGCCCATTGCAATCCTCGCAGCGCACCGTACGCTGCGGGGCCCGACAGCAAGCCGCCCAGCGCAATGAGCACCACGCTATCCAGCAGCACCTCCCGGAACACCTGTGCCCGTGTTGCCCCTAGCGCCATTCGTGTCGCCAGTTCCGCGGCGCGCCCGCTTTGCCGGGCCAACAATAAACCGCCGACGTTGATAGCGCCAATCAGCAGCACGACAACCACGGCATTCAGAAGAAGAAATAGCGGCTTTCGCAATCCGGTGGACCGGCCCATTGCCAAAGGCTGCATTTGGAAGCGGGTAGTCCAGGCAGGATCATTGCCCACCGTCTTCCGCGGCGGCAACAACCCGGACAGATTGCGCAGTTCCGTGACGGCCGCCGCTTCGCCAACGCCAGGCCGCAGGCGGATCATCGCCTGATAGTTGGCCCCTT